>CAZMNU010000147.1:3230-4784 GCA_964567725.1 uncultured Desulfobulbus sp. | reverse complement strand
ACATGAAGCAATGAGACGGCAGTAAAAGACGGTTTCTGAAGAAACTTGTTCTCGTGTTCAACGCTACTGTATTCTCACGCCACCGGCTAGTGTCAGGGTAAGGGTGGCGCTTCGACCACGATCCTTGTTGATCGTCGCGCCGCCGATGTTACTGGCTATGGGCAGCCCGGTGGGTAGGAACCCGGTGCTTGTCCCGTTAAAGGTTTCATTGCACAGGGCAACATTGCGCGGCATGGTCTGTTGCGCAAGTGCAGCCTCGCCCACATCTTGAGTGTTATTCTTTGCATTCGCTGCCACCCCCCCGCCGTCATCGATAAAGACAGTGTAGCCACCTCCCGGCTCGGGCACCGCATTGGGCAGGCCAGGGCAGCCAACCGCATTAAAAATCACCACCACGTTAGCGTTCCGCTTGATCGCCTCCATTTTGGCCATTTGCATATGCCCCAGGAATTCCTGGCTGGCTCCACGAAAACGAATATTCGGCATCCACGACATGATCGCCGGCACGGCAATCGCGGCCATGATACCGATCACCCCCACCACGATCATCAACTCGACCAGAGTGAACCCCTTGTTCAATCCTTTATTGTGCTTCATCGAACCTCGCGCCCTGTGCTGATGCGCCGGCGTCGGCCGTCCGTGGCCCGCCCGTGCGTTTTTCTTTTGTCAAGCAAGAGCCGTTCCCAAAAAAACGACCTTGACCGAAAACTGACCCCGGCCGGCAAACCGCTGCACCAGGCGGGTCGCGCCTCGCCCGGCCGCTGATGCCGCCACCCGGCCACCCTCGAACTCGTAACTTAGTTGCTACCTTTTCGGCTAACTATAAAAAAAGTTAACACCCACACTCCTTCAATTTCCCCAACAGCGCCGGGTAGCTCAGCTCCAGCAGCTGTGCCGCCCTCGTCTTGTTGCCGCCGGTATGCTCCATGGCCCGCCGATTAAGCCGCCGCTCCATCATCCCGGCCCGGCCGATCCCTTGACATCCGGGATTGCCGACCGTTAGGTGGACGGCGGTGACCCGCGAAACCTCCACCCCGCAAAGACGCCTCAGTGCCGGCCAAGGCCCTCGGCGATAAAAGATGCCACCAATTCGTTGATGCTGACCCCCTCCCTTCTCGCCAGGGATGCCAGCCGGGCATGGACGCTCTTGGGCACACGCTGCACCCACTTGCCGCTGTAGCTCTGGCTGATGGCCGGGAGAGGGTCGCCGAACGCACGGGCCGTGGCCAGCCAGGAGGCCTCGGCGTCCATGGCGTTGGTGATGGCCTCCATGATGGTTGCGCCGTCAGCCATGCAGCCGGGAAGGTCGGGAAAGGTGACGAGAAAGCCGCCGCAATCTTCCTGGGCAAGTTGTTTGACCTCGAACGGGTAGGTTGGTTCAGCCATGATCTTCTCCTGTGATCAGCGCGAAAAATTGCCCGGACGCACCAATCAGCACCCATACTCCTTCAACTTGGAGAGCAGCGCCGGGTAGCTCAGCTCCAGCAGCTGTGCCGCCCTGGTCTTGTTGCCGCCGGTGTGCTCCATGGCCCGCTGGATGAGGCGGCGCTCCAT
>CAZMNU010000147.1:0-3130 GCA_964567725.1 uncultured Desulfobulbus sp. | reverse complement strand
TGGTCTTGTTGCCGCCGGTGTGCTCCATGGCCCGCTGGATGAGGCGGCGCTCCATAATCACCTTGGCCTGTTTGAGCGAGTACGTGCCGAGCAGGTCGTCCAGCCGCCGTCCTTCGGGCCGCGCGCCGAACTGTTCGGGCAGGTGCTCAGGCAGAATGATCCGCTTGTCGGTGAGGATGAAGGCCCGCTCGAGCACGTTCTCCAGCTCGCGCACGTTGCCCGGCCAGCTGTGGCGCATCAGGAGGTCCATGGCCGCCGGGGCCACGCCCTGCACTTCCGGCCCGTGGCGGAGTGCGAACCGGTCAAGGAAGAAGCGGCACAGGTGGGGGATGTCCTCCGGGTGATCGCGCAGGGGCGGCACATGGATGTTGACCACGTTCAGCCGGTAGAAGAGGTCCTCGCGGAACCCGCCCTCGGCCACCAGCGCGGTCAGGTCGCGGTTGGTGGCGGCCAGCACCCGCACCTGCACCGGCTGGCTCTTGACTGCGCCCAGCCGCCGCACCTCCTGCTCCTGGAGCACGCGCAGCAGCTTCACCTGCATGTCCAGCGGCAGTTCGCCGATCTCGTCGAGAAAGAGCGTGCCCTGGTCCGCCTCCTCAAAGAGCCCCCGCTTGTCCCGGTCCGCGCCGGTGAAGGCCCCACGGACAAAGCCGAAGAACTCGCTCTCCAGCAGGTTCTCCGGAATCCCGCCGCAGTTCACGGCCACGAACGGCGCGGCCTCGCCCCGGCCCAGCCGGTGGATACCGCGCGCCACCAGCTCCTTGCCGGTGCCCGACTCGCCGGTGATGAGCACGGTGGTGGTGTAGGGCGCCACCTTTTCGGCCAGGTGGAACATCGCCTGCATGGTCCGGCTCTTGCCGACCATGTTGCCGAAGGCGCCCTGCCCGTCCAGGGCGTCCAGCCGGCTGCGCAGCCGCCGGTTCTCGTCGCGCAGCCGCTCGCGCTCCTCGGCCTTGCGCAGCACCAGGAGGATCTCGTCGAGCTTGAACGGCTTGGAGATATAGTCGTAGGCCCCCTGCTGGACCGTCTCGATGGCCTGGTCCACGGTGCCGTAGGCGGACATCATGATCACCGTGCCGCCCAACCCGGCCTCGCGCATCCCGGCGAGAAAGGCGAGGCCGTCCATCACCGGCATCTTCAGGTCGCAGAGGATGAAGTCAAAGCGTCGCTCCCCGGCCAGGCGCAGCCCCTCGCTGCCGTCGGCCGCGGTGGTCACCGCGTAGCCGCTCCTGCCGAGCAGGGCGGTGAGCATGTGGCGCATGTTCGCCTCGTCGTCGATCACCAGGATGGTCGGCTCCATCAGGTTCCTCCAGGTTCGCCCGGGTCGGCCGGGTCGGTCAGGGGCAGCAGCAGGTGCACGCTCGTGCCCGCGCCGGGTTCGCTCTCCAGGCGGATGGCCCCGCCCATGGACTGGACGAGCATGAGCGACACCCACAGCCCCAGGCCGGTGCCGGCGCCCGGCTCCTTGGTGGTGAAGAAGGGGTCGAACACGGACTCGCGCAGCTCAGGCGGGATGCCGCTGCCGTTGTCGACGATGGTCAGGTCAAGGCGCGGGAACCGGTCCGCTTCGGGTTCGCTGTCCAGGGTCGTGGCCAGGGTGAGCACGCCCTCGCCCGCCGGGCGGCAGGAACGGATGGCGTCCACCGCGTTGAGCAGGCAGTTGAGCACCACCTGGCGCAGCTGTTCGCGGTCGGCGTGCACCAGGCTCTGCTGCGCGGCGCAGTCGAGGTGCAGGTGGATGCCGGCAAGCAGCGGCTGGTCGCGCAGGCTGTCGACCAGCTCAACGAGCAGTTCGTGCGCGTCGAACCGCTCCGGCCTCCCCCGACCCGCCCGCGCGTGGTCGAGCAGCTGGCGGATGAGACGGTCCACCCGGGCCAGCTCGGCCAGTGCCTTGGCCGCATAGTCGGCGCGTTCGGCCTCGGGGATGTCGGCCATGGCGAGCAGCTGCACGTAACCCTGGACCACGCCCAGCGGGTTGCCGATCTCGTGCGCCAGGCCGGCGGCCAGCCTCCCCACCGAGGCGAGCCGCTCGGCGCGGACCATCTCCTCCTGGTTGGCGAGCAGCTGCCGGTTCTTCTCGGCCAGCCGTTCGTGGTCCGCCTCGATGCGCGCCACCATGGCCTGGATGGACCCGGCCAGCCGGCCGAGCGCATTGGTCGGGGCCGTGGGCCAGACCGTGTCCAGCCCCTCGCCGCGGTAGTTCTCGGCCGCCTCGACCATGCGGTCGATGGGCCGCACGTGCGACTGGAACAGACGGAAGAACACCACCGCGGCCAGCACCAGCGCGTTGACCAGCAGGTAGACGAGGATGACCCGCTCCTTGCGCCACACCGGCTGCAGCACCCGGGCGAGCGGCACGGCCGCGCCGATGGCCGCGGGCTGGCCGCCGGGAGTGAGGATGGGCACGGCCACCGCCAGGTAGCGGGGCGCGAGCAGGCTGGTGGGGGTGAGGGGCGCGGGTTGGACCTGGTGGGCGCCGGAACGGGCCGCGGCCTCGACCAGGGGACGCAGGGTTTGGGCGCAGGTTGGATTGGTGGTGGCGGGGTGGAGGGTGTCGATGTGCAGGAGACAGCTGCCCGGCTGCTCGGCGAGCCACTGGCGGAGCATGGCGGGCGGATCGGTCGCCCCCGGCGCGGACGCGGTCGCACCCGCGTCCAGCAGCCGGCGCAGCAGGGCCGCCTCGCGCACCTGGGCATCACTGATCCAGAACGGCAGGACCACCAGGTTGGTCAGCAGGGTGGCCGTCGCACTGAGCAGCAGCAGGTTCAGCCCGAGCCCCAGGGTGATGCGTCGCATGGTCGGATGCGCCTCCCCTAGCCGGTGAGCGGTCTATAGAGGGGACCGCGCGGCGCGACCGCCCGGCCACCGATGGACCGGCGCGGACTGTGCCCGTTCAGCGCAGTGGTCGAAAGAAGCAGGGGCGACAGATCGGTTCGATTCATAACCCCTTTCTCTCACGGCAGAATCCAGCGATCAAGGGATTTTACTCAATGACTGAGGAAATGTACTCAATGGGGGAGCAATAGTGCGCAGAGATGCACACCCGACGCATCCCGGGAAAATCAAGGCGTTCAGCCAGGGTGGGAATGAATCCGGTCCTGCGTCACGATGAACCTTCTTATCGCGGGCA
>CAZMNU010000146.1:0-4794 GCA_964567725.1 uncultured Desulfobulbus sp. | reverse complement strand
TTACTCGATGATCTCGGCGATCACGCCGGCGCCGACCGTGCGGCCGCCCTCGCGAATGGCGAAACGAAGCCCCGCCTCCATCGCGATCGGCGTGATCAGTTCGCCGGTGATGTGGATGTTGTCGCCAGGCATGACCATCTCCACACCCTCGTCCAGGGTGCAGACGCCCGTCACGTCCGTGGTCCGGAAGTAGAACTGCGGCCGGTAGCCGTTGAAGAACGGCGTGTGCCGCCCGCCCTCTTCCTTGGTCAGGATGTAGGCCTCGGCCTTGAATTTCTTGTGCGGCTTGATCGATCCCGGCTTGGCCAGCACCTGCCCGCGAACCACCTCTTCGCGCTTGATGCCGCGCAGCAGGGCGCCGATGTTGTCGCCGGCCTGGCCCTCGTCGAGCAGCTTGCGGAACATCTCCACGCCCGTGCAGGTGGTCTTCACCGTCGGCCGGATGCCGACGATCTCGATCTCGTCACCCACATGCACCACGCCGCGCTCGACCCGGCCCGTGGCCACCGTACCGCGGCCGGAAATGGAGAACACGTCCTCCACCGGCATCAAAAACGGCTTGTCCACGGCCCGCTCCGGCTGCGGCACATAGGAATCCACCGCCTCCATCAGGTCCCAGATGCATTTCGCCTTTTCCGCATCCTCCGGTTCCTCCAGAGCCCGCAGCGCTGAACCCTGGATGATCGGCACATCGTCACCCGGGAAGTCGTACTTGTCGAGCAGCTCGCGCAGCTCCATCTCGACCAGTTCGATCAGTTCCGGGTCGTCGACCATGTCGCACTTGTTGAGAAACACCACCATGGCCGGCACGCCGACCTGGCGGGCGAGCAGAATGTGCTCGCGCGTCTGCGGCATGGGCCCGTCGGTGGCGGCCACCACCAGGATGGCGCCGTCCATCTGCGCCGCGCCGGTGATCATGTTCTTGATATAGTCGGCGTGACCCGGGCAGTCCACGTGCGCGTAATGCCGGTTGGCGGTCTCGTACTCGACATGGGCGGTGGCGATGGTGATACCGCGCTCCTTCTCCTCCGGTGCCTTGTCGATCTCGCTGAAGTCCGTGAACTTGGCCATGCCCTTGGTCGACAGCACCCGCGTGATCGCCGCTGTCAGGGTTGTCTTGCCATGATCAATGTGACCGATCGTTCCTACATTGACATGCGGCTTCGTCCGCGTGAATTTTTCCTTCGCCATCCTCTGGTTCCTCTACCGGCTTGTATTGATTAAACGCCCTTGATTTTGCGAATGATCGCTTCCGCTTTTCTGGCGGGTACCTCGGCAAACTCGACAAACCGCATCGTGAAGGTCGCCCGCCCCTGGGTTGCTGATCGCAACTCAGTCGAATAGCCAAACATTTCCGAGAGGGCCACCTTGGCCCGGACGACCTGGAGGGTTTTCTCCGTGTCGACCCCGTTGACCTGCGCCCGCTTGCGATTGAGATCGTTCAACACGTCACCCAGGTACTCTTCCGGGGTGACCACCTCCAACTCCATGATCGGCTCGAGCAGCACCGGCGAACCCTGCAGCGCTGCCTTCCGGCAGGCCATGGTCGCGGCCACGCCGAAGGCCAGATCCGTGGACTTGTCCTCGTCATAGGAGCCGCCCACCAGCCTCACGACGATGTCCAGCAGCGGATAGCCGATAAGGGGACCGGAATCGAGACTGTCCAGCACACCTTTTTTGATCGCCTGCACGAACTGGGCGGGTATCTGGGTCTCGTCGACCAGGCACTCGAACTGATGCCCGCTGTGCCGCGGCCCGGGACTCAGTTCGATCTCCACATGGCCGTACTGTTCCTTGCCGGTGCCCTGTGGTTCGAATCTCGCTTCGGCCCTGGAAGACGTGGTCAGCGTTTCCCGGTAGGAAACCTGCGGCCTACCCACCGCAGCCGCCACCTTGAATTCCCTGGTCAGGCGGTCGACAATGATCTCCAGGTGCAACTCGCCCATGCCGGAGATGATCGTCTGGCCGGTGTCCTCGCTCACCGTGACGCGAAAACTCGGATCCTCGCTGGCGAGTTTGGCCAGACTCTCTGTCAGGCGGCTTTCATCGGCCTTGGTCTTCGGCTCGATGGAGACGCCGATCACCGGTTCGGGAAAGGACATCTCCTCGAGAACGATGAAGTCGCCGACCTCGCACAGGGTGTCGCCCGTCCGACTGAATTTCAGACCGACAACCGCGCAGATATCTCCTGCAGCGATACTCTCGATTTCTTCACGCTTGTTGGCGTGCAGTCTGACCAGTTTCGAGATCTTTTCCGTTTTGTGCTTGCGGGTGTTGAACAACCGTTCCCCCAGCTTGAGCTGGCCGGAATACACGCGCAGGAAGGCAAGGTTGCCCACAAACGGATCACTCTGCAGCTTGAAGACCAAACCGCAGAATTTTTCACTCCTCACAGGCTTGCGGATAAGCGGCGCACCGTCCTTATCCGTCCCCTCCACCGGGGGAACATCAGCGGGTGATGGCAGGTACCAGGTTATTGCGTCCAGCAGGGGCTGTATCCCCTTGTTCTTGAATGCTGAACCGCAGAGAACCGGAACCAGATCCAGCGACAGCGTTGCTTTTCGCAGCGCCGTACGCAGTTCACCGGGAGTGATCTCCTCTTCATTCAGGTATTTTTCCATGACCCCCTCATCGAAGTCGGCCAACTTCTCGAGAAGGATCATTCGGGCAGCCGATGATTCGCCTGACATAGCGTCCGGGATGGGTTCTTCGCTGACGATCTGGCCCATGGAGCCCTCGTCGAACCGAAGCATTTTCTGGTCGATCAGATCGATGAGACCAGAAAAACTTTCTTCGCTTCCGACCGGCAGCGTGATCGCCACCGGGGAAGCGCCCAACCGGGTTTCGATCTCCTCGATGCACTTCGTAAACGAGGCACCGACTCGATCCATCTTGTTGACAAAAGCGAGTCGCGGAATCCTGTAACGGTCGGCCTGTCGCCAGACCGTTTCAGACTGGGGCTCGACACCGCCGACGGCGCAGAAGACCCCGATGACTCCATCCAGAACCCGCAGGCACCGTTCCACCTCGACAGTGAAATCGACATGCCCGGGGGTGTCTATGATGTTGATCTGATACTTGTTCCAGAAGCAGGTCGTGGCCGCGGAGGTGATGGTGATGCCCCGCTCCTGCTCCTGCTCCATCCAGTCCATGACGGCCGTGCCTTCATGGACCTCGCCTATCTTGTGCGACCTGCCGGTGTAGTAGAGTATGCGTTCGGTGGTGGTTGTCTTGCCGGCGTCAATATGGGCCATGATGCCGATATTGCGCACCCTTGATAACTGATCTGTCTCCGCCACGTTGCATACCCGTACTCGTGCACACCTTTCAGTGCGCCGGGGCCGGACAAAAATGCAGTTCTATACTGCGATCAACCCCGGTTGTCAATTTACTTTCCACCAGCCGGCAAAAAAGATTTTACCAGCGATAATGGGCAAAGGCCTTGTTGGCTTCGGCCATCTTGTGCGTGTCGTCCTTTTTCTTGACCGAGGCGCCCCGGTTGTTGAAGGCGTCGAGCAGTTCCGCAGCCAGCTTCTCCGACATGGTCTGCCCGGAGCGCCCCTTGGAAAAATTGATGATCCACCGGATTGCCAGGGCGTTCCGTCGCTCCGGGCGAACCTCCACAGGCACCTGGTAGGTCGCACCACCGACTCGGCGGCTCTTGACCTCCACCCGGGGGCGCACATTCTCCATGGCCTCCTCGAAAACGGTCAACGGTTCCTGGTCGGATACCTTGTCACCGATGATCTCCATCGCGTCATAGAACAGCCGGCGCGCAATGTTCTTTTTCCCATCGGACATCAGGCCGTTGGTGAACTTGGCCACCAGGGCCGAGTTGAATCGGGGATCCGGTGTTACCGGGCGTCTTTCGAGCAGCTTTTTTCTAGGCATCGCAAAGCTCTTGTAGAATTTCGTAATCTGCTGTTATTTAGGTCGCTTGGCGCCGTACTTGGAGCGCCCTTGGCGGCGATCGTTGACCCCGAGGGTATCAAGGGTGCCGCGCACGATGTGATAGCGCACACCCGGCAGATCCTTGACACGACCGCCCCGGATCAGCACGACCGAGTGCTCCTGGAGGTTGTGACCGATACCGGGGATGTACGAGGCCACCTCGATCCCGTTGGTCAGCCGCACCCTGGCCACCTTGCGCAATGCCGAGTTCGGCTTCTTGGGCGTGGTGGTGTAAACGCGCACACACACCCCCCGCTTTTGCGGGCAGTTCTGGAGCGCAGGGGTGTTCGACCGATTGGTCAACTTCTTCCGTCTATTTCGGACCAACTGATTGATAGTAGGCATGCAGACAGCTCCTTTAGAAAAAACGGCCACACCTGCCGAGAAATTTGGCGGCAGACATGAAGAAAAAATTTTTACCCTTTACGGCCAAAAAAATCAAGTTAAAACTTCGTCAGCTTTCCGGTACGACTCGGTACTTCTTCAGCCCGGTGCCCGCGGAAATGAGCCGGCCCATGATGACGTTCTCCTTCAAACCGGAAAGGTCATCGACCTTACCGGCCATGGCGGCATTGGTCAGCACCTTGGTGGTCTCCTGGAAGGAGGCCGCGGAGATGAAGGAATCGGTGGACAGGGAGGCCTTGGTCACGCCCAGCAGGAGCGGTTCGGCCGAGGCCGGGTGGAGATTCTCCCGCAGCAGTCGCTCGTTTTCCTCCTGGAACTTCCACCATTCCACCTGCTGATCGAGCATGAACTTGGAATCGCCGGCATCGGTGATCCGCACCCGCTTGAGCATCTGGCGGACGATGGTCTCGATGTGCTTGTCGTTGATCTTGACACCCT
>CAZMNU010000145.1:0-4812 GCA_964567725.1 uncultured Desulfobulbus sp. | reverse complement strand
CCGGCGCCGCCTCGGACACAGCATGAGCACCCCTGCCGATCGACCCGCTGTCACTCCCCCGTCCCGGCCGCGCCGCCTGCTCACGGCCCTGGCCCTGACCCTGCTCTTCTTCGCCCTGCTCGGCGCCCTGGTGGTGCTCAACTCCGGCCCCGAAACCGACACCAGACAACCACCCCCGCCGGTCCGCTCCATCGACCCGCAGAGCCTGCAGCGACCGGCCGCGCCCTGAACCCCGGTCGTCCCCCACGTTCCCCTGCACCCGGGAGGTCCCCATGTCACGTATCGTTCTTGCCAACTGGAAGGCCAGCCTCGCGCCCGAACGGGCCCTGGCCTGGTGCGAAAGCTTCAGCGCGGCCTATACACCGCGCACCGGTCTCGAGGTGGTGCTCGCCGTACCTGCCCTGGTCATGGACCGGGTTCACCAGCGGATCGGCGCGCTCACCGGCGTCAGCCTGGCGGCCCAGACCGTTTCCGCCTATCCGCAGGGCAGCTACACCGGCTCCCTGCCCGCGGCCTGGCTGCGCGACACTGCCAAATACGCGCTCATCGGCCACCGCGAACGGCGCCAGTATTTTCATGAAACCGTGCAGGACGTGGCCCGCCAGGGCTACGAGGCCCTGGCCGAGGGGCTGCAGCCCATCGTCTGCGTGGACAACGACCTGCTCACCCGCCAGGCCGCGGCCTTTGCCCGCGAGGAGTTGGAACAGCTGCTCTGGGCCTGGACCCCGGAAACCCCGGTGGCCCTGGAGATGGCGCGCACGCTGGACGACATCGCCGCACAGGTGGCGCAGGTGGCGAGAAAAACGGAGGGAAAAGGCGTGCTCTACGGCGGCGGGGTGACACCGGACAACGGCGGGGCGATCTGGACTCTGAAAGGCGTGTCCGGCATCCTGCTCGGCCAGGGCAGCCTGGACGCGGAAAAATTCGCGGCGCTGGTCAACCGGTTGCCGGTCTGACCAGGCGCCGCGTCCGCGCAAGGGGGCAGGGGATCACATCGCCAGCAACCGGCGGATGCGCTCCTCCATGGGCGGGTGGGTGGAGAACAGCCCGGAGATGGACCCGCCCTTGAGCGGGTTGACGATGTACATCTGCGCCGAGGCCGGGTTCACGTCCATGGGTTGGCGGGCGTTCTGGTTGGCCAGCTTGTTCAGGGCGCTGGCCAGGGCCTGCGGCCGGCCGCAGATCTCCGCGCCGGTGGCGTCGGCCAGGTACTCGCGGCCGCGCGAGATGGCCATCTGGATGAGCATGGCGGCCATGGGCGCGAGGATCATCATCAGGATGGTGGTGATCATGTTGCCGCCGCCACCCCCCTCGTCACGGTTGCCGCCGAAGAACAGGGCGAAATTGGCCAGGTAGGAGATGGCGCCAGCCATGACCGCGGCAATCGAGCCGATGAGGATGTCGCGGTTCTTGATGTGCCCCAGTTCGTGGGCGATCACCCCCTCCAGTTCGCTGCGGTCGAGCGCATGCATCAGCCCCGTGGTCACGGCCACGGCGGCGTGGTCCGGGTTACGGCCGGTGGCAAAGGCGTTGGGCGTGGGGTTGTCCACCACGTACACCCGGGGCTTGGGGATGCCGGCCCGCTGGGCGAGCATGGCCACCATGGCGTGCAGGTCCCGGGCCTCGGCCTCGGACACCTCGCGGGCGCCGTTCATGCGCAGGGCCAGCTTGTCCGAGTTCCAGTAGGCGAAAAAGTTCAGGCCGACCGCCAGCAGCAGGGCCATGGTCATGCCCTGCTGGCCGCCCATGGCCTGGCCGGCCACCATGAACAGCGCCGTCATGGCCGCCATGAGCAGGAAGGTCTTCATCGTGTTCATCGTCTGTCCTCACAGGTGATGTTCGTGTTTCCGGGGCATCGATCCGCCCCAACAATCAAGAACAAAATAAGCCCGCCCCGGGCCAAGTCAAGAAGGGGGAGACCGCAAAGCGATCTCCCCCGGAAGGCCGCGGTGCGGCCGGATGGCAACGGCCGCTCTCAGGCCATCATTTCGAGCATGGCGCGGATGAGGTTGTCCGCGCCCTCGGCCACCTGGTCGACCCGCGAGTTGAGCATGTAGCAGGGCGTGGTGACGATCTTGTTCTCCCGGTCGATGGCGATCTGGCCGTGCGAGGTGGGCACGTGGGTGGCGCCCATGGCCGCCAGGTTGTCGGCCGTTCCCTGGTCGTCGCCGATGGTCAGGCTCACCTTGCCGAGCACCTTGGCCACCAGCACCGGGGCGATGCACAGGGCGCCGATGGGCTTGCCGCAGGCGTGCATGTCCTTGATGGCCTTGGCCACGTCCGGGTGGACCTTGCACTTGGGGCCGTCGAAGGCGTAGCTGCTCAGGTTCTTGGCCGCGCCGAAACCGCCGGGGATGACCAGGGCGTCGGCCGCGTTGGGCGAGAAGGTGGCCAGCGACGAGACCTTGCCGCGGGCGATGCGGGCCGACTCGATGAGCACGTTGCGCTGCTCCTGCATCTCCTGGCCGGTGATGTGGTTGAGCACGTGGTGCTGCTTGATGTCCGGCGCGTAGCAGTGGAACTCGGCGCCGTGCTTGTGAATGGCCAGCAGGGTGAGGGTTGCCTCGTGGATTTCCGCGCCGTCCTGGTGGCCGCAGCCGGAAAGGAGTACGGCAAAGGTTTTCTTCTGCATGAGAGCCTCCATGATGAGCGTGCAGTTGGGTTCCAAGGGGTGGCCCCGCGGTCGGTGCGGGGCCGGGTTGGGTTCAGACGAGCGTGTAGATGGCCTTCAGGTTGCGGTAGCGCTCGGCGCAGTCCAGGCCGTAGCCGACCAGGAAACCCTGATCGAGGACAAAGCCGGCGTAGTCCACGGTCACCGCCACCCGCCGCCGCTCGTGCTTGTCGATGAGCGCGCAGATGCGCACCGAGCGGGCCGCGCAGCGCTGGAAATGGTCGACCAGCCAGGCCATGGTGGTGCCGGTGTCGACGATGTCCTCAACCAGGAGCAGGTCCTTGCCGACCAGGTCCAGGCTCGGCTCGCGCAGCAGGCTGATGGTGCCGCTGCTCTCGGTGGCCGCGCCGTAGCTGGCCACGCGGATGAAGTCGATCTCCACGTCCAGGTCGATCTCGCGGCACAGGTCGGCGCAGAACACGAAAGCGCCGTTGAGCACGCCGAGCAGCACCAGCTGCCCGTCCCGGTAGTCGGCGGTGATCTGCCGGCCCAGCTCGCGCACCCGCTCGTGGATGCGCGTGCGGCTGAGCACCATCCGCCGCTTGCGCTCCGCCCCGGTCATTTCACTGGCTCGCTTCGGCCTGCCATTTCTTGAGCAGGGCCTCGGCCTCGGCCCGCTCATTGAACGGCTGCTCCATGGCCAGCGCCTCCTGCAATTCCTTCATCGCCTCTTCCTTCTGGCCGTCGCCGTACAGCGCCATGGCCAGGTGGTACTGGAACACCGGCATGTCCGGACGGTGTTCGACTGCCTGGGCGAACTCGGCCCGCGCCAGCCCGAACGAACCGCGCTTGTAGTGGACCATGCCCAGGGTGTCGACGATGTGGGCATCCTCGGGCAGGGCCTGCTTGGCGGTCAGGGCCAGGCGCAGGGCCTCGCCCAGGTCGGGCTGCTCGTCCTCGATCATGATCCAGGCCAGGTTGTTGGCCGCGGGCGGGAAGTTGGGGTTGAGCTTGAGCACCTCCTGGTATTGCTTCTTGGCCAGGTCGCGCTCGCCGCGCTGCTCGTATATCGCGCCCAACCCCATGTAGGCCTGCAGCTTGTTCGAGCCGCTGGTGAGCAGCTTGTTGTACTCGCCCACCGCCTCGTCGGTTTTGTCGAGGCGCTTGTAGATCTCCGCGCCCAGGGTGTAGGCCGAGGTCATCTGCGGCTGCAGTTCCTGCACCTTGCGGGTGAGCCCCAGGGCCTCGTCGTACTGCTTCTCGGTCATGAGCATGGTGGCGAGCAGCATCAGGTTGCCGGCGCTGTCCGGCGCAGCCTTGATCTGGTCGCGCACCAGTTGGAGGATCTCCGCCTTGCTCTTGCCCTGCTGCTGCTGAATGCGGGCCACATTCACCAGGGCCGGGGTGTTGCCCGGCTGCAGCTTGAGCACCTCCTGGAAGGCGGCCAGGGCCTTGTTCGGCTCCTTCTTGCCGAGATAGGCGAGGCCAAGGCTGCCGAGCACCTCGACATTGTTCGGCACCTTGGCGCGGATATCTTCCAGGATCTTGACCGCGTTGTCATACTCTTTGGCCATGAGCACGCTGCGGGCGAACAGCAGCGCCGCCGGGAAGTTGCGCGGCTGCAGCTGCAGGGCGGTGGCCGCCTCTTTCTTGGCGTCCTCGAACTTCTGGGCACGCAGGTGGAGGAAGGCCAGGGTGGTGTGGTACTTGGAGCTGCGCGGGTTGCGCTTGATCGCCTCGCCGACGCTGGCCAGGGCCAGCTCGTTTTCGCCCAGCCCCAAGTGGGCGAGCGCCTTGGTGAAATGGGCCTCGGCCCACTGCGGGAAATCGCGCACCAGCGCGTTCAGCGCGGTCAGGGCCTCCTGGTTGCGGCCCTCCTTGACCTGGAACTTGTACTGCACCAAGAGGGCGCCGGTGTTGCGCGCCTCCTTGGCCAGGACTTCGTCCATGGTCGTCTTGGCCAGGTCGTATTTCTTGTGCTCGAAATAGAAGTCCGCCAGCCGGGCCTGGGCGTCCAGCGGCTTTTCCGCAGTCTCCACCGCAGCCTTGTAGGCGGCCTCGGCCTGCTCGAAGGTGCCGGTCTGGTCGTAGAAATCGGCCACGATCATGCGCAGGGTGGGGTCTTTGGGGAACTTGTCGATGGCCTCCTTGTAGGCGGCCTCGGCCTTGGCGGTGTCGTTGGCCTGGCGGAACAGGCTGGC
>CAZMNU010000144.1:2633-5015 GCA_964567725.1 uncultured Desulfobulbus sp. | reverse complement strand
CACAGTTTTCTGCTCGAACCGCACATCAAGGAGGGCACGGGCGGCCTGCGCGACATCCAGGCCATGCACTGGGTGGCCCGCGGCGTGTTCAGCCTGCCGGACCTGGAGGCGGTGCAGGGCTCGGGCATGCTGGCCGACACCGACCGCCAGGCCTTTGAGCGGGCCCGGTCCATGCTCACCCGCATCCGCTACGGCCTGCACCAGCAGTGCCGGCGGAAGAGCGACCACCTGGTGCTCGACTACCAGGAGGACCTGGCCGCGGCACTCGGCTACCGGGACAAGGACGGTCAGCGCGGGGTGGAACGGTTCATGCGCGAGGTCTACACCCACCTGCAGACCGTGGCCGTGGTCACGGACCTGTTCTTTGAACATGTGCTCGAGATCCTCGGCATGACCGGCGCCGCCAGCGGCGAGCGGCGGCTCGAGCGGGCCATCGGGGTGCGCGGCGGCACGGTGCGGCTGACCGCCCCGGAGGAACTCGGCCAGCGGCCCTACCTGCTCATGCGGCTCTTTCTCCAGGCCGGCCGCACCGGGCTGCCCCTGCACCACCGCACCCGTCAGGCGGTCACGGCGCATCTCCACCTGGTGGACGACGGGTTCCGCGAGTCACGGCGGGTGGCGCGGATCTTCTGCGAGCTGCTCACCGTTAGCAACGAGGTCTTCCCGGTGCTCGAGGCCATGCTCGCCACCGGCCTGCTCACCCGCTACCTGCCGGAATTCGCGGCGGTGGAATCGCTCGCCCAGCACGACCTGTATCATCTGTACACCGTGGACCGGCACCAGTTGCAGACCGTGGCCGAACTCGGTGCGCTCCGGCAGGAGATGGCCGAGCTGTTCGCCGAGGCGGTCGAGACCGAGGTGCTCTACCTGGCGGCCCTGCTCCATGACATCGGCAAGGGCAGGCAGACCGACCACTCGCTGCTCGGCGCGGAATTGGTGGGGGCCATCGGCCGGCGGCTGCAGCTGTCCCCCGCGGACTGCGACCTGCTCGCCTTCCTCGTCCGCCACCACCTGTACCTGCCGGAGAACGGCCTGCGCCGCGACTGCACGGACCGCGAGTTCATCCGCCAGGCCGCGGCGGTGGTGGGGGATGTCCGCCGGCTGACCCTGCTCTACCTGCTGACCATCGCCGACAGCCGGGCCACCGGGCCGTCGGCCTGGTCGAACTGGAAGGCCGGCCTGGTGGCCGAACTCTACCTGGGGGTGAAGACCTACCTGGCCGCGGGCGGCGCCGCCACCGGCGACGACCACGGTGAAAGCGAGGGCGTGCGCTGGCTGCGCGAGCAGGTGGCCACCCTGCTGGCCGGCGGCCAAGCGGCCATCGATCCGGCCGCGCTGCCCGCCGACTACCTGCTCGGCTTCAGCCCCGACGAGGTGGTCCGCCATCTCGCCATCCACCGGGAACAGGGAGGCCGGCTGCGCCAGCAGGTGCTGCTCTTTGCCGAGCCCGGCGAGCCGGGCTGGCACCTGCTCATCATGGGTGACGACCGGCCCGGGCTGCTCGCCAAGTTCTGCGGGGTGCTCGCCCTGCACGGCCTGCGGGTGCGCGCGGCGCGCATTTTCACCTGGCCGGACGGGACCGTGGTCGACAGCCTCGAGGTCGTGCCCGCAGCGCTGCGCGAGTTCGACGAGATGGACTGGGGCCGGGTCGAACGCGACCTCAACCTGGCCATCAACTACCGCCTCGATGTGGGCTTCCGCCTGCTCGAGCAGCGCCAGCCCCGTCCCTGGGGCCCGGCCCGGCCGGTGCAGCAGGCAGAGCGGCGGGTGGTGCTCGACAACCAGACCTCCGGCCGGTTCACCATCGTCGAGGTGCATGCCGGCGACAGCCCGGAGATTCTCTACCAGCTGGCCCAGACCCTGGCGGATTTCGACCTGACCATCCACCAGGCGCGCATCGCCACCGAGGTGGAGCAGCTCATCGACGTGTTCTATGTCCGCACCGCGACCGGCGGGCAGCTGACCGACCCCGAGGCCATGGCGGCCCTGCAGTCGGCCCTGCTGCGCCTCATCGGCGAGGAGGCCGAGGTCGCGGCGTGAGGCGAACAACATCGGATTACCATCGGTATCCGGCCCGGCCGGATGCACCAGACAACCCCAAGAGAGAAGGAGAAGGACCATGACCCGCGACGAAATCATGCACATCATCAAAGAGAAGAACGTCAATTTCTTCCGCCTGCAGTTTGTCGATATCTTCGGCTTCCTGAAGAATATCGCCCTGCCGCTGAGCCAGATCGAGAAGGCCCTGGACGGCAAGATCATGTTCGACGGCAGCTCCATCGAGGGCTTCGTGCGCATCAACGAATCCGACATGTACCTCAAGCCGGACTACGACACCTTCGTGGTCATGCCCTGGCGCGAGAAGGACGGCTCCAACGCGGC
>CAZMNU010000144.1:0-2533 GCA_964567725.1 uncultured Desulfobulbus sp. | reverse complement strand
CGCAAGATCATCAAGACGCTCGAGGCCATGGGCTTCGAGATCGAGGCCAGCCACCACGAGGTGGCCGAGGGCCAGCACGAGATCAACTTCAAGTACGCCGACGCGCTCACCGCGGCCGACAACACCGTTACCTTCAAGTGGGTGGTGCGTTCCATCGCCGCCGAGTTCGGCCTGCACGCCACCTTCATGCCCAAGCCGGTGTTCGGCATCAACGGCTCGGGCATGCACACCAACCAGTCCCTGTTCAACCTGGACGGCACCAACGCCTTCTTCGACGAGAAGGGGCCGCTCGAGCTGAGCCAGGTGGCCTACAAGTACATCGCCGGCATCATGAAGAACGCCAAGGGGTTCTGCGCGGTCACCAACCCGCTGGTCAACTCCTACAAGCGGCTGGTGGCCGGCTACGAGGCCCCGGTCTACGTGGCCTGGTCGGCCTCGAACCGTTCGGCACTGGTGCGCATCCCGGCCTCGCGCGGCCTGGGCACCCGTATCGAGGTGCGCTGCCCGGACCCGGCCTGCAACCCCTACCTGGCCTTTGCCATGATGCTGGGCGCCGGCCTGGACGGCATCAAAAACGACCTGCCGGTGCCGGATGCGGTGAACGCCGACATCTTCGAGATGACCGCGGCCGAGAAAAAGGAGGCCGGCATTGCCAGCCTGCCCGCCAACCTGTACGAGGCCGTGCAGGAACTCAAGGCCAGCCCCATCGCCCTGGACGCCCTGGGACCGCACATCCTCGCCAAGTACATCGAGGGCAAGGAGAAGGAGTGGGACAGCTTCCGCATCGCCATCACCGACTGGGAGCACAACACCTACCTGAGCCGGTACTGATCGCAGCCGGCTGACAGGCTCGAGCGCACAAGGGCGTCCCTTCGGGGGCGCCCTTTTTGTGTGGTGCCGGGGTGCGCGGCGTGGCCGGCCTGATTGCCCGAGCGGGGATCGGGGCGATTCCCACGGTCAACCGGTCGGACAGAAGAAAAAGAATCTGCCTTAGTACCTTGGTCCAATAGACGGGCTCCGGCCAGGCCCGTACCATAAACGTAATACAACCCGGATTTTTCCGTTCCCAGAATATGGAGGATACCGACATGACCGCAGTCCAGACCCAACCGATCGGCAAAGCATTCATCGTCTATGGAACCGTCAAGGCTGTGGCCGCCAACGGCACCGAACGGCTGCTCGCCCCGAACAGCCCCATCTATGCCGGCGAACGCATCGTCACCGGCCCGGATGGCAGTATCTCCATCGTGTTCAACGACAATGCCAGTCACCTGGATCTCGGCCGCATGTCCGACGTGCTCATGGACCAGGACGTGTACGCGGGTGCCGGTCCGGACCTGGAAGCCGATGCGGTCGCCCAGGCGGCGGAGATCCAGGCGGCGCTGGAGAACGGTGAGATCGACCCCACCACCCAGCTGCCGCCCCCGGCGGCCGGTGCGGGCGTGGCCGGGCCGCGCGGCGGCGGTCGGCAGATCGTCGTGTTCGAGGCGGACCAGATGGAGGTGCTGCCCGATTCCGGCGCGGAGACCACGGGCGTGGGCCTCGATTTTCTCGATCCCCCGGGCGGGGTGGTTACCGAACCCGAGGAGGTGATCATTCCGGTCCTTCCCCCGGCGCCTGCCCTGACGGCTCCCGCGCCGCCGCATGATGAGCCCCCGCCGGACGTCGTGCCCCTGATGTCCATCGCCCCCATCGCGATCGGCGTACAGGAGGATGCGCTCAATAACGTCCTCAGCGTGGGCATCCTCGACACGGCCGCTGACACCGACACTATCACCATGGACCTGCTGCCGCTGGTGACCGTGGATTTCGGCACCGACACTCCGGGCACGCTGGTGTTCAGCCTGGTCAATCCGAACGGCGCCGCCGCCGGCCTGGCCTCCAAGGGCGTGGGTGTGGTCTACCAGCAGAACGGCAACGCCATCGAGGCGTATGCCGGTGACCGGCTGGTGTTCACCTTCACGGTCCAGCCTTCTGGCGCGGCCGAGTTCACCCTGTACGACCAAGTGGACCACCCGACCGCAGCGGGCGACAACGCCCTGCTGACCATCACCAACCTCGGCCAGTACGTGCAGGTGACCGCCACCGACGCGGACGGCGATGCGGTGACCCTGCCCTTCACCGGCCTGATCACGGTCACGGTGGAGAACGACGTGCCCGAACTGACCCTGTCGACAACGGGCGTGAGCGGGGCGGTGCAGGAGGATGCGCTGGGGCAGAACACCGGCAACGCTCAGAACAGCGCGGATTTTGACTCCTCCCTGGGTAACCTGGATACGGTCGCGGATACCGATACGGTGATCCTGCAGCTGTCCGACCTGCTGAGCGTGGCACCCGGCGCGGACGAGCCGGCGAGTATCAGCTACGGCATCACCCAGTTCGCGGGCGGAGTGGATTCCGGTTACGACTCCAAGGGACAGAATGTCCTCTACTACAACGAAAGCGGCACCCTGGTGGCCCGCGCGGGCAGCGCCACCGGCACGGTGGTGTTCACCTTCAGCGTGGACAGTGATACCGGCGCCGCGACCTTCAA
>CAZMNU010000143.1:0-5082 GCA_964567725.1 uncultured Desulfobulbus sp. | reverse complement strand
GGGTATCCTGTAGGATCGGCCTATGGCCGCATGTCGGGTGAACAAGCAATTCGGGGAGGCAGGGTAGCATGGCCGCCAGTCGCTGTCAAAAGCTCATCGTCTGTGCCTGCGTGCTCGGTACGCTGCTGATGGCCCCTCCGGCCGCGGCCCTGGAGCCGGCCGAGGTGGTGGTCATCGCCAACGAGCGGAGCCCGGAGGGGATGGCCCTGGCGCGCCGCTACCTGCGCAAGCGGCGCATCCCGGCGGACCAGCTGGTGCGGGTGCGCACCACCCTGGCCGAGCGCTGCACCCGCGCCGAGTATGAGCAGGAGATCCGTGGGCCGGTGCGCGCGGCCCTGGAACAGATGGGTGCGGAGGGACGCCGCATCCGCTGCCTGGTGAGCGTCTACGGGGTGCCGCTGGCCGTGCACGCGGCCCCGGGGGAGCAGGCCGGCGGCGCGGCCGACACCCGCGCCTCGGTGGACAGCGAACTGGCCCTGGTGCTGGCCGACGACTACCCGCTCGCCGGCTGGATCGCCAACCCGTATTTCCTCGGCTTCCGCGACCTCAAGACCCCGGTGGACCGGGACCACGTGCTCATGGTCGCCCGCCTGGACGGCCCGGACCCGGCCGCGGTGCGCCGGCTCATGGACGATGCCCGGGCGGTGGAGCGGCGCGGGCTTAGTGGCGCGGCCTGCTTCGACGCCCGCTGGCGGGACCAACCGCTCACGCCCGGAGCGGACGGCTACCATCGCTACGACAGCTCGCTGCACGCGGCCGCCTCCATGCTGCGCATCGGCGGGCGGCTGAGTTCGGTGCGCCTCGACGACCGGGAAGAACTCTTCCGGCCGGGCGACTGCCCCGAGAGCGCGCTCTACTGCGGCTGGTACAGCTTGAGCCGCTACGTGGACGCGTTCACCTGGGCGCGCGGCGCGGTGGCCTACCACCTGGCCAGCGGCGAATGCGCCACCCTGCGCACCCCGGGCAGCCAGGTCTGGTGCCAGCGGCTCATCGAGGAGGGTGTGGCCGCCACCATCGGCCCGGTGAACGAGCCCTACCTGCAGGCCTTTCCGCCGCCGGACCTGTTCTTCCCGACGCTCGTCGAGGGCTGGCTGAGTCTGGGCGAGACCTGGCTGGTGAGCCTGCCGTACCTCAGCTGGCAGATGGTGCTCATCGGCGATCCGCTCTACCGGCCGTTCGCGCCGCGCTAGCCCGGGCGGGCCGGCGTCCGCGCTTTTTCCCTGTGCAATCGGAAAATTTCCGGTAGAAAGGACCGGTCGCCCCGTGCCTCCCGTTCCTTCCGCCCACCCCCCCTGCCCATGCCCACCGCCTTTGTTCGCCAGCTGTGCTCGCCGCGCATGCTCGTCGCCTTTCTCATGGGCTTTGCCTGCGGGGTGCCGCTGTTGCTCACCGGGTCCGTGCTCCAGGCCTGGATGACCGAGGAGGGCGTGGACCTGACCGTGATCGGCCTGTACTCGCTGGTCGGCCTGCCCTACACGCTCAAGTTCCTGTGGGCGCCGGTGTTCGACCGCTTCACCCTGCCGCTGTTCGGCCGGCGGCGCGGCTGGATGCTCCTCACCCAAGTGTGCCTGATCGTCGGCCTGGTCGGCCTCGGCCTGACCAACCCGGCACAGAGCCCCTGGCTGGTGGCCGGGGCGGCCTTTGTCGTCACCTTCCTGTCCGCCTCGCAGGACATCGTGGTCGACGCCTACCGGCGCGAGGACCTGCACGACAACGAACTCGGCCTGGGCAGTTCGCTCTACGTGAACGGCTACCGGGTGGGCATGCTGCTCGCCGGCAGCGGCGGGTTGATCCTGGCCGACCACTTCAGCTTCGCCCAGGTGTACCTGATGATGGCCGCCTCGCTGCTCGCGGGGGTGGTGACCACGCTCAGCTGCCGCGAGCCGGCGCTCACCCGGGGCGCGCCGCGCACCTTCCGCGAGGCCGTGGTCGAACCGTTTGTCGAGTATTTCCGCCGCGACCAGGCCCTGGTCCTGCTGCTGTTCATCCTCCTTTACAAGCTCGGCGACCAGATGGCCTCGACCCTGACCACGCCGTTTTACCTGGCGCTTGGTTTCACGAAGACCCAGATCGGCACCGTGGCCAAGCTGTTCGGCTTCTGGTCCGCCCTTGCCGGCGGCCTGGTCGGCGGGGCCATCCTGCTGCGCCTCGGCATTGTCCGCTGCCTGTGGGCGTTCGGCATCCTCCAGGCGGTGTCCACCCTGGGGTTCACGGTGCTGGCCCTGGTGGGCCATTCGGTGGTCGGGCTGACCCTGGTCATCGCCCTCGAACAGCTGACCGGCGGCATGGGCACGGCCGCCTACGTGGCCTACATGGCCTCGCTCACCAACCGGCGCTTCACCGCCACCCAGTACGCCCTGCTGTCCAGCTGCATGGGCGTACCCCGGGTGATCGTCGCCGCTCCGGCCGGCTGGCTGGCCGACCTGTTCGGCTGGCCGCTGTTCTTTGTCGGCTGCACCCTCATCGCCCTGCCGGGGCTGGCCCTGCTGCCCCTGGTGGGCCGACAATACCGCCGGGACGTGCAATAAGCCGTTGAGTTCTCAGGGCGCAGTCATTAGAGTACAAAAAACGTTCACAACCCCAACTTTGTTCAACGATTTCGGACAGCAGATGGCTATCAGAATCTACAACACCCTCACCCGGAAGAAGGAAGTCCTCGTCCCGCTGGAGGACAACCACGTCAGGCTCTACGTCTGCGGCATCACCAGCTACGACTACTGCCACATCGGCCACGCCCGCTCGGCGCTGGTGTTCGACATGGTCGTGCGCTACCTCCGCCACCGCGGCTACAAGGTGACCTTTGTCAGAAACTTCACGGATATCGATGACAAGATCATCAACCGGGCGGCCGAGCAGGGGGTGGACCCGGCAAGCCTTGCCCTGCGCTTCATCGACGAGTTCTACACCGACATGGACGCGCTCGGCATCGTCCGGCCCGACCTGGAACCCAAGGCCACGGAACACGTGGGCGAGATGATCGAGCTGATCGGCCGGCTGGTGGACAAGGGCATGGCCTATCCCTCCAACGGCGACGTCTATTTCCGGGTGGAGCAGTTCCCGGGCTACGGCCGGCTGAGCGGTCGCAGCCTTGCCGACATGCAGGCCGGGGCGCGGGTCGAGGTGAGCGAGCGCAAGGAAAGCCCCATGGATTTCGTCCTCTGGAAGGGGGCCAAGCCGGGCGAGCCCAAGTGGGAGAGCCCCTGGGGACCGGGGCGGCCGGGCTGGCACATCGAATGCTCGGCCATGAGCCGCAAGTACCTGGGCGAGACCTTTGACATCCACGGCGGCGGCCAGGACCTGATCTTCCCGCATCACGAGAACGAGATCGCGCAGAGCTGCGGCGCCACCGGTGCGGAGTTTGCCAAGGTGTGGATGCACCACGGCTTTGTCACCATCAAGGACGAGAAGATGTCGAAATCGCTCGGCAACTTCCTGACCATCCGCGACGTCCGCGCCCAGTACGAACCCGAGGTGCTGCGGCTGTTCATCTTTTCCACCCAGTACCGCAACCCGCTCGACTTCACCGAGACCGCCCTGCAGGACGCCCGCGCCGGGCTGGAGCGGCTGTACGACTGCCTGGCCCGGCTGGATGCGCTGCCCGCAGCCGGTCCGGCGGGCGAGGGGGTGGTTGCCGGCAAGGACCGGACCGCGCTGGAAACACTGGCGCAGCGGTTCACCCAGGCCATGGACAACGATTTCAACACGGCCCAGGCCCTCGGTCACCTGTTCGACGCGGTCAAGATTGCAGGCAAGGTGCTCCGCCAGCTGCCTGACCAGCCGGCCTCGGCCGACCTGGAGCTGCTCCGGGCGACCGGCGCGACCCTGCGCACCCTGGGCGCGGTGCTGGGCATCCTCCAGCAGGAGCCGGCCGGGTTCGTGGCCGCGGTGCGGGCGCGCATGCTCGCCGGGGTGGACCTGGACCCGGCCGAGATCGAGCAGCTCATCGCCAAACGCGACCGGGCCCGGGCCGACAAGGACTGGGCCACCTCGGACGAGGTGCGCGACTACCTGCTCGCCCACGGGGTGGCCCTCAAGGACAGCCCCGAGGGCACCACCTGGGAGGCCAGGGAGCGGTAAACACATCGCTTGCGCCGGGAAGGCCCGGCGGGGAGGAGACCATGACCCGAATGCCGGTGGTGGCCGACCGATTTTATCCCGGTGACCCGGCCAGACTGCGTGCCGCCATGGACCTGCTCGTGCCCGAGACGGCCGGGGCGAAAAAACCGGCCCTGGCGGTGGTCCTGCCGCACGCCGGGTACGTGTATTCCGGCGCCACCGCGGGCCGGACGGTGAGCGCGGTGGCGGTGCCGGAGACGGTGGTCATCCTCGGCCCGAATCACCACGGCCGGGGCGCCGCCCTGGCGCTGGGCACCGAGGACTGGCGCATGCCCATGGGCACGGTGCCGGTGGACCGGCAGCTCGCCGCGGCCATCCTCGAACGGTCGACCACCATCGTGGCCGACGAGGAGGCGCACGCCAGCGAGCACTCGCTCGAGGTGCAGATCCCGTTTCTGCAGCAGGTGCAACCGCACCTGCGGATCGTGCCCATCGTGGTCGGCCACCTGCCCTACGGCGTCTGCCAGGCCGCGGCCCGTGACCTGGCCGGGGCCATCGCCGGCCACGACAAGCCAGTGCTGCTGGTCGCCTCCACGGACATGAGCCACTACGAATCGCGCCAGCAGGCGTCGCAGAAGGACCGGCTGGCGATCGAGCGCATCCTCGCCCTGGACCCGCCCGGGCTGTACGACACGGTGCTCGGTCAGCGCATCTCCATGTGCGGGATCATGCCGACCACCATCGTCCTGCTCGCGGCCCTGGAACTGGGCGCCACCCGGGCCGAGCTGGTCGAATACACCGACTCCGGCGCGGCCAGCGGCGACACCGACCAGGTGGTCGGCTACGCCGGCCTGATAGTCGACTGAGGCCGGCCCGGACGGGCGGCGGGCCCTGTTCGCACCGCCGGTTTTTGCTTGACAACAGCGGCCATTGCATCTATTTTCTGGCCACCTTGCTGGGGGATGGTCTAACGGCAAGACAGCGGACTCTGACTCCGCTTATCGGGGTTCGAATCCCTGTCCCCCA
>CAZMNU010000142.1:0-5086 GCA_964567725.1 uncultured Desulfobulbus sp. | reverse complement strand
CATAACCGACTAATTTTTTATCATCCTCGCCGCCGCATTGATGGCGGGAAGAAACATGCTCCACGAGAAATCCTCCTCCACCACCTTTTCATAGCACCCCATGTTGGTGACGGGGATGCCGTCATCGTTGCCGTCGCCTGGGCGCACCTCGCCCGCCAGATCGGTTGCCGGTATGTACAAGGCTGCATTGTCCCCGGTATCGACACAGGGCGAACCGAAGGTCAGGTAAAAGAGCGAGTTGCTGTCGCCTGAAAACCGGGGATCCGCCTGGATGTTGGCGATCTCTGCAGGAGTCACCTCCTGGGTCTTGTTGCCGTAGTCGCAGTGACTGATGGTCACCGTGCCGTTGTACTTCCCTATGCGGATATCCTTGCCGGCATCGACCCTGTTGTGGAAATTGCCGTAAAAGATGCTGTTGCTCAAAGTGGCGGTGGCCTCTACGCCCTCGTCTTCATTCATCAGGTACAGTCCCCCACCGTCGCCCTCGGATGAACCGGGCGGCGAAAAGGCCTGGTTGGCGGTGAGCGTGTTGTTGACCAGGGAGGCCGATCCCTTCATGATTTCCACGTACAGTCCGCCGCCGAAGCCGGCAAAGGTTTGTCCACTGTCCGCACCGCCCGCGCGGTTGTCGTGGACGAGGTTGTTGCGGATGATCGCCTGGCCGCGCACGATGATGTTGCAGCCGCCGCCATCGCCGCCTTCCTGGTCGGCCCCATCCATGAATCCGGTGGCCACGTTGCGGCGAATGATGGTGTCCTCCAGGTAGAGGATACCCTCGGCATCGCCATCCTCGGGACCGCCGGCAAGCAGCAGGCAACCGCCGCCGTCGCCGCCCGCCCGGTTGTTCTCCAGTATGTTCCGGCGCACCGCCAGGGTGGCGGTCGAGTTGGTGAGGGCGAAAAATCCGCCGCCTGAGTTGTCCACTCCGCCTGTCGCACCGCCTGCGACACCCTGGCGGAGGGTGACCCCTTCCACCGTGAGATCACCGAGAACTTTGCTCCCGGGGTAGGTGTTGAGACGCAGCACCGACCCGGTTCCGTTGCCGTTCAGGACCGTGTTGGTCGGGTCGACGGTCCGCGCGGTAAACGCCGATGACTGTGTCCAGCCGCCGGACAGGACGAGAGCGCCGGTGTGGTCACCTGCCGGAAGGTACAGGTAGTTCCCGCTGTACGTGCCCTGGGCCAGGCGAAGCTCGTGATCGACACCGGGAGCACTTTCCGCCGCATCCAGGGCGGCCTGGAGGTGGCATTCCCTATCCGTGCAATCCCCGTCCGCGCCCGGCCATACCCTGTACACAACCTGCTCCGCGCAAACCACCGGAGGCAGCGCCATGCAGGCAACCAGCGCCACGACCGGAAAAACATGCCCCCGCACGAACCTTCCCTTTCCTTTCTCTTCCATGACGCACTCCCTTGGCTGACGGCCAGGAGGATCAGGATCCTCCCGTTTGCCATACCCGGCTCGACGAACGGCAGTTCGTCCGCCCCTCGACCCGCGATGTACGCATGGCCGCGAAAATAAGCCGGGCATGTTCCTTTGCTGCTCGATCCCTCCCTGGGGAAATTACATCCGACCCCTTTTTCTCCCGACCGGGGGCCATTTCGTCAGAAAAACAAGTCGTTGTGTCAGAACACGGGGGCTATTTTGAGCCCCGGACTGTTGTCGATCACAACGGCAGCCTGTTTTTCCGGTTTTCCTCCCTGCCGCAGCGTCACCTGGTACTGACCCCTCTCCAGGTTGAGCACAATCCGGCCCATGGCGTCGGTGGAACCGAACGACCGGCCGGCAACGTGCACCGTCCAGAAGCCGAGGGATGTGTTGGTCTGGCTGTCGACGAACTGGAACGAATCGGCAAGGGCCGAACCGGCGAGCAGCATCGTCAGGATCAGGGACAGCAGCAGGCACGAGTACCCTGTCTGTCGTCGCCCCTTGCGCCGGTTTTGCGCCGGTGTCCCGGGAGCAATACCGTGCGTGCAGGACAAGAATGAAGGCCGCTGGTCACTGACCGGACTCTGAACTAAACCATGCATTGTCTCTCCTCCAGGTGTGGTCAGAAGGTTGTCAGGTGGACGTCCTTGTAGACCCGCGTTGTGGCCGTCCTGGCCTTGAGCAGGGTGGCGTCGTTCCCTTTCTCGTACAGTTTGAGCTCTTTTTTCGGCCAGATGGTGAAGGACCCGCCGGAATCCGCGTAAGAAATTTTCTCGACCTTGTCTTCGAAGGTCACGCCTTCCCCCAGTTCCAGGCTTATGGTGAATTTGCCGTTGTCCATGCTGGGTGTGAAGTCACAGGGGTGGATGGACAACTTGTCCAGATGCCAGATCATCTTCGGTTTTTTAGCGATAAAACGGCCTTCCACCAGCCACTTGACCGGCTTGGGCGGCATCGTGCCGACAACGTAAAAAATCAGGGAAAACCCCAGCAGGACAAAGACCAGCGCGGGATAGTTGGTCCGCAGCCGGCCCAGGATGGGGACCTCCACCTCGGTCAGTTCCTTGGTCTCCGGATGGAGATAGATTTTCTGCGAAAGCAGGGCGATGAAACCAAGGAGGATGGATAAGGTCCCCAATCCGATGAGCAGCAGGGTTACGAGCATAATGGCCTCCTGTTCGTGCAGAAAGGACAGGGACGGAAACGGTTTCCCGCCCGTGTCGTCCTGTTTTTTTCAAGGGGCAGACCCGGCGCGGCGAATGCACCGCCTCACACCCCGGACCCGGCACGGTGCAGGGCGGCGCGGCTGAGGGCGCACTCCCGGTCGAACTGCCCTTCGATCCATCGTTTCCGCGTGCTGCAGGCAGGCGCGCTCAAGGCCGTGCCGGTGGTTTCCCAGGCATTGCCCATGCACCCACTGCCGCAGTACTTCTGCCAGCGACACTCGCTGCAGACCGCTATCCCGGCCGGCCGGTCGCGGTTCAACTGCTTGATGTCGCGCAGTTTCTCCCCGGCAATCATCGTTGCCAGCGATTGGTTTCTCAGGTTGCCCAGGGAGAACTCCTCCCCGTAGTGAAAACACTGGCAGGGATAGACGTTGCCCTCGGGATCGATGCGGAGTTGCGAGCCGATGGTGCACTGGTACGGGCGACCGGCCTGGTGGATGTTCATGGCCAGGCAGTCGGCGAGCAGGTCCATTTCGCCGTGCAACTGCTCGGCCCGGCGGGCCACGGTGTCCCAGAAACGCAGGGTTTCGTCCTCGTCGAGCAGCAGGGCCGACCAACGATCTTTGGCCCGGGCCGAGGAGGTCAGGGGCGGAAACTGCACCACCGGAATCTGCCGCTTGCGGGCAAAGTCGACGATCGCCTCGACTTCGTGGACATTGGGCCGCATCGGAGTGAAGGCGATGACCAGGTCCCGTGCCTTGCCCGCCCCGACGAGCCGGTCGATGGCCGCCACCGTGGCCGCGTAACTGCCCTCGCCCCGGATGCTGTCATGGACCTCCCGGCTGGCCCCGTCCAGGCTGATCTGCACCTTGATGGGCAAGCTGGCAAGCAGTGCGGCCCGGTGCTCGTCGACCAGGGTCGCGTTGGTGCCAAGGGACACGAGCAGGCCGCAGTCGAGCGCATGCTGCACGATCTCGAGCCAGTCCTCGTGGAGCAGCGGCTCACCCCCGCCGATGGCCACGGAAACACCGCCCGCCGCGCGCACCGCCGCAAGGAGCGCCTTGATCTCCTGCGTGCTCAGTTCCTGGCCGGCCACCTCTCCCGCCGCCAAATAGCAGTGTCGGCAGCGCAGGTTGCATCGTTTGGTGATTTCCAGCGCCACCCCCTGGAAGACATTCTCCCGCGCAACCTGACCACCGGGAGAGGCGAGCAGCAGGTGTTCCTGCAGGTACCGGGAAAAGGTCTCCACCTGTGACCGGACGAGGGCCGGGTCCATGGACTTGCGGCGGGCCACGACCTCGGCGATTGCCGCCGCGGAATGGGTGCCGTCGCACTCGTGCAGCAGTTCCAGGCCATCCGCGTTCATGATGGCCCAACTCGGGGCCTGCGGGTTGAGGACCAGGGAGAGCGGACCGTGCGGATCCTCGGCGGTTCCGGCGATGGTCTCGATCCGGAGGCTGTCGGCCAGTCGGGGATGCGGGTCATTGTCCGCGGGCGGGGTGCTGTGCATGGGCTCTCACAATTCGTGGCAGGGTCAGGGAACGGGGGACCGGGCCGGCGGCCCGGCCCGGTCGCTGCGGCCGACGGCTCAGCGGTACTGGCGGATGCGATCCAGGGCGACGAGCAGTTCCGGCGCAGGAATGCCGATCCACCACCAGCGGTGGAAAATGACCCCCGGCACCAGGAATTGATCGCGCACCTCGATGATGCCCGGGAACGGCTTGATGCGTATGGCCGCGGCCGGCTCCGGGGTCGGGTCGGCGGCGGCGTAGATCTGCGGGCCGAACCCTTCCAACCGGGCGAACTCGCTCACCGCGCCGATCTTCTGGGCATACACCGGCGCCTCGAACACGATGGGGGTGAACACGCACCCTTCCTGCCGGCCGAAGGTGATGCCCGCCGCCTCGAGTTCAGCGAACAGCCCCTTGCTCAGGGCCGCCATGAGCTTTTTATTGCCGGTGATGCGGCGCATGAGCTGCGCGCTTTCCCTGATCGGCACAGGGTCGTCGCTGACCACATCGCGAATGCGCAGCTTCTCGAGGATCTTCAGGCTGATGGGATCCATCGGCCCGCACTGGGGCAGGCAGGCCCTGAACCGGTCCGAGTCGACGATATCGGTGATACTGTTGGCGGGCGCCTCCTCGGCCAGGTTGTTGAGCAGTTCGCTGAGCATGGCGGCCCGGGAGCGGCTGGCGAGTTCGGGCGCATCCCCGTTCTTCAGGGAAAAAATCCTCGGCTCGAACACGAAGCTGGCGCCCGGGAGTTCGACCTTGAATTCCTCGAACACCTGTTCCACGCACCTGGTCAGTTTTTCCATCAATTCCGGGTTCTGCGCGATCTTGCCTTTCAACTCCATGCTTTTCTGACTATTCCATTGCATAGCGCCCTCCCTTTGAAGTGTTTTTCTGCCAGAGTGGTCGTCCCTGTGGTATTTTTCCTGGCTCCTCGTCATTTGGTGTGGATTTGATGTATACAGGGATCAAATCCACACC
>CAZMNU010000141.1:0-5138 GCA_964567725.1 uncultured Desulfobulbus sp. | reverse complement strand
TGACCCCGGAGATGGTGGCGGACGCGGCCCGCGCCTTCCGGCCGCGCATCCTCTATCCCTACCACTACGGCGACACCGACCCGCAGCGGCTGGTGGAACTGCTCCGGGACCAGGCGGACATCGAGGTGCGCATCCGGCCCATGCGCTGAGCGGGCGCAATTCGGGTGGAGGAAAAAAAGCAGCGCCCTTCTTGACCCGATGCGGATCGGGCTTACTGTTCAGGCATGGCATTAGGAACCCCTAATATACACCATCCACAGGAGGCTGTGATGATCGGATACGAAGGACTCGTCTGGGTCAACGATGACAAGGGAAGAGAGTTGGTCTGCACACTGGACAGCGTTCGACCGGGTGTGCGCAGGTTCGATGATCTCAACGAAGGTGAGCGGCGCAGCTGCCGCGATGTGAACGAGATCGTCGGCACCGAGCGCTGGTAGACACCGCTCGAGACACTAACCAAAGGCCCGGAACCGCAAGGTTCCGGGCCTTTTTTGTGCCTGCCGAACGGCCGCCAGCCACCGGGCAAGCCCCTTGCCGGCGGCGGCAAAGCGTGCTCTACTGAACGCGTCGTCAACCCGATCCGGAAATCGTCATGGGCCATCTCACCAGCAAGGACCTCTACCGCGCGCTGGGCCTTCGCCTCGACCAGGCGCCGGTGCGCACCCCCTGGACCCCGGTCTTCCACGACCTGGTGCGCTTGCTCTACACCCCGGCCGAGGCCGAGCTGATCATCCGCCTGCCCTACCGGCCGTCCACCCTGGAGCGCATCGCCCGCCTCACCGGCGAGCCGGCCGCACCGCTGCAGGCCCGGCTGGAGGCGCTGTGCGACAAGGGGCTGGTGGTCGACATCTGGGACGGCGCCACCACCCGCTACATGGTCAGCCCGATCGTCATCGGCTTTTTCGAGTTCACCATGATGCGCACCGGCCCGGACCTGGACCGGGCCCGCTGGGCGGAACTCTTCCAGGCCTACATGTTCGGCGACCGCGCCTTTCTCGACGCCAACTTCGGCGACGGCCAGCGGGTGTCGATCATGCGCACCCTGCCGCACGAGGAAACCCTGGCCCCGCAGGTGGAGATCCTCGACTACGAGCGGGCCACGGCACTGGTCGAGGCGCACGACGAATTTTCCCTCGGCCTCTGCTCCTGCCGCCACGAGAAGCACCACCTGGGCCGGCCCGCCTGCCGCGCGCCCATGGAAACCTGCACCTCCATGGGGAGCGGGGCCCGCTTCCTCATCCGCCACGGCTTCGCCCGCCCCCTGGACAAAGCCGGCATGCGGGAGATCCTCGCCCGCTCGCGCGAACTCGGCCTGACGCTGACCACGGACAACGTCCGCGAGGACGCGGGCTTCATCTGCCACTGCTGCGGCTGCTGCTGTAACCTCATGCAGGGGGTGCGCGAAACCGGCTGCACGAGCCTCCTGGTCACCTCCAGTTTCGTGGCGCAGGTGGACCCGGACCGCTGCACCGGCTGTGGCCGCTGTGTGCGCGCCTGCCCGGTTGAGGCCATCCGCCTGGTGCCGGTCACTGCCGCGAACGCGGAGCGACCGGTGCTGGCAGCCGAGGTCAACGACCTCTGCCTGGGCTGCGGCGTCTGCGCCCTCACCTGCCCGAGCGGCGCCCTGGCCCTGCATCCGCGCGCGCAGCGGGTGCTCCACCCGGAGGACAGCTTCGCCCGGGTGATCCTCCAGGCGCTCGAGCGCGACACCCTGCAGACCCTGCTGTTCGACAATCCGAACAGCCGCACCCAGGGGTTCCTGCGCGCCCTGGTGGGCGGTATGCTCAGGCTGCCGCCGGTGAAGCGGGCGCTGTTGGGCGAGCAACTGCGCTCGCGCTTCCTCGCCGCCCTGCGCACCCTGGCCGGCTGAACCCGGTCCTGCCCGCGCACCAAAAAAAACCGGCGCAGGTGCGCCGGTTTTCCCCCTCCCTTTTCCGGACCCGTCCCTCACAAACAGCGCAGCCAGCCGAGCCCCCAGGCGCAGTGGCCGCAGGGCACCCGGCTGGCGTAGCAGTCGTGCCCGCCGGTCAGGTTGGCGTTGACCAGGTCGGCGCAGGGCGCGGCGGTACAGCTCCAGCAGGGGGCGTAGTCGTTCAGGGCCGCCTCGCAGCGGAAGGCCTCATAGTCCGGCTGGTTCCAGATGGCGTCGAGCGGCTGGTCGTCGATACAGCCGAACACCCGCGCCCGCACCTGGATGCGCTCGCCGCGCACCGCGCTCGGGCCGTCGTGCCAGAGGAAATGGCAGGGCGACACCCGGCCGGCCCGGTCGACGAACGCGGCCCGCTCGTCCATGAACGGGCAGCTCCGCTCCCGGCCCTCGCGGGCGTACAGGGGCGGCAAATGCAGGGCCACCCCGAGTTCGCCGGCCCGGTCCCGGGCCCGGTCAAAGGCCTGCTCGGCCGCGGCCAGCCGGTCCAGGTCCAGGCTGAGCAGGCCGGGCAGGTGCAGGGTCAAATCAGCCGCCCGCGCCCGGTGCCGCAGGTCGTCGCCCAGGCCGAGCAGCAGCCGCTCTGCCGGGCCGGGATCAAAACGGCGCTGCGCCGCCGACAGATCGGCCAGGTCCACCCCACGGGCGCGGGCCTCGGCCTGAGAGGCGGCGAACAACTCCACCGCGGCGCGGCTGTTCGGACTGAACAGGCTCTCGTCAGCCAGGCGGGGATCATAGGCGAACAGGTGGCTGGCGATGAGGTAGTCCACCCCGCGGGCGCCGGCCCAGCGGACCAGCTCGGGCAGGTACGGGACGTTGTCCCGGTCGAGCACGGTTTCGATGCCGATGCGAAAGGGTCGTCCCGACCGTGTGCGGGCCGCGACCAGCGAGGCGATGGCCCGCTCCACCGGCCGCACCTGGTGGCCCGCGTCGGCCCCTGCCCCGCCGGGCCCGTCCAGGTCATCCACGGACAGGCAGACCGTGTCCAGCCCGGCGGCGAGCAGCCGCTCGGCGCGGCCTTGGTCGAGGAGCAGGCCGTTTGATTGAAAGCCGATGGTGCCGTCCGCGGGCAGGGCTCTTCGTGCCAGGGCGACCATGGTCTCCAACTCCGGGTGCAGCAGCGGTTCGCCCAGGCCGTTGAGCACGAGGGTGCGCACGGTGCCGAGCGACGGCAGCAGTCGCTCGAACAGGGCCAGGTCCATGTCGCCCTCGGCGATGCAGCTGCCCTCGGCGAATTTCAGACACATGGGGCAGCGCAGGTTGCAGCGCGTGGTCAGCTCGACGTAGATCTTTTCCGGGTGGGCGGTGGACATAATCGGGACACAGGTAGGGGATGGAATGGAGGCGGACGATGGTACCCGAAACCCGCACCCCCGGCAAGTCCGGCTGCAGCTCCTTTCTGTGTGGCCGGAATCGTTCGCCTTGTCTATGATCCGGAGAACCGTAAAAAGAAACAGCACAGGAGGTGCCCCATGGCCTGGTTCTCACGCTGGAAATCCGCTGACGCCTGCCGGCTGCTGCCCACCCTGGACGCCGTGCAGACCACCCGCTACCGGCGATTCCGCCGCCTGCTCGACCACAACCGCACCGCCCTGACCCTGCAGGCGGACCTGGAGCAGGTCTACTACGACAACCTCCCCTTCACCTTCCAGATGGTGGCGCGCAAGGGGAGCCAGCTGCTCGTCGAGGTGGACGGCATGGTCCAGGCCCTGGCCGGCATGACCGGCGCGGACTACCAGCCGATGGTCGCGGTGCTGGAGGGGATCGAACAGTCGGTGGAGGCGGAGTGGACCGGTCCGCAGCGGCTGACCGAGACCACCCTGGTGCTGCCCCTGGACCGGGTCGACCGCGACGAGTTGGACCTGGCCGGCGCCAAGGCCGCGAACCTCGGCCACGTGCGCAACCGCCTCGGCCTGCGCACCCCGGACGGGTTCGCCGTGACCACCGTGGCCTGCCGGCGCTTTCTCGACGAGACCGGCCTGCGCGAGCGGATCGACACCCTGCTCGCCGACCTGGAGGACGACGACCCCCAGCGCCTGGCCGCGGTGAGCGAGGAGATCCTCGCCCGGGTCACGGCCGCAACGGTGCCCGAGGAAATCCGCCGGGCCCTGGCCGAGGCGGCCGCGACCCTCGGCGCCGGGCAACTGGCGGTGCGCAGTTCGGCCATCGGCGAGGACGGCGACATCTCTTTTGCCGGCCAGTACACCTCGCTGCTCGGGGTGGAGCCGGACGAACTGGCCACGGCCTGGCAGCGGGTGATCGCCAGCCTCTACTCGACCCCGGCCCTGTCCTACCGCATGCACCACGGCCTGGACGACCGGGACACGCCCATGGCCGTGCTCGTGCTCGCCATGATCGAACCGCAGGCCAGCGGCGTGCTCTACACCGCGGACCCCACCACCGGCGAGGCGGACAGCCTGCGCATCAGCAGCGTCCGCGGCCTGGGTGATCAGTTGGTGGGCGGCAAGGCCTCGCCGGAGCGGATGTACCGGGTCGCCAAGGACACCCTCGCCCCGGAAACCCTGGCCGGGCCGGGCAGCCCGGCCCCCGCACCGCCGCCCTTCCTCGCCGAACTCGCCCGGCACGGACTGCGCCTGGAGGCGGACGCCGGCCGGCCGCTGGACATCGAGTGGGCCGTGGATTCGTCCGGGGCGCCGGTCATCCTGCAGATGCGGCCCCTGCTCATTCTCCCCGAGGACAAACAGCAGGAGGGCGAAGCCGCCACCGACTACCCCGATCACCCGCTCCTGCTCGAAGGCGGCCGCTGCGCCGCCGGCGGCGTGGCCGCGGGCCGGGTACGGCTGTTCGACGGGGCGGACCCGGCCGCCATCGATGCGGACACCATCCTCGTGGCCCGCGCCGCCTCCACCGCGCTGACCCCCTGGGTGAGCCGGGTGCGCGGCCTGATCACCGACATCGGCGGCACGGCCAGCCACCTGGCCTCGGTGGCGCGCGAGTTCGGCGTGCCCGCCCTGTTCGACACGCGCACCGCCACCACCACGCTCAACGAGGGCGACGAGATCACCCTGTGGGCGAGCCGGGAGCGGGTCTTCCGGGGCCGGGTCGAACCGCTCCTGGCCCAGGCCCACCGCTTCAAGCGGCCGATCTTTCACACCCCGGCGCACGCGCGGCTGCAGCGGCTGCTCGATGAGATCTCGCCGCTCCACCTCACCGACCCGGATGCGGAGGAGTTCGCTCCGGACCACTGCCG
>CAZMNU010000140.1:3099-5193 GCA_964567725.1 uncultured Desulfobulbus sp. | reverse complement strand
GCACCACCAGCGGCATGGCGCCCACCGCGTGGGTGGAGCAGGAGAGGCAGGGGTCGAAGGTGCGGATCACCGCTTCCAGCCGGTTGAGCAACCCCTCGGCGGGCGGGTTGTGGTCCAGGTAATGCCGAGCCGCCTGGAGAATGCCGCGCTGCATGGCCAGGTTGTTGTGCCCGGTGGCGATGATCAGGTTGGCCTGTTGGATCAGGCCGTGCTCGTCCACCCGGTAGTGGTGCAGGAGGAAACCGCGCGGCGCCTCGATGGCGCCCACCCCCTCGGTCTCGTTGACCCCGGCCACGGCGCGCACCCGGCGGTCGAGAATGGCCGGCTCGGCGAGCAGCGTCTCCATGGTTTCCACCGCGGCGAGCAGCTCGATGAGGCGGGCGTAATGGGCGTGGAAATTGCCCGGCACCGGCCCCGGGGCGAGGCTGCGGAAATGAGCCAGCTCCCGGTCGGCCAGCTCGGTGCCGCAGCGGTCGACCAGGTTGAGCCGGGCCAGCGGCCCCACCCGGTACAGGCCGTCCGGATAGCCGTGCGGCTTGTAGTAGGGGAATTTGAGGTAGGTCCAGGGCTCAACCGCCTCGCCGATGGTGTCCGCGTAGTCGGCGGGGTCGAGCCCGTCGGCGAGCAGGGCACCGTCCGCGTCGATGATCCGCACCAGGCCGTCGTAGTGCTCGAGCCGGCCGCCCGGTCCGGTCAATCCCAGGAACAGGCTGGGGAAGCTGGCGAACACCCGGGCCTCCTCCAGGTGGTTGTCGAGCAGTTGCCGGCAGCGTTCCAGGTGGTGGCAGGCCAGGGTCTTGATCTCCGGGATTTCCGCCAGGATGGCCTCCCGCGCCGAGGGCTCGAGCGGTGCGTCCACCCCGCCGGGCACGACCCAGGCCGGATGGATGCGTCGGCCGGCCAAGCGTTCGATGACCTGTTGGCCGAACCGGCGCAGGCGGATGCCGTCGCGGGCGAACTGCCGGTCCGTGGCCGCGATGCCGAGGAAATTGCGTGTTGCCGGCGGGTGGTCCATGCCCAGCAGCAGATCCGGTGCGCTGAGGTAGAACCAGCTGAGCGCGTGGCTCTGGATGAGTTGGCCGAGGTTGAGGATGCGCCGCAGGTTGGCCGCGGTCTCGGGGATGCGCACCGCCAGCAGTTGGTCGCAGGCCTTGGCCGCGGCCAGGACGTGGCTCACCGGGCAGATGCCGCAGATGCGCGCGGTCAGCGCCGGCATCTCGAAGTACGGCCGGCCGACCACGAACTGCTCGAAGCCGCGGACCTGGGTCACCTGGAACCGGGCCTCCGCGATCCGGCCAGCCTCATCGAGCAGCAGGGAGATGCGGGCATGGCCCTCGATGCGGGTGATGGGTTCGATGACGATCCGCTCTGCCATGGTCTTCCTCCTTACGCGCCGAAACGGGTGGCGAGCGGCAGCTCGGGCATCCGCCCCTCGCTCAGGGCGACGAGCAGGCCGTGGATGCAGTCGGCCGGCGGCGGGCAGCCCGGCACGAACAGGTCCACGGTCACGACCGTGTGCAGGGGCCGGGCCTGCTCATTCAGGCGGGGCAGATCGGTCTCGGGCACACCGGGGTTATGCAGCGGCGGGTCCACGTAGACGGTCCGCAGCATCCGCTCGGCGCCGCGGATGTTGCGCAGGGCCGGGATGTTGCCGGTGAGCGCGCAGTCGCCGAGCGCCACCAGGAGTCTCGTGCGGGCGCGCACCCGCTGCAGCAGCAGTTCGTCGGCCCGGGAACTGATCGCGCCCTCGATGCAGGCCACATCCACCCCCTCGGGGAATTCCTTGCTATCCACCAGCGGGCCGTAAACCAGGTTGATCCGGCCGGCCAGCTCGAGCAGCCGCTCGTCCATGTCCAGAAGTGACATGTGGCAGCCGGAACAGCCGTCCAGCCACAGGGTGGCGAGTCGCAGCCTGTTCATGCGCCCTCCGTGGATCGCCCGGCGACCAGGGTGGCGAGTGCGGGCCGGTGCCGGCGCAGCTCGCCGACGGACCGTCCTTTTTCAAACAGCGCGCCGGTGGGACAGACCGCCACACACTTGCCGCAGCCGGTGCAGGTGGTCGACTCGCCCCAGGGCGTGTCCAGGTCAACGACG
>CAZMNU010000140.1:0-2999 GCA_964567725.1 uncultured Desulfobulbus sp. | reverse complement strand
TCGGCCAGCAGCAGTTCGATGATCTGGCGGCGGTGACGGTCGAGCCGCGCCGAGCGGGTGCTCACCTCCATGCCTTCCCGGATGGGGGTAACGCAGGCGGGCAGCAGTTTGCCGCCGCCGGCCACCTCGACCAGGCACAACCGGCAGGAACCGTGGCCGGATAGTCCCTCCAGGTGGCAGAGGGTGGGGATGCGGATGCCGTTTTCCGCGGCCACCTGCAGGATGGTCTCCCCGGCACGGCCGCTCACCGGCCTGTTGTCGATGGTCAGCGTGATGCTCATGAATTGTGCTCCGGGGTGTCGGCGGGTTGCACCATGCGGTCGAGGAATTCCTTGCGGAAAAAGCGCAGGGCGCTGCGCACCGGGTTGGGGGCGGATTGGCCCAGGCCGCAGAGGCTCGTTTCCCTGACGAGATCGCAGAGTGTTTCCAGCGTTTCCAGGTCGGCCGGGGTGGCGCGGTGTTCGCAAAATTTGCCCAGCAGGCGGTGGATCTGCACCGTGCCCACCCGGCAGGGCACGCATTTGCCGCAGGATTCCTCCATGCAGAACTGCATGAAATAGCGGACCATGTCCACCATGCAGGTGGTTTCGTCGATGACGATCATGCCGCCCGAACCCATGATCGAACCGACTGCGCCCAGATCCTCGTAGGTGACCGGGGTGTCGAGCCGGTCCGCCGGGATGCAGCCGCCGGAAGGGCCGCCGGTCTGCACCGCCTTGAGCGCCCGGCCGTCCGGGACGCCGCCGCCGATGTCATTGACGATCTCGCCCAGGGTGGTGCCCATGTCTACCTCGATCAGGCCGGTGTGCCGGACCTTGCCGGACAGGGCGAAGACCTTGGTGCCGCGGCTGCGCTCCGTGCCTGCAGCGGCAAACCAGTCGGCTCCGCGGGTGACGATGAGCGGGATGTTGGCGTAGGTTTCCACGTTGTTGATCAGGGTGGGACAGCCGTGCAGACCGCGTTCGGCCGGGTAAGGGGGGCGTGATCGGGGCAGACCGCGGCCGCCCTCGACCGAGGCGATCAGGGCGGTTTCCTCGCCGCAGACAAAGGCGCCGGCGCCAAGACGGATTTCCAGCTTGAGGTCAAAGCCGGAGCCGCAGATGGCATGGCCGAGAAGGTTGTGGCGTTCCGCCTCACGGAGGGCCCGTTTGAGCCGCTGCACTGCCAGCGGATATTCGGCCCGCACATAAATGTAACCGCTGCTCGCGCCGACCGCATAGGCGGCGATGATCATGCCCTCGAGCACGGCATGCGGCGTGCCTTCGAGGATGGCCCGGTCCATGAAGGCGCCGGGGTCGCCCTCGTCCGCGTTGCAGATGAGGTACTTTCTCTCGCCCGCGGCCTTGGCCACCGTGGCCCACTTGAGCCCGGTGGGGTAACCGGCCCCGCCACGGCCGCGCAGGCCACTGTCCTCGATGAGACGGATCACCCCGGCCGGGCGCATGGTGGTCAACGCTGTGAGCACGGCCTGGTAGCCGCCGGCCGCCAGGTAGTCGTCGAAATTGTCCGGGTCGATGCGGCCACACAGGGCCAGCACCCGTTTGCGCTGGCGGGCGAAGAAGGGCAGGTCCGGAGGCAGGAGCAGCCGCGCCACCGGCTCCCGGCCCAGGGCCGTGACGATTTCGTCCGCATCCTCGGGCCGCACCCCCTGGTAAACGATGGTGTCCGGCTCCACCCTGACCAGGGGGCCGAGGGCGCACAGCCCCATGCAGCCGGTCCGGCGCACCAGCACCCGGTCGGCAAGGCCCTGTTCGTTCACGGCCCTGCTCAGTTCGGCGACAATCTCCTCGTTGCCCGGGCAGCCCAGACCGGCGCAGACGAGCAGGTGATGGGCGAACCCGTCCAGGTACCGCCGTCGCTCCTCCGCCCGCTGCCGCAGGTCATCGGCCCGCATCGCCCAGCCACTCCCTGATCATTGCGGTGGATTCCGCAAAATCTCTTTTCCCTCTGATCTCGCCATCAGTGACGATCACCGGCGCCAGTGCGCAGGCGCCCACGCAGCGCACCTCGACCAGCGACAGCCGGTTGTCCGGGGTGGTTTCCCCGGGCGACAGCCCGAACTGTTCCCGGGCCCAGGCGAGGATGCGGTCGTTGCCCTTGACGTGACAGGCTGTGCCGGTGCAGACCGCCAGGGTGTGCTCGCCGGCCGGTTGCATGCGGAAATGATTGTAAAAGGTGGCCACGCCCAACACCTTGCTCGGCGCCATCCCCAGCCGGTCGGCAATGCGGCCGAGGGTGCCGAAATCCAGGAAGCCGTACCGTTCCTGGGCCGTGTGCAGGGTTTCGATGAGGGCCTCGGGCCGGTAGTCGTGCCGCTGCATGGTCCGGTCGACAGCGTTCCATTGACGGTCTTCGGTCCGGTGGTCCGGCTCGGAACTGTGCATGCGACGGCCTCCTCGGGGCTGGAAGGGGTTGGCGGACAACAGGCCGAAAGGTACGCCCGTATCTTTTCCCATTATCGTCCCGGATGCAACGACTGTTTGCCGATTCCCGGCCACGGCACGCCGTGGAGCGTTTGGGCCGGGCAATAGTTGACGTTTTTGTAGATTAAAGTTCAATTATATTGACAATAATGAACAAAAATTTCTTTTCGTGGGGGATGAAGAGAGCAGTGTTTATTTATAACAAATTGAAAACAAATCAAAAAATTTAATTTTTCTGTTTTGGCCTGACTTTTGCTTCAGAACGGGTAGCCCCTGTGTGCTCCCGCAGCAGAACAATACCCGAAGGAGTGAACAGGGAAAGGGAGGTGACATTCAGCCAGGTCATGGGGCCGCGCTGCAGGGGAGTTGAGTGCGGGGACAGGGTTCTGCCCATGATGACGGGCAGGGCACCCTGAACTCTGCACCTGTGGGGCGGACAGCACTAATGGCCCTGACGCGGGACTGAATCAGGGGGGCGCTCGGGCGCAACGCAAAGTGAGACGGTTCCGGCGGGAACGGGGATCCATCATGGAACACGGAAAGGAGGAAGAGCGATGAAGTATGTCAGTGCCATCA
>CAZMNU010000139.1:0-5216 GCA_964567725.1 uncultured Desulfobulbus sp. | reverse complement strand
TTCAGGTCTCGGCGATGAACATCTGTGAGGTCAGGTCCCAGCAGGTGACGATGCCGTTGCGCCACTTGGCCAGCTGGACGTTGCCGTCCTGGGAGACGACGATGGCCAGGGCGTCGTGCAGGGCGTTGCACAGGTGGTAGGCGGAGCGGTGGCGGGAGCCGTAGCCCTCGATCTTGGTGAGCGACACCATCTTGCCCTCGGCGTCGCTGGCAATGGCCACCTCGGTGAGCTTGTTGAGGGAGCCGACGATCATGCCGCCGAAGCCCAACGGGCCGCGGCTGGTGGTGACCACGGCGCCGTCCACCGAGGCCAGGCTGGCGACGAACTGGGCCTGTTCGTAGAGCCCTTCCTCCAGGTCGTAGACGGCGGACTCGTGGCGGAGGTTGACGTAGTCCCGCCAGCTGACCACCCGGTCCGGGTTGTTGATGTCGCCGAGCGCGGTGGTGGCCAGGCGGATGGTGCGGACGAGCAGCTGCTGCTGCCGCTGCACGGCCTCGTCCTTCTGGAAACGGTACTTGAGCAGGATGGGAGGATTGTCCGTGGCCAGCTCGGGCGGATCGACGCTCGGGAAGATGATGAAGGTGCCGCCGTGGCGGTTCATGCGGGTGACGCTGAGCACCCGCTTGAGCAGCTGGAACTGCAGGTTCTCGATGAACTCCTCCTCGATGCGGGCCACCGGGTAGAGGACGCTGGCCCGGAACAGCTCGTGCTGATCGATCGCCGCCTGGCGGCCGGGCGCGAACAGCCGGTTCATCCAGTTGGAATGGAAGGCGTTGGCCGCGGATTCGAGCAGCCGGCCGCCGCTCAGGTTGACGACGATGCTCAACCCCCGGCAGATGGTGAGCATGCCCGGGCCGGTGACGTGGACCACGAAGGCCGCGGGCAGCCGGTTGGTCTTCTTGTTGCCGCCGCGTTCCTGCTGCAGCCAGCGGATGCCGGAATTGACCACGCCCCAGATCTGGAACCCCTTCTCCGGGTGGGGTTCGATGGCAATGAGCGAGCGCTCGAAATCCACCGCCGGCGACAGGCGGCGCAGTTCGTACTCGTTGAAGGGGCGGGGAGTGTCGAACAGCAGGCGGAGAAAGCCCTTGGGCGGTCCCTGGTCGGGCGGAAAGACCGAAGGCGGGGCGAGGATGATGCGCAGGGTGACGGAGCGGTCCTCCTCGCGCATCATGCTCACCTGGTAGCAGGTGGAAATGAGGTGCTCCAGGGCCCCCTTGCCCGGCAGGACACCGATGGCACTCTCGCTTTCCTCCTCCGGCGGCGGACCCCAGCGCTCGCTGATCAGGGCGACGAGTTCGGAGGGATAGACGTGCATGGCCATTCCTGGAGGCGAATATTGGCGGGGAAACCTGCACCACTATACCGCAGGTCGGCCCCGGAGGGAACCACGATGTGCGCCGGTCCATTGCGGGCGACGAGGTCCGTTGCGGCCGGGAAAAAGGATTGTCCTTGGCCGCTGTTTGCGGTAACAGGGAGCAGCACGACCGGCCCGGGCCGGGGGCGACGGATGCGCCCGGCCCTGGGTCGCCAGAGACCAGCAGTCAGCGCCCGAGCGGCGGGAGACGATATGCACACAAGCGAGCAAGAAACCCTGGCGGACGTCCGTATCCCGACGGTCCAGGTGCCCCCCCACCCGGTCCGCGTCGAGCGGACCCCGGCCCAGACCGAGGCGCTCAAGGCGCGCATCCGCCAGTTGCTGCGCGAGCAGGATGCGGTGCTCGCAGCCCACTACTACACGGACAGCGACCTGCAGGACCTGGCCGACGAGACCAACGGCTGCGTGGCCGACTCGCTCGAGATGGCCCGCTTCGGCACCGAGCAGCGGGCCACCACCCTGGTGGTTGCCGGGGTGCGCTTCATGGGCGAGACCTCCAAGATCCTCAACAACGAGAAGCGGGTGCTCATGCCGGACCTGAACGCCACCTGCTCGCTCGACGAGAACTGCCCGGCCGACCTGTTCAGCGCCTTCTGCGACCGCCATCCGGACCACACGGTGGTGGTCTACGCCAACACCAGCGCCGAGGTCAAGGCCCGCTCGCACTGGGTGGTGACCTCGGGCATCGCCCTGCCCATCGTCCGCCACCTGGCCCAGCGGGGCGAGCGCATCCTCTGGGGGCCGGACCGGCACCTGGGCCGCTACGTGCAGCAGCTGACCGGCGCGGAGATGCTCCTGTGGCCCGGCTCCTGCGTGGTCCACGAGGAGTTCCGGGCCGATGCGCTGGAACTGCTGCGCCGCGAACACCCCGAGGCCGCGGTGCTCGTCCACCCGGAGTCGCCGCGGGAGGTGGTCGCCCAGGCGGACGTGGTCGGCTCGACCACCGCGCTCATCGAGGCGGTGCGCACCCTGCCCAACCCGGAGTTCATCGTGGCCACCGATGCCGGCATCTTCAACCGCATGCGCCAACTGGCGCCGGGCAAGATCCTGCTCGGCGCGCCCACCGCCGGCGAGGGGGCGACCTGCGAGAGCTGCGCCCGCTGTCCGTGGATGGAGATGAACACCCTGGAAAAACTGGCGCAGGTGCTCGAGACGGGCGACAACGAGATCCGGGTGACGCCGGAGCTGGCCGCCCGGGCACGCGTGCCCATCCAGCGGATGCTCGACTTCGCCCGGGCGCTGAAGCAGTAGCGGCCGCGGCCGCTCAGAGGGTCTTGGATTCGCGGAAGGGCCGGAAGCGGCCGGTGGCCTGGTCCAACCCCTGGAGGAGGATGCGCGGGTCCTGGTAGAGGGTGCTGATCAGCCCGCTCTGGTTGCGGTTGACGAGCAGGCGGAGGTCCACGTCGGGCAGGGTGAGCATCTCGTAGTCGGTGTCCGCGTCGCCGGCGACCAGTACCGGCCGGCCGGGGAGGAAGCGGCGGATCACCTCGACCTTGCCCTGGCGGTAGGTGACCGGGTAGTCGTCCGGGTCACCGGTGGTCAGCCGGCCCCGGTCGTCCAGGCCGACGCGGATGCCGAAGATGCGTTCCGGCGGGACCGGGAAGCCGAACAGGCGCACCGCCTCTTCCACCAGCCACTCGGTGCTCGCCGAGATGATGGCGCAGTCGATCCCCAGCCCCTGCAGCCGGTGCATGAGCGAGAGCATCTCCGGGTGGGGCTGCAGACCCAGCGGATGGCTCGCCTGGAGGCGGCCCAGCGGCTCGGCCGCGGTGGAGAGAAGGGTCGCCTCGACCAGCGGTTCGCCCAGGGCCGCGCGCACCACCTCTGCGGCGAATTGCCGCAGCCCCGCCAGGTCATATCCGGCCAGCAGTTTCCCCATGAACGGCAGCACGTACCGTGGCCCCAGCCGCTGATCGCGGCGAGCCCGGTCCGTGAACCAGAGGAGCAGGGCGGCGAACAGTTCCGCCTCGGGCAGCTGCCGCGCCGCTTCCGCCTCGCCTGCCTCGATCATCGGCCAGAGGCGGCGGTAGCTGGCCACAAGGGTGTCGATGACCGCACCCATGGGCCGGCCGTCCAGATCCGCCTGGGCTGTGGGCAGCAGGCCGGCCAGTTCTTCGGGGTGGAGGCGGTAGCGCAGGCCGGTGAGCTGATGGAAGAAGACCGCCTGGCCCACATCGCGGAACACGCAGGTGTTGTCGAAGTCGAACACCGCCACCGGCCGCTCGGCCGGACCGCGGGCCAGGATGGCTGTGAGGCCGCGGTCGATCCGCGCCAGGTTTTCCGGGTACCAGTTCCCCGGTTCGTTCGCCCTGTCGGCTGCCTGCTCGTGGGTGTGCTGCGCTGGTTCGTTCATCCGCCTGTGTGCGCTGGGGTTTGCGGCCTGACCGGGCTCCACCGGTTTCCGGCTGACTGTGTCGGCTTATATACGGCAATGCGGGCCGGAATGCATGAAGTATCTGGCGCGGCGGCCGCGGCGTGTTTCATTTTCGTCGTCGGCGCCGACCGCGCCCATCGGCCAATGCCGCGGGCTTGCGCGGTCCGCCGCCGGTCAGGGTCGCCTTCTGCTGCTCGCGGCCGGCGGGGCTTCGTTCGACGAAGCAGTCGGCGCCGGTGAAGGGGTTGGTGCCGGTCCAGTACATCAGGGTCGACCAGGTGCAGGGCGTGGGCGTGAACAGCTGCACCTGGCGCGGCAGCAGGTGCAGCTCCCGCCCGCAGAAGGCGCGCAGCGCCTCCATGTCCGCCTGGGTGCAGCCCGGGTGGGCGGCGATCAGGTAGTAGGTGAGGTACTGGTCCAGCCCCTCCTCGCGGGTGAGACGGTTGAACAGCTGCCGGAAGGCGAGCAGGTCGTCCACCGGCGGCTTGCCCATGGCCGCGAGCACGGCCGGGCTGCTGTGCTCCGGGGCAAGTTTCATCTGCCCGGAGACGTGGTGGCGGACCACCTCGCGCAGGTAGGCGAGGCCGTGGCGCCGGTCGGCGAGGATCAGGTCGTGACGGATGCCCGAGGCGACAACCACCTTGCGCACCCCCGGAACCTGGCGCAGGCGGCGGAGCAGGTCGAGGAGCGGGCCGTGATCGACCTGCAGCCCGGGGCAGACCGTGGGGGAGAGACAGCGCTTGTCCGCGCAGGCGCCCTTGGTGGCCTTGCGGCGGCACTCAAAGCCGTACATGTTGGCCGTGGGGCCGCCCACGTCGGTGAGGGTGCCGCGGAACTCCGGAAGGGCGGCGATCCGTTCGGCCTCGCGGACAATGGAGGCCGGGCTGCGGCTCTGCACCGTACGCCCCTGGTGCACGGCGATGGCGCAGAAGTTGCACTCGCCGTAGCAGCCGCGGTGGGTGGTCAGGGCGAAGCGGATGGTGTCGAGGGCCCGCACCGGGCCGCGCTTTCGGTCGAGCGGGTGCAGGTCGCGGGTGAAGTCCAGGTCGTGAACCGCGTCCAGCTCCGCGGTGGACAGCGGCAGTTGCGGCGGGTTGTGGACGAGAAAGCGTGTGTCCTGCTGTTGGGCCAGGGTCTCTGCGGTCACCGGGTCGCAGTGGGCATAGAAGGTGCAGAACATGGCGGTGAACTGGTCCCGGTCGGCCGCCGCCTCCAGGTAGGGTGGCAGCACGAGGGCCTCGGCCGGCGGTTCGGCGGCGGCGTAACACAGGCCGCGGATCGAGGTCGACGACTCGCCCGCAGCCAGCGCCCGGGCCAGTTCGACCACACTCCGCTCGGCCATGCCGTAGAGCAGGTAGTCGGCCCTGGCATCGAACAGGATCGAGCGCCGCACCCGGTTGTCCCAGGCGTCGTAATGGGCGATGCGCCGCAGGCTGGCCTCGATGCCGCCGAGCACGATGGGCG
>CAZMNU010000138.1:0-5266 GCA_964567725.1 uncultured Desulfobulbus sp. | reverse complement strand
CATGGCCATCGGTCTCGGCCGGATGTTCGGTTTCCACTTCCTCGAAAACTTCAACTACCCCTATATCGCCGCCTCCATCCGGGACTTCTGGCGGCGCTGGCACATCTCGCTCTCCAACTGGCTGCGCGATTACGTGTACATCCCGCTGGGCGGCAACCGCGGCAGTGCGTTGCGCACCGCGATCAACCTGTGGGCGGTCTTCTTCCTCTGCGGCCTCTGGCACGGCGCGGCCTGGACCTTTGTTGCCTGGGGGCTCTTTCACGGCTTTTTTCTCGTCATCGAGCGCTCGCCCCTGGGCCGGCTGCTCGATCGGCTCTGGCTGCCGCTCCGGCACCTGCTGACCCTGGTGGTGGTCATTGCCGGCTGGGTCCTGTTCCGCAGCGAGACCCTGGCCGAGGCCCTCGCCTTTCTCGGCATCATGGCCGGGTTCGACCCGGTGCCGGGCGGCAGGTACCCGGCGGCCATGTACCTGGACCGCAAAACCGTGGTGGAACTCGCCCTGGCCGCCTGTCTCTCCCTGCCCCTGTTTCCGTTCCTGCGGCAACGCGGCCGGGAGATCATCGACAGTCTCGGCCGGCCGTGGCAGCACGGCCTGGCGGCCGGGGCCGAGGGGGTGCGGCTCGTTCTGCTCGGTACGCTCGTCTACTGCACCTGGATCAGCCTCGCCGCCGGGGTGTACAATCCCTTCATCTATTTCCGGTTTTAGCGGATGCAGGCGAACACCGTTACGGCGTGCGGCCGCTGGCTGGTCATCCTGCTCTTTCTCGCGGCCATCGGCCTGCCGGGGCTGACCATGCTCCTCACCCCGGCCCGGGACTGGTCGGAGCGGGAGAAGCGCAAGCTGGCCGAACTGCCCGCCCCGCCCGTTTCCGCCACGGAACTGCCCCGCTTCTTCGCCGGGGTCGACGCCTATCTCAACGACCATTTCGGCTTCCGTGGCCTGCTCGTCAGCCGCTACCAGCGCGAGATGGCCAAGCGCTTCAACCGCTCCGGCGCTCCGGGCCAGGTGCACCAGGGGCTGGACGGCTGGCTGTTCTACACCGCCTTTGAACTGCTCGAGGATTTTCGCGGGGAAACGCCCCTGTCCGCGCCCCAGCTGGACCAGTGGCTGGCCGAGCAGGAGCAGAAGGAGGCCTGGCTGCGCCGGCACTCCATCCGCTACCTGCTCGCCGCGGCGCCCAACAAGCAGAGCATCTACCCGGAGAAGCTGATGGCCAGGGCTCCGGCCATCAAGGGCACCACCCGCTTCGAGCAGCTCGAACAACGGCTCGGCGGCCGCCTGCCTCCGTACATGGTGGACCTGCACACGCCGCTGCGCCGGGCCAAGGGCGGCAAAAACCTCTACTTTAAATACGATACCCACTGGAACCCGCTGGGCGCCTACCTGGCCTTCGGCGAACTGTTCCAGCGCATCGGCGCCCTCTTCCCGGACCAAACCTTCACCACCGAGTTCGCCTTTGGTCCGGATCGAACCGGCTACGGCGGCAACGACAACCTCGGCGGCGATCTCGCCCTCATCCTCCAGCGGCACCGCGAACGCACCGAAACCTACCCCCAGCTGCAGCGCTTCGAGCGGTGCGCCCAGCCCCTGCCCTTCCCCGAGGGACTGAGCGACCTGCCGACCGAGGGAGACCGGCCATCGTTCGCCTGGGGCTGCCCGACCCGCAACCTGACCGCGGTGGTCTTCCGGGACTCGTTCTTCACCCCGCTGGAACGGCTGTTCGTCGAGAATTTCCGGGAGGTGCTCTTTTTATGGAAGGATTACAGCCAGGAGAACATGGAGGAGATTCTGACCTTCCTCAAGCCGGACCTGGTGCTCGAAATCAAGGTGGAGCGGCACCTGTTCGACTCGGTGGCGCCGCGGCCGGAAGAGTGATTCGCCGGGCAGCCGCAAAGGGCATGGTGTTTTGCGCCCGGATGGTGACAGCGGCAGGGTTGGTACGTACGCCCCGGTCCGCCTGGCAAGCCAGGAACAGCCTTCCCCCTTGCCAGGGAAGCGAAAATCGGGTTTGACAACGCTGCCCGAAACCAGCACAAAGCGAGTCGAAAACGCCCGCTCATTGCCCCTGCCCCCTGAGGTTCATCGTGGTTTTCAGTTCCATCACCTTTCTGCTCTGTTTCCTGCCGGTAACGCTCATCGCCTATTATCTTGCCGGCAACAGGCTGAGAAACCTCGTGCTGCTGCTGGCGAGCCTGTTGTTTTACGCCTGGGGCGAAGGCGGGTACGTGCTCATCATGCTGCTTTCGATCGCGCTCAACTTCGTGGTCGGGCGGCTGCTCGACCGAACCGAGGGCAAACAGGCCAGGACAGCGGTACTTGCCGGCGGGATAGGGCTCAACCTGGCCCTGCTGGGCTACTTCAAGTACGGCAACTGGCTGGTCGAAATCGTCGCCGGCCTGGTCCCGGGCCTGAAAGCGCCGGAAATTCTCGCGGATCCGATCCATCTGCCCATCGGCATATCGTTCTTTTCCTTCCAGGCGCTGTCCTACATCATCGATGTCTATCGCCACGACACCCAGTCACAGCGCAACCCGCTCCATCTCGGTCTCTATATCGCCTCTTTCCCGCAACTGATCGCCGGGCCCATTGTCCGCTATCGCCAGGTGGCCGAGCAGATCCGGCATCGCTTCCACGATTTCAGCACCTTCGCCAGCGGGGTGGAGCGATTCATCTTCGGCCTGAGCAAAAAGGTGCTCATCGCCAACCCGCTCTCGGCCATGGCCGACCTGATTTTTTCGCAGCAGTACGCGCATCTGCCGGTGGAGATCGCCTGGCTTGGCATCATCTGCTACGCCCTGCAGATCTACTTTGATTTTTCCGGGTATTCGGACATGGCCGTGGGCCTTGGCCGCATGTTCGGCTTCCAGTTTCCGGAAAATTTCAACTACCCCTACATCTCCCGCAGCATCCAGGAATTCTGGCGGCGCTGGCACATCACCCTGTCCACCTGGTTCCGGGACTACCTCTACATCCCGCTCGGCGGCAGCCGGCAAGGCTCGGTCAAAACCTACCGCAACCTGGTGGTGGTCTTTCTCCTCTGCGGCCTCTGGCACGGCGCGAGCTGGAACTTCGTGGTCTGGGGGGCGCTGCACGGCGTCTTTCTCGCCCTGGAACGGCTGGTGCTGAAACGGGTGCTGCAGTCCGTGCCGCGGTTGTTTTGTCATGTGTACACGCTGCTGGTCGTGCTCGTTGCCTGGGTCTTTTTCAGGGTCGAGCGCTTGCCGGACGCCCTGGCCTATCTGCAGACCATGTTTTTCCTGTCAGAGGACGCGGACCCTGCGGTGCGGGTGTCGGTGTACCTGCAGGTTGACGGCGTGTTCCTCTGCGCCCTGGCACTGGGGCTGCTCTTTTCCACGCCATGGTTCGCCAGCCTGAAAACATGGCTGGTCGACCGACAACCGACCGTCGCCCCTTCCCGGTTCAGGGGGCTGGCCCGGAGCACAATGCAATCCCTGCTGCTCTTTTCCCTGCTGTGCCTGTGCCTCTCCTTTCTGGCCGTCAATTCGTACAATCCTTTCATCTACTTTCGCTTCTAGAGACGATTCAACATGAACAGACCGTTCAGATACGAGGTGTTCGTCTCCCTGCTGTTTGTGGTCGTGCTGCTCCTGCCCCTGCTTTTTTCCGTACCGGACAGGAACGTTGCCGTTTCCGCGGTCGAGAAGCGCAAGCTCGCCGAGTTTCCTGATTTTCCCCGCTCTGCCGTGACCCTGAAGAGTTTTCCAAAGGCGTTCGAGGCCTGGTACGAGGATCATTTCGGCTTCAGGGAGGCGATCGTCCGCGCGCACAACTACACCCTGCTGAAAATATTCGGCATATCTCCTCATGACATGGTGGTCGCGGGCAGTGACGGCTGGTACTTTTTCAATGCGGACGGGGCGATTTCCGACTATCTCGGGCGCGTCCGCTACAACCGGAAACAACTGGAACGCATAGCCTGGACCCTGCAGAACAGGAGCGAATGGCTCCGCTCCCTGGGTATCCGCTACCTGTACCTGCCCATCCCGAACAAGGAGGCCGTGTACGAGGAGCACCTGCCCCTGATTCTCCGGAAGAACAAGGGATACGACAGCTACTCGCAAATCGTCGACCATTTGCGCGCCGGCGGCAGGTTCACGGATTTCATCGATACGAAAGAGCTGCTGGTCCGCAAAAAAAACGAGGCACAGCTCTACTTTCGCACGGACAGTCACTGGAATTACGATGGCTCGGGCCTGGTCTACCGGGCGATCGTCTCGCGGCTGCAGCAATGGTTTCCCGACATCAGGCCGCTGGGGCAGAAAGACGGCAAGAAATGGGAGCAGGGTTTTTCCGGCGACCTGGCAGTCCTGATAAACCTGGGCGGGCTGGTCACGGAAACGGCGCCCGCCCTGAACATCCTCGAGGAATGCGACCCTGGGGCCTTGCAACCGTGGACACGCCTCACCGAACTGCCCGAGTATGCGGACTTCCCCGCCCACCGGCTGCCCGTTGCCAACGGCTGCCGGGAAAAGCGACGCAAGGCGATCGTTATCCACGACTCGTTCGGGCTCTTTCTCAGGCCCTACCTGTCGCAGCATTTTGCCGCGGTCGTCTACGTCAACACCATGAATTTCGAGGACGCCAGGCCCCTGATCGAGCGGGAGCGTCCGGATGTGGTCCTTGATCTGCGGGTTGCAAGGAGTATAGACCGGTCCGTCCTGCCCGACCCGGAACTGGAACAGCGGCTGCTGCCCGGAAAATTCGCGGCATCGGGTCCGGCCGCGATCCGCATCGATCAGTCCAACTGGCAGGATTTTCTCTATAAAAGCAGAAAGACCGCCATCCGGGAGACGGCCCGGGGGGTCGAGCTGTCCTTCGCCGGCCCGGGGGCCTCCGTGCACCTGCACCTCAACAACGGCAGGCAGCTCGCAACCCCGCTCCTGGTCCGAATCCAGGGGACCAGCAAAGAGAAGCAAACGATGTCGTTGTGCTCCCACCTCAGGGGCAGCAGGGGGGAACTGCAGCGACAGGTCTGTGAGGAACGGCAGGTGCAGGAAGGGGCCAACCAGGTTTTTCTTCGCCTCTACGACCCGCAACCCGAGGAAATCCTGGAACTGGCCGCTGGCGGCGCCGGGTCGTTCACCCTGCACTCGCTCGAGGTCAGACAGGAAATCTCGCCCGGATCCGGCACCAGGAGCGCGACCGCTGTCTCAACCCGAAAAGCCAAAGCGTTATGATTTTGAACAGACCTGCAAATTCCAGACGATCCCGGCCACGGATTCCACATGATCCCGGCCGGTGATT
>CAZMNU010000137.1:0-5278 GCA_964567725.1 uncultured Desulfobulbus sp. | reverse complement strand
CTTTGAGCGGTTCACAATCTGTCAAGCCACCGGCTTTGCCGGTGGTCACTGACTGATTGCAACACATTCGAGCTAGTTAATGTCTTTCCAACGGAATCACAGCATAAAGTGATGAAAGGCGATTTAGTCTTTAATGGTTCCTCGGAGACGCCAGAGGAAGTTGCCTTATGCGCGGTGCTGCTCGATGATGTTCGAGACGTTTACCTTAACAGCTTTTGCTTTGGTTTTCGCTTCTGCTCAGGCGCAGAGGCTGATTGCTTGTTCTTGGCGTATTATTTCAGGAGTCGCGAAGGACGTGAGCTAATGAAGTCTCTTGCTCAAGGTTCAACGCGCTATAATATATCAAAAATTGCCTTTCTTAAATCCCCGCTTCAATTGCCGCCCCTCCCCGAACAAACTTCCATCGCCGAGATCCTGTCCGACATGGACGCGGAACTGGCGGCCCTGGAGCAGCGGCGGGACAAGACCCGCCTGCTCAAACAAGCCATGATGCAGGAACTCCTCACCGGTCGGACCCGGCTGGTCCCGCCTGGGGGCAGGGAGTAGGGGCTCACGCGGAGACGCGGAGAACGCGGAGAAAAGGAAAAAGAGAATCCGTGCCGACCGGCACAGCAGGAACGACTACGTCAGGAGGCAGTGCATGACCAATTACTATCGGATTATGTTGGGGAAAAAAAGCGCCCACTTTCCCGAATGTTCTGCGGGAGGATATATAGGCTCCGGATTCGGGGATATTGTCCGGGATGTGTCCGGGGAGTTGACCGAGGACCTCCGCAGTTTCAGTCAGCGGTTCATGCCGGAAATGCAGACCTTGCACCCGGGCAAGTCCAAGATCGCCCTGGGGCTGTGGTGCGGTTTTGCCTGGACCATCTGCAAGAATATCCGCGTCGGTGACCTGGTGCTCTGCCCGGATGGCAGCGGCAACTACCAGGTGGGCGAGGTCACCGGCCCCTATTTCTACGTGGCCGGCGGCAATCTGCCGCACCGCCGGCCGGTACGCTGGCTCGACCGCACCATTGCCCGCGCGGATATGAGCGATACCCTGCGCAACTCGGCCAGTTCCATCGGCACCGTGTCCGACCTGAGCAAATACCGCGAGGAACTGGACCAATTGACCGGCGGCTGTACGCCACCAGCCCTGATTGCCACCGACAGCACGGTCGAGGACCCGACCGTCTTTGGGCTGGAAAAGCACCTGGAGGATTTTCTGGTGCTCAATTGGGAGAGCACCGAGTTGGGCAAAACCTACGACATCTTCGAGGAAGAGGGCGAGCGGGTGGGCCAGCAGTACCTGACCGACACCGGGCCGGCGGACATCCTGGCCATGAGCAAGGACCGCGCCACCCTGCTGGTGGTCGAGTTGAAAAAAGGCCGCGCCAGCGATGCGGTGGTGGGCCAGGTGCTGCGCTACATGGGGTATGTGCAGGAGGAGCTGGCGGAACCCGGCCAACAGGTGCGCGGGGTGATTATCGCCCTGGAGGAGGATACCCGGTTGCGCCGCGCCCTGGCGATGACGCCGAATATCGACCTGTACCACTACCAGGTCAGCTTCAAACTCCTCAAGGTGTGACGCCAGTGAACGCACGCGGCTGTCCGGCGAGAACAGAGGTTTTTGCTTTTTTTCCAAGAATCTCCTCTCTCCGCGATCTCCGCGCCTCCGCGTGAACCAACCGAACAAGGATGCCCATGGTTGACCAACCCCGCTCCGAACGCGCGACCCAGGCACGTGTCGTCCGCCTGTTCACCGACGAGACCCGGCCCGACTCGCTCGGCTATCGCTATCTCGGCGACTGGCGCACGCGCGTGCACAACCGGCCCATCGAGAGCGACCTGCTGCGCGAGAACCTGGGCAAACGGGGCTATACCCCGGCGCAGATCAGCGCGGCCCTGCAGAAGCTCGAGACCGCGGCCGACGCCACCGGCATCACCCTGTACCAGGCCAACCTGCGCACCTACCACCTGCTGCGCTACGGGGTACCGGTGCAGGTGGCCATGGGCCGGGCGCACGAGACCGTACATCTGGTCGACTGGGACCAACCGGCGGCAAACGATTTTGCCCTGGCCGAGGAGGTGACCCTGCGCGGCGACCTGGAGCGGCGGCCGGACATCGTCCTCTACCTGAACGGCCTGGCCGTGGCGGTGCTTGAACTCAAGCGCAGCTCGGTGGAGGTGGCCGACGGGGTGCGCCAGCTCCAGACCAACCAGGAGGAGATCTTCAACAAGGGGTTTTTCAGCACGGTGCAGCTCCTGCTCGCCGGCAGCGACGCCCAGGGGCTGCGCTACGGCACCATCGGCACGCCGGAACAGTTTTTCGTCCAGTGGCCGGACGAGAGCCCGGACCGGGACAACGGCGGCGCCGGGGCCCTGCTCGACCGGCCGCTCGCCCAGTTGTGCGAGAAGGCGCGGCTGCTCGACCTGATCCGCCATTTCGTCCTCTTCGACGCCGGCCACAAGAAGGTGCCGCGACCGCACCAGTTCCAGGCGGTCAAGGCGGCGCAGGCGCGCATCGAACGGCGCGAGGGTGGGGTGATCTGGCACACCCAGGGCAGCGGCAAGAGCATCCTCATGGTGCTGCTCGCCAAGTGGCTGCTGGAGCACGACCCGGAGGCGCGCGTGCTGGTGGTCACCGATCGCGACGAGTTGGACAAGCAGATCGAGGGGGTGATGAAGAACGCCGGGGTGGTCGGTGCAACCGCGCCCTCGCCGCGCATCAATTCACGGGCCGAGCTGGTCAACAAGCTGGCCGCGACCACCCCGCGGCTGCTCTGCGCCCTGTTGCACAAGTTCGATCCGGCCGACCTGGACGGGCCCGGGCCGCCGGTGCATGGCAATTTCTACGTGTTTGTCGACGAGTGCCACCGCAGCCAGGGCGGCGAGATGCACCGGCAGATGAAACGCTGGCTGGCCGGCGCGATCTTCATCGGCTTCACCGGCACGCCGCTGCTGCGCCGGGACCGGCAGACCACCCGGGACGTGTTCGGCACCTACATCCATACCTACAAGTTCCACCAGGCCGTGGCCGACCGGGTGGTGCTCGACCTGAAATACGAGGCCCGCGACGTGCCCCAGCGGCTCACCTCGCGCGCTGCCATCGACCAGTGGTTTGCCAAAAAGACGAAGAACCTGAACAATGTCCAGAAGGCGCTATTGCGCCAGCGTTGGGCCACCATGGAAGAGCTGATGAGCGCCGGCGAGCGCAAGCAGCGCATCATCGCCAGCATCATCGAGGACTTCAACCTCCGGCCGCGGCTGAACAACCACCGGGGCACGGCCCTCCTGGTGGCGGCGTCGATCTACGACGCCTGCCATTACTTCCGCCTGTTCCGGAACACGATCTTCGGCCCGTACTGCGGCATCATCACCTCCTTTGAGCCGAATGCGGGCGCCATCTCCCGCGAGCCGGCGGACAGCGACGAGCGCTACAAGTACGACACCTACACCCGCCATGTGCTTGGCCGCGGCCAGACCACCAGACAGTACGAGGACGAGGCCAAGCGGCGCTTCATCGAGGAGCCGGCCAACCTGAAGCTGCTCATCGTGGTCAGCAAGCTGCTCACCGGCTTCGACGCGCCGAGCTGCTCCTACATCTACCTGGACAACGAACTGCACGACCACAACCTGTTCCAGGCGATCTGCCGCACCAACCGGCTGGACGGCGACGACAAGGACTACGGCTATATCGTCGATTTCAAGGAATTGTTCGGCGACGTGCAGCAGGCCTTGGCGGTTTACAGCTCGGACGAATTGGACGTGGACCAGGGCAGTGGCGGTGACAACAACGTGCGCCTGAAGAGCAGCCGGCAGGAGGGAAAACGGCGGCTCGACGAGGCCCGCCAGGACCTGCTTTACCTGTGCGAGCCGGTGCCGCTGCCGCGCGGGCTGGAGCAGTACCTGCGCCATTTTTGCGGGGATGCGGCCGACAGCGGGGCGCTTGCCGAGACCGAGCCGCTGCGCGTGGCCCTGTACAAGGCGGTGGCCGTGTTCACCCGCGCCTTTGCGGCCATTGCCCAGGAACTGACCGAGGCCGGGTATTCGGCCGCCGAGGCCGAAGCCCTGGCCGGGGAGGTGGCCTGGTATGCCGAGGTGCGGGCCGCCATCAAGAAACACGCGGGCGAGGAGCTGGATGTCAAGCCCTACGAGGCGGACATGCGCCACCTGATCAACACCTACATCCAGGCCGATGCGGCCACGGAGCTGGGCGAGCTGGGCGATCTGTCGCTCACCGAGCTGATCATCGAGTCGGGCATCCACGATGCCATCGCCCGCAAGCTCAACGCCCGGGGCAAGTTGACCCGCAACGCCATCGCCGAGGGCATCATCAACAACGTCCGCAAGACGATCATCCGCCACCAGCTGACCGACCCGCGATTTTACGCCGAGATGTCCCGGCTGCTCGACGACCTGATCCAGCAGAGCCGGGCGGACGCGGCCGCCTACGAGGCGTTCCTGCGCCAGGCCGAGGCCCTGGTGCGGCGGCTGGCGGCCGGGCAGTCCGAGGGCGAAGTGCCGCCGGAACTGCGCGGCAACCGAGAGGCTACTGTGCTTTATCAGAACCTGGAACAGATCCTGGCGGGCGGAAGCGGGGCAGGGACAACGGCCGGTGAGTCGAAAGGTGATTACGGGGGTGAGCGGCTGCGGCTGGTTCTGGCCATCGACCGGGTGATGCGCGAGCAGGCCCCGGCCGGCTGGAAGGGCGATCAGGCGCGCGAGGCCCAGGTGCTGAATGCCCTGTTCCCGCTCATGGGTCGCGACCGCGCGGCCACGCAGGCCCTGTTTGATCTCGTCAAAAACATGCCGGGCTACTGATGGCTGAGACGATCACCATCGGCGAGCTGGCCATCGAGGTGCTGCGCAAGGACATCAAGCATGTCCATCTCTCCGTGCATCCGCCCGACGGCCGGGTGACCCTGTCGGCCCCGGCAGGGACGCGGCCCGAGGCGATGCGCGCCTTCGCCGTCACCAAGCTGGGCTGGATTCGCGAGCAGCAGCGCCGGCTGGCGGAGCAGGCGCGGGAAACGGACCGGCAGTTCATCGAACGCGAGAGCCACTATCTTTGGGGGCGGCGCTACCTGATGACGGTCGAATACCGGCCGGCCAAACCCTCGGTGCGCCTCGACCATCGGCGCATCACCCTGGCCGTGCGTCCGGGCAGTGACGCGGCCAGGCGTGCGGCCGTGGTCCACGACTGGCACAAGCGGCTGTTGCACCAGGCGGTGCCGAAACTCATCGAGGGTTGGGCGGAACGGCTGCAGGTCACGGTGCGCGGCTATTTTCTGCA
>CAZMNU010000136.1:1185-5279 GCA_964567725.1 uncultured Desulfobulbus sp. | reverse complement strand
GCAGCCCGCCGGCGGCGGCTGGCCAGGACGCCCCGGCCGACCACTGACGGGCAAGGGAGCCAGCCCACAGGAGAACCATCGATGACCACGCGAAGAGCCTTTCTGCAAGCGGCCGGCCTGGCCGGCGGCGCCGTGGCCGCGGCCCTGGTCAACCGCGTTGCCCTGGCCGCCCTGCCCGATCCGGTGGTGCAGACCGAGCCCGCTACCATGCCGCCGCTCAGCCCACCCACCGGTCGGCCCTATCGCCCGGTGGTGACCCTCAACGGCTGGACCCTGCCGTGGCGGATGCACCGGGGCGCCAAGGAGTTGCACCTGGTGGCCGAGCCGGTGGTGCGGGAGATGGCGCCAGGCTTGAGAGCCCATCTCTGGGGCTACAACGGCCAGAGCCCGGGCCCGACCATCGAGGTGGTGGAGGGCGACCGGGTGCGTATCTTTGTCACCAATCGGCTGCCCGAGCACACCAGCATCCACTGGCACGGGCAGCGCCTGCCCAACGGCATGGACGGCGTCTCCGGCCTGACCCAACCGGCGATCCAGCCGGGCCAGACCTTTGTCTACGAATTCATTGCGCGCCGGCCCGGCACCTTCATGTACCACCCCCACGCCGACGAAATGACCCAGATGGCCATGGGCATGATGGGCTCCTGGGTGACCCACCCGAAGGAAGACCACCCGCTGATCGCCGCGGTGGACCGGGATTTCATCTTCCTGCTCAACGCCTACGACATCGAGCCGGGCAGCTACACCCCGCGGATCATGACCATGCTCGATTTCAACCTGTGGAGCTGGAACAGCCGGGTCTTCCCGGGGATCGACTCGCTCAACGTGCGGCTGCACGACCGGGTGCGGGTGCGCATCGGCAACCTGACCATGACCAACCACCCCATCCACCTGCACGGCCACGAGTTCGAGGTGACCGGCACGGACGGCGGGCCGGTGCCGCCGGCGGCGCGCTGGCCCGAGGTGACCGCGGACATCGCCGTGGGCCAGATGCGCCAGATCGAGTTCATCGCCGACGAAGAGGGCGACTGGGCCTTTCACTGCCACAAGAGCCATCACACCATGAACGCCATGGGCCACGACCTGCCGACCCTGATCGGCGTCGATCATCGCGGCCTCAGCCGCAAGATCGCCCGGCTCATCCCGGACTACATGGTCATGGGCGAACGCGGCATGGCCGACATGACCGAGATGGCCATGCCGCTGCCGGACAACACCATCCCGATGATGACCGGCGCCGGCCCGTTCGGCTCGGTGGAGATGGGCGGCATGTTCAGCGTGGTCAAGGTGCGGCGCGACCAGCGGCCCGGCGACTACGCCGATCCCGGCTGGTTCCGGCACCCGCAGGGGACCCGGGCCTTTCGCTCCACCCACAAGGTGCAGGAACCGCCCCGCTCCGGGTCCGCGGGCAGGCCGGCCATGGCGCGCGGCGAACAGCCCGGGGCCGGGGTCGAGGTGCGCGTCCGCAAGCCGGGCGGGCACGCGGGCCACTGAAACGACCCGGTGCCGCCATCCCATCCTTACCAGAACTGTGCACACGGAGGCTGACCATGCCCGACCTGAAACTCATCGTTGTTCTTGCCCTGCTGCTCGCCTGCTGGCTTGCGCCCCTCCCAGCCTGTGCCCAAACCGGCCCGGCGGCCGGTGAGCGGCCGGCGACCGTGCAGGCCCGGGCCGACCTGACCGCCGGCGAGGTGCGGAAAGTGAACAAGGAAAACGGGACGGTGACCCTCCGCCACGAACGCATCGCCCACCTGAACATGCCACCCATGACCATGGTGTTCCGGGTTCCGGACAAGGGGATGCTGGAGACCCTCCGGCCGGGCGACCGGATTCTCTTCCGCGCCGAGGAAAAAAACGGGGCGCTCACCCTCGCCGAGATCCACTGAGCCCCCGGCCCGCCGCCGGCACATGGCAGCACCTGGCAGCGGCGCGAATTCGTCCGCCCGGAAGAGCCGCGCTGCCGCAGCGCTTTCCACGGAACCTGCGGCATGGTAGGATGTCCCGATCACGCCACAGCCCGTATCCGCCCACCACCCGCCCGGGGAGGACCCCATGCGACAGCGTCCACGCAGGATCATTGCCCTGGCCCTCGGCCTGCTCGGCCTGTGCGGCTGCGCCGGCGAACGACCGGACAACCTGGGCGCGCAGGACGGCCTGCTCGTCCCCTGCCCGCGTTCGCCCAACTGCGTGTCCAGCCAGGCCACGGACGAGCGCCACCGCATCGCCCCGCTCACCTTCGCGGACGAGCCGGAAACGGCCTGGGCGAGGCTGCGCACGGTGCTCACCGGCCGCGCCGACGCCACCCTGATCGAGGAACAGCCCGGCTACCTGCGCCTGGAGCTGCGCACCACCCTGTTCGTCGATGACGCCGAGTTCCTGCTGGATCCTGTCAACCGGGTCATCCATGTGCGCTCGGCCTCGCGGCTCGGCTACAGCGACCTGGGCAAGAACCGCAGCCGCATGGAGGAGATCCGGAGGCAGTTCACCCTCCCGGAGGCTCCATGAGCACCGGCCGGTTCGCCCCGGCGCCGCGGCCCTGTCGGCCGGCCGCGCTCCTGCTGGCCGCGCTGCTCGTCCTGCTCCCGGCCGCAGCCCGGGCCGAGGGGCTGTTCCTGGACGAGCGGTTCGCCGACCTGGAACGCTGGCAGCCGCTGATTTTCCCCAAGATCGCCCGCCATTCCACCTACACCGTGGACCAGTGCGACGGCGAACCCTGCCTGCGCATGGAGAGCCGCAACGCCGCCTCGGGCCTGGTGCTGAAGGAGCGGTTCAACGTCTCCGACTATCCCGTGCTCAGCTGGCGCTGGAAGGTGAGCAACGTCTACCGCCGCGGCGACAGCAGCCGCCGAGAGGGCGACGACGCCCCGGCCCGCCTGTACGTGCTCTTCGCCTTCGACCCGAACGGCGCCTCGCCGGCCCGCCGCATCCGCTACGGCCTGGCCCGGGCCGTGTACGGCGAGTACCCGCCGCACAGCTCGATCAGCTACATCTGGGACAACCGGCCGACCGCGGCCCCCTTCCTGGTCAACGCCTACGCGGACGAGGCGCGCATGATCCCGGTGAGCAGCGGTCCGGACCTGGTCGGGACCTGGCAGGAGTACCGGATGGACATCGTGCGCGATTACCGCCTGGCCTTTGGCCAGGACCCGCCGCAGCAGGCCAGCCTGGCCGTGATGATCGATTCGGACGACACCGGCGAGTCGGCCACGGCCTGGATATCCCGCATCCGGCTCGGCCGCCGCCCGGCCACCGCCCCCCAGGGAGAACGCCCATGACCCCGTCCGTCATTGTCCTGCCGGACGATGTACACAACCAGGCGCTGGTGACCAATGTCCATCCCGTGGACTGGCCCAATCCGGAGCCGCGGAACCGCTACAACCTGGTGGTGATCGGCGCGGGCACGGCCGGCCTGGTCTGTGCGGCCGGCGCGGCCGGGCTCGGGGCCCGGGTGGCGCTGATCGAGCAACATCTCCTTGGCGGCGACTGTTTGAACACCGGCTGCGTGCCCTCCAAGGCGCTCATCCGCGCCGCCCGGGCCGCGCACGAGGCCCGCACCGGCGAGGCCTACGGCCTGGAAGCAGGCCCGGAGGGCGCCCCGCCCGATTTTGCCGCGATCATGACCCGCATGCGCCGGCTGCGGGCCGAGATCAGCCGCCACGACTCGGCCCGCCGCTTCCGCGACCAGCTGGGCGTGGACGTGTTCCTGGGCGAGGCCCGCTTCACCGGTGCGGACTGCATCGAGGTGGCCGGCCGGCACCTTACCTTTCACCGCGCCGCCCTGTGCACCGGCGCCCGGGCCGCGCTGCCGGACATCCCCGGCCTGGCAGGAGCCGAGCCGCTGACCAACGAGACCCTGTTCACCCTCACCGACCTGCCCCGCCGGCTGGCCGTGCTCGGCGGCGGCCCGGTGGGCTGCGAGATGGCCCAGGCCTTTGCCCGCTTCGGCAGCCGGGTGACCCTGGTCCAGCACGGGCCGCAGCTGCTGGCCCGCGAGGACGGCGAGGCGGCCGGCCTGCTCGCCACAGTGTTTGCCCGCGAGGGGATCGAGGTGCGGCTGGGGAGCCGGGTCACGGGTGTGCGCATCGAGGGCG
>CAZMNU010000136.1:0-1085 GCA_964567725.1 uncultured Desulfobulbus sp. | reverse complement strand
TCCCCTGGTGCACCTTCACCGACCCGGAGGTGGCCCACGTGGGTCTCACCGCGGCCCAGGCCGAGGCCAGGGGCATGAAAACCACCACCCTGACCGTGGCGCTCGCCGAGGTGGACCGCTGCGTGCTCGACGGCGAGAGCGAGGGCTTTGCCCGGGTGCACCTGCGCCGCGGTACGGACACCATCCTCGGGGCCACCATTGTCGGTCGCCACGCCGGCGAGATGATCGCCGAACTGGCCCTGGCCATGACCGCGGGCCTCGGCCTGGGCGTGATCGGCCGCACCATCCACCCCTACCCGACCCGAACCGAGGCGGTGCGCAAGCTGGCCGACGCCTGGAGCCGCACCCGCCTGACCCCGACCCTGCGCCGGCTGTTCGCCGGCTGGCTTGCCTGGCGGAGGTGGTGACATGAACCTGCTCGCCTTGCATCCCGAAACCCTCCGGCTGGTGGCTTTCCTTGGCCTGCTCGGCCTGTTCGCCCTGCTCGAACACCGCTGGCCGCGGCGGCCGCTCACCGTGGCCAAGGGCCGCCGCTGGCTGGTCAACCTGCTCATCGTCGCCGCGGACACCCTGGCCGTGCGGTTGGCGGTGCCGGTGGTGCCGTTCGCCATGGCCGCCCTGGCGGCAGAGCACGGCTGGGGGCTGTTCAACCTGGTGGACGCGGGCACCCTGGTCCCGCTGGTGGTGAGCGTGCTCGTCCTCGACCTGGTCATCTACTTTCAGCACCGGCTTTTCCACCGCCGGGTGCTGCTCTGGCGGCTGCACCGCATGCACCACACCGACCTCGACCTGGACGTGTCCACCGGCACCCGCTTCCACCCGATCGAGATCCTCCTCTCCACCGGGATCAAGCTGGTCGCGGTCACCCTCATCGGCGCCCCGCCGCTGGCCGTGCTCGTGTTCGAGATCCTGCTCAACGGCGCCTCGCTGTTCAACCACGCCAACCTGCGCCTGCCGGCCGCTGTGGACCGCTGGCTGCGGCTGGTGGTGGTCACCCCGGACATGCACCGGGTGCACCATTCCATCATCGTCGGCGAGACGAACAGCAACTTCGGCTTCAGCCTGCCCTGGTGGGATTGGCTGTT
>CAZMNU010000135.1:2914-5376 GCA_964567725.1 uncultured Desulfobulbus sp. | reverse complement strand
CTACGACAACACCGACATCGCCAAACAGCTGGCCCGGGCGATGCGCATTCATGAGCAGCTGCCGGTGCTGCGAACTCAGCCGGTGGTCAACTGAGCGGTTGCCGCAACCCCCCACACCCATTCCCACTGTTCGCGGCGACCGTCCCTGGTGACGGCCGCCGCGGCCTTGTTTACCAAGCCCGCCATGCCCAGCTTCCGTCGTGAACTGCTCTTCTCCCTGGTGATCGGAGCGCTCTGTGTCCTGCTCTTCTTCGTCGACATCGCCGGTGTGCCCCAGGCGCCGTCCGGCATCCGCAGCCGGGCCCTGGTCACGGCGGTGGACAACTCCCAGGTGCGCACCCACCTGATCGTCAAGACCAACCTGCAGCAGCTCCAGGTGCGGCTGCTCTCCGGCCCGCACCAGGGCCAGGAGATGGAAGTGGTCAATATGCTCACCGGCAAGCTGGAGGTCGACGAGTGGTACGAGCCGGGCACGACCATCCTGGTGGAATACAGCGCCCCGGACGGCATCCCGAAAAATGCGGTGGCCCGTGGCGCCCATCGTCTCGGCCTGCAACTCTTTCTCGCCGGGTTGTTCGCCCTCCTGCTCGTGGCCGTGGCCGGGGTCACCGGCCTGAAAGCGGGCTTGAGCTTCGTGTTCGCCGCCCTGGTACTGTGGCGGCTGTTTTTTCCGCTGCTCCTGCGGGGGTATCCGCCCATCCCCACCGGGCTGGGCATCGTCACCCTGCTCACCGCGGTGATCTGCTTCTCCGTGGGCGGGCTCACCCGGCGCGGGCTGACCACCTTTCTCGGTTCCCTGCTCGGCCTGCTGCTCACCTGCGGCCTGGCCACCCTGTTCACCCAGCTGTTCCGGCTGCACGGGGCAGTGCGGCCCTTTGCCGAGATGCTGCTCTACTCCGGCTACCCCCATCTCAACCTGACCGACATCTTCACGGCCAGCGTGTTCATCGCCTGTGCGGGCGCGGTCATGGACCTGGCCATGGACATCGCCGCCACCATGGACGAGATCAAACACCGCCACCCGGGCATCGGCCGGCTTGAGCACATGCGCTCCGGCCTGCGGGTGGGGCGGGTGGTCACCGGCACCATGACCACCACCCTGCTGCTCGCCTACTCGGGCAGCCATATCACCATGTTCATGGTCTTCATCGCCAAGGGGCTGGCCCCGGCCAACCTGCTCAACGCCCCCTTTGTCAGCGCGGAGGTGCTCAACATCCTGGTGGGCAGCTTCGGCGTGATCGCGGTGGCGCCGTGCACGGTGCTGATCGCGGCCCTGCTCTATGACACCAGAGGCGGCGGGCAGGTGCGACCCGCCGTGGAGGGCGAATCATGAGTGGCGCCGCGGTGGCGCCTCGGTGGCGCCGGGGTGCGGCCTGGCTGGCCGCCCTTGCCGTCGGTTGCCTCGCCCTGCTGGCGCCGGCCCTGTGGAACGGCTTTGCCCTGGTCTTCTTCGACACCGGCGGCTACGTGGGCAGCGTGCTCGAGTGGCGCCTGGTCCCGGGCAGGTCCCTGTTCTACGGACTGTTCCTGTGGCTGACCAGTCTCGGCTGGCTGACCTTCTGGGGGCCGATCCTGGTCCAGTCGCTGCTCGTCCTCTGGATCCTGCACCTCATGCTGCGCTGTCACCGGCTGCCGTCCGGGCCGCTCCCCCTGGCCGTACTCTGCACCACCCTGGCGCTGGTGACCGGGGTTTCCTGGTACGCCGGCCAGCTGATGCCGGACATCCTCGTGTCCCTGACCGTGCTCGCCCTGTGGCTGCTCGGCTGCCGCTGGCCGCAGCTGGCGCGGGGCGAGCGGGCCGGGCTGGCGGTCCTGGCCCTGTTCGGGATGCTCGCGCACATGTCCTGCCTGGCGCTGGCCATGGGTCTGGCGTTGGTGACGGTGATCCTGCGGCTGGTGGCCGCCGGCCGGGGGTGGGCGACGGAGGTGCGGGTCCTGCCCGCGGTGGCGGTGGTGCTGGCGGGGCTTCTGCTCATGCCGACCCTGCACCGGGTGCTGGTCGGCCAGGGCGGGATGACACCGGGCGGACCGGTGTGGGTGTTCGGCCGGCTGGTGCAGGACGGGCTGGCCCGGCGTTGGCTGGATGAGCACTGTCCGGCGGCGAACGTGCGGCTGTGCGCGCTGCGCGAGCGTCTGCCCGCCACTGCCGATGAGTTCCTGTGGGCCGAGACCTCGCCTTTCCGCGACCTGGGCGGTTGGGAAGGCGGGGCTGAATCTGAGTTGCGCCGCCTCTCGCGGCAGGTGGTCACCGCCTACCCGGCGGCCTTTGCCTGGCACTCGCTGCGGTTCACAGGTGAGCAACTGGTGCGGGTGGCCACCGGCGAGGACCTGGACGAGCACCATGCCGCCACCCGCGGCGTCTTCTCCGGCCTGCTGGCGGGCACCGCGCCCGCCTACAACGCGGCCCGGCAACAACAAGGCGGGCTGGGGGCGCAGGTGTTTGTCCCGCTCAACCGGGTGCA
>CAZMNU010000135.1:0-2814 GCA_964567725.1 uncultured Desulfobulbus sp. | reverse complement strand
TTACGGCGAGAGCGGTGCGGGGGGCGTGCTCAGGTAGCGCATCCGCTTCATCTCGCTGCGGCCGCGGCTGACCGTGTCCAGGATCAGGCCGCAGGCAAAGCTGATGAAGCCGATGGTCATCAAACCCATGCTGAGCACGGCCGTGGGCAGGCGGGGCACCAGGCCGGTGGCGAGAAATTCCCGCAGGATGGGCACCATCAGGACCACGGCCAGCAGGCAGAAGCCAAGGCCGATGAGGCTGAAGAAGGCCATCGGCCGTTCCTCCTTGATGAACACCAGGATCTTCCACAGGATGCGCAACCCGTCGCGCCAGGTGGACAGCTTGCTGGTCGAGCCGTTGGGCCGCTCCCGGTAGGGGGTGGCGATCTCGGCGATGGGCATGCGCAGGTGCAGGGCGTGGATGGTGAGTTCGGTCTCGATTTCGAATCCCACCGCCAGCGACGGGAAGCTCTTGACGTAGCGCCGGGAGAACACCCGGTAGCCGGAGAGCATGTCGGTCAGGCCGTTGCCGAAGGTCCAGGCGACGAGACCGGTGAGCAGCCGGTTGCCGAACCGGTGTCCGGGCCGGTAGGCCGCGCGGACCTCGGTGACCCGCGCGCCGTTGACCATGTCGAGCCGGTTGTCGACCAGCCGCCGGATCATCTCCGGGGCCGAGGCGGCGTCGTAGGTGGCGTCGCCGTCCACCAGCAGGTAGACCTCGGCCTCGATGTCGGCGAACATGCGGCGCACCACGTTGCCCTTGCCCTGGAGTGGCTCGGAGCGGACCACGGCCCCGGCGGCCCGCGCCATCTCGACGGTGCGGTCGGTGGAGTTGTTGTCGTAGACGTAGATGGTCGCATCGGGCAGCGCCCGGCGGAAATCGGCGACCACGGTGCTGATGGTCACCTCCTCGTTGTAGCAGGGGACAAGGACGGCAATGGTCGGTGGTCTGGTCATGGCAGGGTGGCGAGGTAGCGGGTGGGTTGGACGGTGCACAGGTGCAACGGGCCGGCCTGGGGTTCGTCAGTGATCATCCGGCAGGTGGGCACAGCGGCGAGCAGACCGTAATGGGCCAGGGCCTCCTGGCCAAGGGCCAACTGGCCCTCCGGGATGAGCAGGTGGAACGAGCCGTGGTGGGTGCGGACCCGCTGGCGGATGCGGGCGCTGAACGGAGTGTCGACCTCCGGGCTGATCCCCGCGCCCTGGATGCGCACGAGCGGTACCTTGGCCGGGAACAGGTCGCGCGGCGGCGGGTCGGGGGAGAAGCCGGCGATCAGGATCATGGCCTGGTCCGCTCCGATGAGCGGCGCCGGGGCCAAGTCCGTGCGCTCGGTCCCGTGCGGTCGCCGGTCGATGTGGCCCGGCTGGGCGGTGGAGGCGACCAGGAAGAGCAGGGACACGGCCATCCAGCCGCGGCAGGGGAGGCTCGTGGGCAGCAGGCCGAGGGCGACCACCAGGAGCAGCGGGGTGAGCAGTTCCAGAACAAAGGGTGGCCGCGCCGATGCGGGGGACAGCAGCCAGCCGAACAGGGCCAGGGTGCCGGCCGCGAGCAGCAGCCGGGTGGCGCACGGCGTGGCCAGGGGCTTGTTGCGGTGCCGCCTGGGTGCCAATCCAAGCAGAACTGAGACCGGTAGGATCAGGGTCAACAGGGGCAAGCGCAGGTCGCGCCAGGAAGTCTCACCGGCGGACAGTGCCAGATCGGCAAACAGGTTCGGGGCAAGGAGCCGCCGCCACCAGCCGGCCGGCGGCATCAGGGCGTCCAGGCCCGGCACGGCCGCACTGCCGAATTCCCGCACCAGGAACCAGGCCCAGGGGCCGTAGGCCAGGGCAAAGCCGAGCGCGACGCCGAGCAGGCAGCCGGCGGTCAGCAATAACCGCCTGCGCCAGTCGGTCCGGATGGCCAGCAGCGCGCCGGCAAGAGCAAGGGCGACCGGAAGCAGGGTGGGCTGGAGCCCGGCCATGAGCCCGGCCGGCAGACCGCAGCCCAGAGCGATGAGCATCGCCATGCGGGGCGACGGGGCCAGCAGCAGCCGGCGGCCGGCGAGCAGGAGCAGAAGGGTGGTGAGCAGGCCCGGACCGGTCACACTGTCGGCCACGGTGGTGCCCAAGAGAGTCTGGCCGGCGCCGCCGAACAGGCCCACCGCGGCCACAGCACTGCAGACCGCCACCTTGCGACCGGCGCCATCGATGACCAGGCTGCCATGGGCAAGGAGAAAAAGAAGTACGAACCCGAGCCCCTGGACCGTGGCGACAACAAAAACCGCGGTGCGGGCCTCCAGGTGGCCGGTGAGCAGGGAGAACAGCAGGTCGAGCGCCGGGTTGCCGGACAGCCACCCGGCTGTGGGCAGCAGGTCAACGCCGAGCCGACCGTACACCTGGGGCAGGCCGGGATCCCGGCCGAGGAGAACGGCGAGCAGGCCGACGAGCGGTGGAACGGCGAACAGCAAGAGCCGGGTCAGGCGGCGGGCCGGAATGATGACAGGCGGGAACAGGGCATAGGTTTCCATGCCGCCTATTCTGCCCGCTCCCTGTTACGTCGGGGTTAGGACTTCGTTGCAAAACGGTATGGACGGACAGCGGTTCGTGCGGGCGGTGGGCCGGGCGTATCGGTAGTGCCGCCTGGAGGTGATGGGGGCCCTACAGGATACCGAGAAACATGGCCAGGGCGCCGAGCAGGGAGTGGGACAGGGACACCCCCCAGATCGACGGCCAGCGCAGGAAAAGCACCCCCCAGACAAAGCCGCTGACCAGGGTGAGCAGCAGCACGGACGGGTTGTTGTAGATGATATGGAGGAAGCAGAAGGTGCAGGTCGAGATGAGCACGAGCCATTTCCC
>CAZMNU010000134.1:1469-5377 GCA_964567725.1 uncultured Desulfobulbus sp. | reverse complement strand
TGGCGCCGGAGCGGAAATTGGGGAAAAAGGCGGTGGCCTCCCAGGCGTTTTCAATCAGCCCCGACGGCCGGCAGCTGCTGCCGTAACGGCTGCGGATCTCGTCGAAGGCGTCGTCCAGCACCAGGTCGGCGAGTACCGGCCGCTCGGCGTCGTAGAAGGCCCGCCACTGGTCGCGGGTGCCGACCATGGTGGGCGCGGGCATGAGGTTGAGCGCTTCGCAGGCCCGGTTCCAGTGGGTGATGCGGTGGTCCGCGTCGAGCACGAAGGTGGGCACAGGCGAGCCGTCGATGATGGTGTGCAGCAGGTGGCGGGCCTCGCGCCAGGCCTCCTGGGCACGGCGTTCGGCGGTGACGTCGCGCAGGGTTTCGATGGCGCCGACGATGTGGCCGTCCGCATCGGTGAGCGGCGTGGCGGTGAAGGCCAGCCACTTGCCGCCGTCCGGGAAATGGGGGAAGAAGTCCTCGGCCTCCCAGGCGCCGTCCAGGAGTTGCGAGGGCCAGCAGCGGCCGCTGTACAGGTCGGTGACCGCGCCCAGGCGGCCGTCCACGATCAGGTCGGCCATCACCGGCCGCTCGGCCGGGTAAAAGGCGGCCCAGGCGCGGGTGGTGCCGAGCACCTGGGCGGCCGGGGTGCCGGTGGCCGCCTCGCAGGCCCGGTTCCAGTGGGTGACCCGGTGGTCGGTGTCGAGGACAAAGGTGGCAACGGGGCTGTTGCGGACGATCTGGGCGAGCAGGTTGTGGTTGTCATGCTGCATGGCGGTCGGTCCTGAGAAAAAAAAGCATGGCCATCGGCGCGCGGCCGCGGGCGGGGCAGATCACATCGCGGCCAGCCTATCCTGTTCCGCTTCGCTTGCCAAAGAAATACGCTGCAAGGCGGCGGTTTCCGCAGGTTTCAGCCATGCCGGCGGTGCGACAGCGTGGCTTCCGCGGGCGGGCTTTTTTTCCCCTTGCGCGAAGGACCGGGGCGGGTGTTCAATACAGGTGTTCGCCCGCCGCGCGGTCCCTGGTGCGCCAAATTGGGCTGATCCTTCCTCTTTCCCAGCGAGATGACCATGATTCCTGCCAACCATCGATGTTTCCTGGCCGCGCCCCTGCTTGCGGCCCTGTTCGTTGTTCTTGCCTGGCCCGCGGTCCCGACCGCCTGGGCCGAGATGTCCTACCAGGAGCGGCTCGACATGAAGCGGCGGGTGCAGCGGCAGGTGGAGCGCGGCCAGGTGCCGCAGGCCACCCGCGACATGCCCTACGAACAGCGGCTGTACATCAAGCGCAAGCAGCAGGCCCTGGAACGCGAACGGCTGCAGGCCCCGCCGCAGGCGCCCATCGGCCGCCGCACCCCGTTCGGCCAGCTGCACCCGGCGGACCGGGGCGACCGCGGTCCGTATCCGCCGCGGCCCGGGTACGACCGCCGGCCCGGGCCGCGCGGGCACGACCGCTATCCGCCCTATTACCGGTCCCATCGGTCGTATCCCCGCTCGTATTCTTACGGCCCGGCGTACCGGTCCTGGTACGGTCCCTCCATGCGGCATGACCGCTGCTGGTCCCTCTGGGGCGGCTACGGTCCTGCCTACTGGCGCTGTGTGGACGGCTACCACGAGTACCTCTACCCGGCACCCGGGTTCACCGGCACGGTGGTGGTCGAGCCGCCGCCGGTGGTGGTTGCGCCCGCGCCGGCGCCCGCGCCGCCGGTTGCGGTGGCACCGGCTGCTCCGGCCTGGCCGCCCGGCCTGACGGCCGCGCAGTACCCGGTCTGGTTCGCGCCCGAGCTGACCGCGCCCGGCGTGATCAGGGTCGAGGACCCGGACCGCAACCGTCGTGCCTTTCACCTGCTCGGCATCCGCACGCCCAGGGACGCGAAAGCGCTGGATGACTGCATCGGCCGCTACCTCACCCGGGCCCAGGTGCGGGTCAACGAGGTCATCCCGGCCAGCCGCTACCGGGGCGCGGATGCCGAGGCCGTGGTGTTCGTCGACGACCTGATCCTCAACCTGGAGGTGCTCACCGAGGGCTGCGCCGAGTTTGACGCGACCACCTGCAGGGAATCCGGTTTTGACGCCTGTACCGAATTGGCCAATGCCGAGACCGTGGCCCGCATCAACCGGGCCGGCATCTGGAAGGAATAACGCGAAAAGGCGGAACGAAAAAAAGAGCCGGAGCGGGAACAGCAGGTTCCCCTCCGGCTTTTTTTGTGTGTGGTGCACCTCAGGAGCGGGCGTCGATGGGCACGTAGGGGGTGAGCGAAGCCCCGGTGTAGCGGGCGTTCGGCCGGATGAGGCGGTTGTTCTGCCACTGTTCGAGGATGTGCGCGGCCCAGCCCACGGAGCGGCTGATGGCGAAGATCGGCGTGAACAGTTCGCTGGGGATGCCCAGGGCTTGGTAGAGCGGGGCCGAGAAGAAGTCCACGTTCGGGTAGACGCTGGTCTGGGCGCGCATCACCTCTTCCACTGCCCGGGCGATCTCGTAGTAGCGGCGGTCGCGGCGGAGCGCGCAGATTTTCTCCACCTCGGTGCGCAGGATAGTGGCCCGCGGGTCCTCGCAGCGGTACACCCGGTGACCGAAGCCCGGGATCTTCTGCTTTTCCAGCAGCCGCGGCATGAGCCACTCCTCGGCCTGGTCGGGCTCGTGGATCTGCTCGAGCATCTTCATCACCTCGGCGTTGGCGCCGCCGTGCAGCGGCCCCTTGAGTGCGGCAATGGCACTGGTCATGGCCGAGTAGATGTCGGTCATGGTGGCCGCGGTCACCCGGGCGGCAAAGGTGGAGGCGTTGAGTTCATGGTCCGCGTGCAGGATCAGGGCCGTGTCCATGGCCTTGACCATGTCCGGGTGCGGCTCCGTGCCCTGCAGGGTGTAGAGAAAGTTGAAGGCGATGGAGTGGCCGGCCCGGGGTTTGAGCGGCTCCTGGCCCTCGCGCAGCCGCCGGTGGGCGGCGATGATCAGCGGGATGCGCTCGGTGATGCGCTGGGCCTTGCGCAGGCAGGCGTCCAGCCGGGTGTTGCCGCTGTCCGGGTCCCAGTGGCCGAGCGACGACACCGCGGTGCGCAGCACCTCCATGGGGGTGGCGGCATGCGGGAACATGCGCAGGATCATCACCGTTTCCACCGGCATCTTCATCGAGCCGCTGAAGCCGTCGAGAAAGGCGCGGAACTCGACCACCCCGGGCAACCGGCCGAACCAGAGCAGGTAGGCGACCTCCTCGAAGCTCGATTGCTCGGCCAGGTCGGCGATGTCGTAGCCGCGGTAGAGCAGGCGGCCGCTGCTGCCGTCCACCAGGCTGATGCCGGAGGTGCAGGCGATGACGTCGGCCAGGCCCGCTTCGATCCCGCTGTCGATGTCGCTGGCGTGCTGCATGGGAGCCTCCCTGGCCGTGCGGCCGGTGCGATGCCGCCGGGACGGGCGGGCGGCGCGCCCGGGCAGGGTTCGACCCCTGCCGTGGGAAAAACCTACCATTCCCGGGGCCGACTGTCCACGACGGGCTGTGGGGCAACCCCTTTGCCCCGGACCGTCGACCGCGGCGCAGCTGCCGCTTGCACCCGGCCCGCCATCGCGGTATGTAGGCGGGATGCAATCACTTCTCCGCGACAGCCTGCGCTCGGCCCTGGCCAGCGCCCTGCTCATCCTCAAGTACGTGGTGCCGTTCTACCTGCTGGCCGACATCCTCGACCATTTCGACCTGCTCCGTTACCTCGGCTTCCTGTTCGCGCCGTTCACCGGCCTGCTCGACCTGCCCACGGGCGCGGCCGTGGCCCTGGCCGGCGGGGTGTTCATCAACGTCTACGCGGCCATCGCCCTGGCCGCGCCGCTCGGGCTGTCGCCCTACCAGTGGACCGTGCTCGGCGTGTTCATCGGCGTCTGCCACTCCATGCCGGTGGAGAGCGCCATCATGCGCCGCATCGGCCTGTCCTGGACCTACTC
>CAZMNU010000134.1:0-1369 GCA_964567725.1 uncultured Desulfobulbus sp. | reverse complement strand
TTCTCGATCATCGTCGGCCAGCTGCTCGGCATCACCTACGGGGCCTCGATCCTCATCCGCGAGGCGGACCGGGGCGCGCTCAGCCGCGAGGACATCCTGTTCGTGGGCACTTTCCTCATGATCTGCCACGCCATCATCGAGGACGTGCTCCTGTTCGTGCTGCTCGGCGCCAACTGGCTGGTGATCGTCACGGTCCGCCTGGGCGCGGCCATCCTCATCAGTTACGCCGTGCTCCACCTGTACCGGCTGTTTGCGCCCAAGCGGCCGGCCCCGTCCTGAGGGCCGGCCGCGAACCCTCGGCCCGTCCCTTTCCCGTCCGTCCTGCGGACCCCCCTCTCAAGGAGCGCATCGTGTCCCTGTTCACCAAGGCCGCCCTCACCGGCCCGCTCGCCAATATCTACTTCTGCACGGTCATCACCTTCTGCTCGCTCTACGCGGCCCAGCCGATTCAGCCGCTGTTCCAGCAGGAGTTCGCCCTCAGCCCGTTCCAGGCGATCCTGTTCACCACCCTGATGATGCTGCCGCTCGGCTTTGCACCCATGTTCTACGGGGTGCTGCTCGAATCGTTTTCGGCGCGCATCATCGTCCGCCTGGCGCTGCTCTTTCTCGGCGTGCTCGAACTGGTGTTCGCCATGACCAGCAACTACCTGCTGCTGCTCGTCATCCGCGCTCTGCAGGGTATGGCCATCCCGGCCATCCTCACCTCGCTGGTCAGCTACATTTCGTTCACCGCGCCGCGCGAGGAGGTGCAGGCGGCGGTGGCCCGCTACATCGCCGCCACCATCCTCGGCGGCTTCCTCGGCCGGTTTCTCTCCGGCCTGTTCACCGACCTGTTCGGCTGGCGGTTTTTTTTCTTTCTGCTCGGCATGCTGCTCATCTGGGGCTTTTTCCTGCTGCGCGTGCTCGAGCGCGACGCCAACCTCGCCTACAGCAAACCGCGGCCCGCGGAGGTGATCGAACTGGTCCGCCAGCCGCAGTTTCTCTGGCTGTACCTGGTCACCTTTTCGGTGTTTTTCGTGTTCGCCGGGCTGCTCAATTTCCTGCCGTTTGAACTCAAGGCGCTCAACCCGGCCTTCCGCGAGACCGGCATCGGCGTGATGTACGCGGGCTACGTCATGGGCATCCTCGTGTCCCTGAACGTGCGCCGGCTGATCACCCTGTTCGGGTCCGAGACGCGGGTGGCCATGGCCGGGCTGTTCCTGTACATCGCCGGCATCACCGTGTTCATGGTCAAGGACTACCGGGTCATGTTCCTGGCCATGTTCGTGTTCTGCACCGGCATGTTCATGGCCCATTCGCTGCTCTCGGGCTACATCAACACGCTGGCGCGGAGCAAGAAGGGCATCGCCAACGGCGTGTACATCAGCTT
>CAZMNU010000133.1:0-5410 GCA_964567725.1 uncultured Desulfobulbus sp. | reverse complement strand
CTAGAAGGGACGGTCCATGGCATGACTCTTTTTTCGGGAAACCTTACCTTATTCCTCGACAAAAACGAACAAGTAAACGAAAAATACCCGCGTCGTGGCGATGCGCCGGGTTGCCGGTGCCGCGTCAACCGGGCGCGGTCCTCCCGTGGGGAAGGTCCGCAGCCCGAAGACCTTTTTTCGAGACATCAGGTGCCCTTATGAACGTCAAGGAACGGCTGGCCATTCCCCGGCAGAAACCGCGGGAACTCGATCCGGAGGAACGGATCAACAATTTCGATGAAGTCTGCAAAGGATTCGATGAAAAAACCGCGCTTATCGAAGCCGAGCGGTGCCTGCAGTGCCGCAGGCCGCTGTGCGTCATGGGCTGCCCCATCGGCAACGACATCCCCCGCTTCATCGACCTGCTCCACCAGAAGAAATACGAGGCAGCCTACTGGGTCATCCGCGAAACCAGTTCCATGCCCTCCGTGTGCGGGCGGGTCTGTCCGTACGAGTTCCAGTGCGAAGGCGCCTGCATCCGTGCCAAAAAGGACGCCCCGGTGGCCATCGGCATGCTCGAGCGGTTCCTGGCCGACTGGATGATCATCAACGGCAAGAACCTGTCGCTCCGCTGTGTCAAGAGCAACGGGATCAAGGCGGCCATCATCGGCTCCGGACCGGCCGGCATCACCGTGGCCCACTCCCTGGCGCACAAGGGCTACGATTGCACCATTTTCGAGTCGCTGCCGGTGTTCGGCGGCATGCTCAGTGTCGGCATCCCCCATTACCGCCTGCCGCGCAACATCATCGGCGCGGAACTGTACGCCCTGCAGCAGTGCGGGGTCAACGTGCGCACCGGCGTCACCGTGGGCAAGGACCTGACCCTGTCCGACCTGCACGACCAGGGCTTTGCCGCCGTGTTCCTCGGGATCGGCGCCTACGAGAGCCAGCGGCTCGGGCTCGAGGGCGAGACCGAGACCAGGGGGGTGATGTCCGGTATCGATTACCTGGCGCAGATGCTCAGCGGCCGGGAGATCGCGCTTGGCGACCGGGTGGTGGTGATCGGCGGCGGCAACGTGGCCATCGACGTGGCCCGGGTGGCGCTGCGCTCGGGCTGGAAGGATGTGACCATCGTCTATCGTCGCACGCGCGAGGAGATGCCGGCCGCACCTATGGAAGTGCATCATGTCGACCAGGAGGGCGTGCGACTCATCTTCCTGGCCGCGCCGACCAGGATCCTGTCCAGGGACGGTCAGTTGACCGGGGTCGAGTTCATCCGCATGGACCTGGGCGAGCCGGATGAATCGGGCCGGCGTTCGCCGCAGCCGGTGCCCGGTTCCGAGTTCGTCCTCGAGGCGGATGTTCTGGTTCCGGCGGTGGGGCAGACGTCCATCCCCGTGTACGACCCGACCGTGAAGGTGGAGGTCACCCCGCGGGGCACCTACGTGGTCGACCCGGTCACGTTGCAGACCAGCGTGGAATGGATCTTTGCCGGCGGCGATACCGTGCTCGGCCCCAAGACCGTGGCCAAGGCGGTCTGCCAGGGGTTGGACGCGGCCGAATCCATGCACCGCTACATGCAGGGGCGGATCTGAACGCGAACCGGCCCGCCGCGGTGCGATGCGGCGGGCCGGTCAGCTGTAGGCTTCGCTGTAGATCCTGGCGTCGGGGAAGCGCTGGTCGAGCAGGTGGGTCAGGTCGTGGAGCATCGGCCGGGAGCCGCACAGGTAGAAATCGTACTCGCCCGGCGGCAGGTGGGCATCGATATAGGCGGTCACTCGGCCGGGAAAAAAGGACCCCGGTGCAGTGGTGTGCGTGCCCTCTCCGCTCAGGCAGCCCACCCAGGTGGCCGCCGCACTCTCCAGGAGTGACCGGTAGAACAGTCCCGAGGGCGTTCTCGCTCCCTGAATCATGGTGAAGCCGCGCACACCGCTGGCAGCCATGGCAACGAAGGGCGCCACCCCCACGCCGGTGGCCACGAACACATCCATCCGGCCGGCCGGGCGGAAGGTCAGATAGCCCGTGGCCTTGCCCAAACTCAGGCTGGCGCCCGGGAGGATTGCCGCGAGCCGATCACTCATCCCCTCACCGGGCATCCGCCTGATGAGAAACCGCAGTTCCTCCGCATCGGTTGCCGAGACGATGGTATAGTCCCGTTCGAGGTTGCCGTCACCAAGGCTCACATGCTGCCCGGCGAGAAAGGAAAAGTTCTCCGGCCGGGTGCAGGTGAGTTCGAAGTTCTCCCCGTCCAGCCAAGTTCGTTCCAGCACCTGGACCCGGACGCCGGAAGCGTTCCCTCCGTTCATTTTTTCCAGGTCTTGTCAGCCGTGCCAAGCACCTTGTTCAGGTGGCGGGCCAGCACAAAAAGATAATCGGACAACCTGTTCAGGTAGACTTGAATGGCCGGCAACTGGTCGCCATCGCCATTACTGGCTTCTGCAATCAGTTCGGTCAGGCGGCGTTCGCAACGCCGGCAGACTGTGCGGGCCACATGCGACCAGGCGGCCACCGGCTGTCCGCCCGGCAGGATGAATTCCTTGAGTTCAGGCAGGGCATCAGACAATGCGTCGATGCGCCCTTCGAGTCCCTTGGCGTGCTCAGGTGAAAAAGGGAGCAGGTAGGCGGTGGCCGAGGAATCGGGAGTTGTCGCCAGCCACGCCCCGGCCATGAACAGGTTGGACTGAACGAGATCCAGGTCATCGCGGACGGCCTGCTCGGTGGCGGGAAGATACGAGGTCACTGCGCCCAGCAGGGAATTGAGTTCGTCAATATCGCCGTACGCCTCGATGCGCAGATGGTGCTTCGGAACCCGCTCCCCCGAAAAAAGACTGGTTTTGCCTTTGTCTCCACCGCCGGTATAAATTTTCATCGCCGCACTCCCATATTGGATTGAGTCTGAACCATTCCATTCGTCTGCCGCACTGCGAACGGAATCGCCTATTCTTTCCCGCGCCTCCGCGCACGGCGTACACGTACTACACCTCGGGATTTTCGGCAACAAGATCGGATGTGTTGAATTCTTTACCTATTTTTCTCCTGCCCGGCCGATAATGGCGTCTGTCGCCAGCCGTTTGTGGCTGGTATCAGTGTGCGGCTTCCAGGCGTAAAAAAATCGGATACATCCGTCCGGCCATTATCTTCCTATTATATGGAACAATGCTCCTGAATAGGCATTCATTTCCTTCTTTTGCCGTTTTTTGCTGTTGACAAAAGACCGGAGTTCAAATAGGTAGAGCCAACATCTAGTTGTCTAGTTTTAGTCATTTACTTGTTTTTCTCAGAAGCATCCGGCGTTTCAGTCGGGATAAGGACCATCCGCCGGCAAGGCGTTTCCACGAGGCAGAGAGACTATCGAGGCCGTTGAACAGCACTCAAGATCGTAAGATCGAGCATTAGCTTTTCCGAACTGGCGTGAGGAAAGAGTCTTAATTTCCAGGTTGACGTTGGACGTCGGTTCACTCTACGGGTGAATCGGGACACAGCAGCAGGTGCAGCGGAAAAAAAGACTGTCTTCGACGAAGAATCCGAGTGGAGTTTAGAGCAGCGCATGAGACGAAGAAAGACAAGTGAAAAGCCGATCGGTTCAAAAAGGAGACCGTTAAGATAGCGAAGTTTGCACGCGCTATTTTACGGTCTTTTTTTGTGAAGGGGGATCCGGGAGATCTGCCGCGCAGGGAAACCGGGAAACAAAAACGCTTGACAGACAGGAAGAGGTACACATTGGAAACTAACGCGAAAATGTTCTGGACAGGTTTATCACCCGACGAAGCTAGAAAGGCGCTTGTCAACAAGGACAAGTCAAAGAAAGACAAACGGATGACGCTGAAGGAAGCGGTGTCCAAATTCATCAAGAATGGTGACAATGTCGGCATCGGTGGATTCGTCAACCTTCGCCAGCCGATGGCCAGCTGCCACGAGATGATTCGCCAGGGGCGCAAAGACCTGACCCTTTCCTTCCAGTCTGCAGGAATGGGGCCGGAAATTCTCGCCGGTGCAATGATGGCCAGGCCCGAGCATTTTTCCTTCAAACGGATCGAGCTGGCCTACTGGGGCCACGAGTCGTTTGGTCTGTCACCGGCCTGGCGGTATCTCGCCGAGCGCGCCCTGATCGAATTCGAGGACTGGAGTAACTACAATATGTCCGCCCGGTTCAAAGCCGGCGCCATGGGCCTGCCTTTCCTGCCCACCCGCGGACCGCTGGCCGGTGACATCAAGAACACCAGCCGCACCAAGATAATGGACTGTCCTTTCACAGGTCGCCCCATCGGTCTTGTGCCGGCGAGCAACCCGAACGTTGGTCTCATTCACGTTCAGGCCGCCGACAAATTCGGTAACTGCATCATTCGCGGTACCGACGCCACCTGCCCCGAGATCGCCATGGCCTCGGCCCACACCATCGTCACCTGCGAACAGCTGGTATCTCATGAACTGATCGTCAGCAGCCCGAAGGACATCCTGATCCCCTTCCCGGCAGTCGACGCGGTCGTTCACGTTCCGTACGGCGCTTTCCCGGGCGCATGCCGCCGCCACTACTATTTCGAGGGCGATCACATCCGCGAACTCCTCGGACTCATTGCACCCATCGCCAAGGGCGGGTCGCTCGACGGGCTGAAAGCTTTCTATGACAAATATATCTTCGGCGTCGAAAACTTTGAGCAGTACCTGGATCTCTTCCCGGTCTCGAAACTGCTCGCCGCCAAGGCCGCCGAGGCGGTTCACTGCGAGCGACTGGCCTGATCGCCCGCCGTATTTGCATAATTGAAGCGGAACCTCCCGGAACCTACAGACAAGGAGTCATCATGACAGTTTCTACAGATTACACCGCCCAAGAGATCATCGTTGTGGCGGGGTCAAAAGTACTGGAAGACAATAAAATCGTCTTTGTCGGGACGGGCCTCCCCATGGTCGCCTCGCTCCTGGCAAGCCTCACCCATGCGCCCGGGCTGATTCCGGTCTTCGAGGCCGGGGCCATGGGCCCGCCCCTGAAACACGGTCTGCCCATCTCGGTTGGTGATTCCAAGACCGGCACCGGCGCCTCCTACATGAAAGGACTGAACGCCGCTTTTGAGTTGACCCAGCGCGGTTTTGCCGACTATGGCTTCATCGGCGGTGCCGAGGTTGACATGTACGGCAACCTGAACTCCACCATGATGGGAAATTTCCCCGAAGACTACAAAAAACCCAAAGTCCGCCTTCCGGGCAGCGGCGGCGCCAGCGACATGGCCGCCTCCTGCGAACGGACCATTCTCATCGTGCCCCACGACAAGAAAAAATTTAACGAAAAGCTGTCGTACATTACCAGCCCCGGACACCTTGACGGCAGCCCCGGCGCCCGCGAGAAAGCCGGCATGCAGGGTCAGGGCCCCTATCGGCTCCTCACCACCAAGGGCATCTTCGACTTTGAAGAGAAAACCACAAGGATGCGCCTCAT
>CAZMNU010000132.1:0-5454 GCA_964567725.1 uncultured Desulfobulbus sp. | reverse complement strand
CTGGTGGTGAACAGCGGCAACGGCTGCGCCGGCCCGGTGGTCGACCTGCTGGCCGCGCGCCTGCCCTGCGAATTCATCCGCCTGCAGCACGAACCGGACGGGAACTTCCCCAACGGTGTGCCCAACCCGCTCCTGCCCGAGCGCCGGCAGGTGACCGCCGACGCGGTGCGCCACCACCAGGCCGACCTGGGCATCGCCTGGGACGGCGACTTCGACCGCTGCTTCCTCTACGACGAGACCGGCAGGTTCATCGAGGGCTACTACATCGTCGGCCTCCTGGCCGAGGCCCTGCTGCGCCTGCATCCGGGCGCGACCATCCTCCACGACCCGCGGCTGGTGTGGAACACAGAGGAGATCGTCCGCGCCGCGGGCGGGAAGCCGGTGATGACCCGCACCGGCCACGCCTTCATCAAGGAGCGCATGCGGCAGCTCGATGCCCTCTACGGCGGCGAGATGTCGGCCCACCACTACTTCCGCGAATTCGGCTACTGCGACTCGGGCATGCTCCCCTGGCTGCTCGTCTGCCGGCTCCTGAGCGATACCGGCCGGCCGCTCTCCGCCCTGGTCGGCGAGCGTATGGCCGCCTATCCGGTGAGCGGCGAGATCAACTCGCGGGTGCGGGACGCGGACGCGGTACTTGCCGCGGTCGAGCGTCACTACGCCCACGGGGTGATCGACCGCACCGACGGCCTGTCCGTCGAATTCCCGGAGTTCCGCTTCAACCTGCGCTGCTCGAACACCGAGCCGGTCGTGCGGCTGAACGTGGAGACCCGCGGCGACGAGCCGCTCCTGCGCCGCCGTACCGCGGAACTGCTCGAAATGATCCGCGCCTGAATCTTGATGGCATCGTAAAAAGTCAAAACCCGCAAAGTTACGCTTCGCAAAAACAGCCTGTTATGAAGCAAGAGAACGTCGTTCTCGTGGCTTTTTACGAGAACGACAATCTTCGTTTTTTCCCCCTTCTCTCAACCCGAGGTGATCCGGTGACCCTTCAACCCATCATCCTGGCCGGAGGCACCGGTTCCCGGCTCTGGCCGCTGTCCCGCGAACTCTATCCCAAGCAGGTGATCAACCTGACCGGCGATCTCTCCCTGCTGCAGACCACGGTGCAGCGGGTGGCGGCCCTCGAGGACGCGGCCCTGCCCATTATCGTGGTCGGCGAGGAGCATCGCTTCATGGCCAGGAGCCAGGTCGAGGACCTCGGCCTGGCCGGTGACTGCCGCATCATCCTCGAGCCGCTGGGCAAGAACACCGCCCCGGCAATCTGCGGCACGGCCGAGTACCTTGCCGCCCAGGGGCACGGCGACGATGTGATGCTGGTCCTGCCGGCGGACCATCTCATCCTCGACACCGGGGCCTTTGCCCGGGCCGTGGCCGAGGCGGTGGTGCTCGCCCGGCAGGGGGCGATCGTCACCTTCGGCATCGTCCCGGACCGGCCGGAGACCGGCTACGGCTACATCGCCCGGGGCGAGGGGAACCGGGTGGCGCGGTTCGAGGAAAAACCGGACCTGGCCACGGCCGAGGCCTACCTGCACAGCGGCACCTACCTGTGGAACAGCGGCATGTTCGCCTTTACCGCCAACACCCTCCTGGCCGAAATGCAGCTGCACGCACCCACGATCGCCGCGGCCATGGTCGAGGCGGTCCGCCGCGGTACCACCGACGGCCCCTTCTTCCGTTTCGACGCGGGCACCATGGCCGCCTCGCCGGCGGATTCCATCGATTATGCCCTCATGGAGAAGACCAGGGTGGCGGCCGTGGTCGAGGCGGACATCGGCTGGAGCGACATCGGTTCGTGGCGGGCCCTGTGGGAGGTGTCGGCCAAGGACGGGCAGGGCAACGTGGTGCGCGGCGACGTGCTTCTCGAGGATGTGGAGAATTCGCTCATCCGCGCCGAGCATACCCTGGTGGCGGCGGTGGGCCTGCGTGACACCATGGTGGTGGAGACCGCGGACGCGGTCCTGGTCGCCTCCATGGACCGCAGCCAGGACGTGAAGAAGATCGTCACCCGGCTGAAGAAGGAAAAGCGCGACGAGTTCCTCGTCCACCGCACCGTGTACCGGCCCTGGGGCAGTTACACCACCCTGGAGGTGCACGACCGCTTCCAGATCAAGCGGATCACGGTGCGGCCCGGGGCGCGCCTGAGCCTGCAGATGCACCACCATCGCCACGAGCACTGGGTGGTGGTCACCGGTACGGCGAAGATCCAAAACGGCGAGCAAACCTTCCTGCTCAAGGAGGACGAGGCCACCTACATCCCCTGCGGCACCATCCACCGGCTGGAGAACCCGGGGGTCATTCCGCTGGAACTGATCGAGGTGCAGATCGGCAGCTACCTGGGCGAGGACGACATCGTCCGTTTCGACGACGAATACGGCCGCTCCGCGGTCTGAGTCGAACCGCGGGGGCAGGGGGATCAGCCGCTGGCGGCCTGGTGCGACCGGCCGTCGGCCGGGTCGCCGTGGCGGTCGTTGAAGGCGGTGACGTAGCGGTCGAGGATGCGCTTGTCGCCGTCGGTGAGGTGGAAGAACTCGATGCCGTTCTGAAAACGGCCCGATTCCTCGGCGGTGTAGACGATGCGGCCCATCACGTCGATGAGCTGGTCGTGCAGGCCCAGGGTGATCATCACCTGTTGGCCCCTGGGCAGGGGGATGTGCGTTTCCATGAGGATGCCGCCCTTGCTCACGTTCAGGGTGCGCGCCATGGAGTACTCGCCCTGCCGGCCCTGGGCGTCGACCACCAGGTAGTCCAGCAGGTTCAGTGCTTCCGGCCTGAGATAGCGTCTGCGTTCTGTGCTCATGTCTGCGCCCTGCGCCGGGTGATGGTTGGAGGAGAGTCTGGTCAGGCTGGTGTCGGCAGGATGCATGTCCTCCGGCAGGCGCTGCCCGGGTGAAGGCCGGCCTTGTCGCACAGCCTTTTGCAGCATTAAACCGCCCGTCTCCCGGTTTGTCAAACCCGGTGGGACGGGAAAACCTTTCAAGACATTTTTGTGCCATTTTTTCTAAATGGTGACAAAAATGTATCATCCTGCCGGCCCCAGCCCCGCGATTTTTTCTTTTCTCTCTTTTATTTCCTGCTGTTACAAGAAAAACATTTTCTGGCATTCCTTTTGAATTAAGCAAGGTACGCCGTGTTGCTGCCTGGGTGTCACGGTCCGGCCGGTTTGGCCCCTGTTTCAAGCGGACTGGTTCGCCGACAGCGGGCGGCTGCTGCGCGGGCCGGGCGGGCTGGGTGTCCACCTCGTTGATGTGTTGTCTTTTTTGCGACCGGTTCGAGGGGTTTTTCGGTGGGGCGACCAACCGTCCGGTTGGGCTGCCAGTCGCCCGGTTAAAATATTTCGTACATTACCTGTTGCAATAAAGAAAATTTTATGACAAGAATGTTCAAGATGGAGGGGCGATGATTAACGGTGCGGATACGGCCTTCGTCCTGGCGGCAGCCGGACTGGTGCTGCTCATGACCCCGGGCCTGGCCCTGTTCTACGCGGGCATGGTGCGGAGCAAGAATGCGCTCGCCACCATCATGCAGAGCTTGGTGCTTATCGCCCTGGTGTCGCTGCAGTGGGTATGGGTCGGCTATTCACTGAGTTTCGGTCCGGACCTGGGCGGCTTCATCGGCAGCCTCGCCTGGGCGGGCCTGCGCGGGGTGAGCACCGAGCCCAGCACCACCTACGCGACCACGGTGCCGCACCTGGTGTTCATGATCTACCAGTGCATGTTCGCGGTGATCACTCCGGCGCTGATCGCCGGGGCCTTTGCCGAGCGGATGCGCTTCCCGGCCTTTGTCGTCTTCAGTCTGCTCTGGGCGCTCGTCGTCTACAACCCGGTCTGCCACTGGGTGTGGGGCAGCGGCGGCTGGCTGGCACGGCTTGGCGTGCTCGATTTTGCCGGCGGCCTGGTGGTGCACGCCACCAGCGGCATGGCGGCCCTGGCCGCGGTGCTGGTCATCGGCCCGCGACGGGGTTTCGGCCATGCCAGCTTCATGCCGCATAACCTGCCCATGACCATGCTCGGCACCGGCCTGCTCTGGTTCGGCTGGTTCGGGTTCAACGGCGGCAGCGCCCTGGCGGCCAACGCGACCGCGGCCACGGCCTTTGTCGCCACCCACCTGGCCGGTATGGCGGGCATGGCCATGTGGACGGCGGTGGAGTGGGTGCGGCTCGGCCGACCGACCACCCTGGGGGCCGCCTCCGGGGCCATTGCCGGCCTGGCCACGATCACGCCGGCCGCCGGTTTTGTCGGGCCGAACGCGGCCATTGCCATCGGCCTGGTCGCCGGCGCGGTCTGCTGCCTGGCGGTGAACCTGAAGGGCCGTTTCAAACTCGACGACTCCCTCGACGTGGTCGGCATCCACGGAGTCGGCGGGGTGGTCGGTTCGCTGCTGCTCGGCGTGTTCGCCACCCGCGCGGTCAACCCCGGCGGGGTCGACGGACTGGTCGCCGGGGGCGGCATGGGCCCGCTGCTCGTCCAGGCGATGGGCGTGATCGTGGTCTGCGCCTATGCCTTTGCGGTCAGCTGGCTGATCCTCAAGCTCACCGACCGCATGCTCGGCCTGCGTGTCAGCGAGGAGGACGAACTGCTGGGGCTCGACCGCAGCGAACACTCGGAGACGGCCTACAACTAGGGGCGGTCGGGTCGGTCGCCCGGACGACGGAAATTGCAACAGGGAGAACAATTGTGAAAAAAATAGAAGCCATCATCAAGCCGTTCAAGCTCGACGAGGTCAAGGAGGCACTCAACAGCCTCGGCATCAAGGGCATGACCGTGACCGAGGTCAAGGGCTACGGTCGCCAGAAAGGCCACACCGAGATCTACCGCGGGGCCGAGTACGTGGTCGACTTCATCCCCAAGGTGAAGATGGACGTTGTTGTCGACGACGAGCAGGTCGACCAGGTGATCGACACCATCCTCAAGGTGGCCCGCACCGGCAAGATCGGTGACGGCAAGATCTTTGTCCTGCCGGTGGAGCGGGTGATCCGCGTGCGCACCGGCGAGACCGGCCCCGAGGCGGTCTGAAATGACCGGGACGCTCCGCACGCGCCAGCAGGAGCTGGCCGAGCAGTGGCGGCAGGGCCTGGACGGCCGGGAGCTGCTGCATCGCCACGCGGCGCTGGCGGATGCGTTCATCGTCGAGCAGTTCGACCGGGCCCGGGCGGCCGGCGAGATTCCCGGCCAGGTGGCCATGGTTGCGCTCGGCGGCTACGGCCGGGGCGAACTCTACCCATACTCGGACATCGATCTGCTCCTGCTCCACGACCAGCGCGCGGGTGAGGCCCTGCAGACCGCGGCCCGGGCCCTGCTCTATCCGCTCTGGGACGCCGGCTACGAGGTCGGTCACAGCGTGCGCACGGTCAAAGAGGCGGTGCGGTTCGCGCGGGAGGATTTCCCCTTCCAGGTGGCCCTGCTCGACGCCCGCCTGGTCGCCGGCGCCGCCCCGCTGCTGGAAGAACTGCGC
>CAZMNU010000131.1:0-5464 GCA_964567725.1 uncultured Desulfobulbus sp. | reverse complement strand
CGCCAGGGGTGAGCAGAAATACGTGATCTGCAACGCCGACGAGGGCGACCCGGGTGCATTCATGGACCGTTCCCTGCTCGAGGGCGATCCCCACGCGGTGCTCGAAGGGCTGCTCATCGCCGGCTACGCCATCGGCGCCTCCACCGGCTACGTCTACTGCCGGGCCGAGTACCCGCTGGCCATCGAGCGGCTGCAGGCGGCCATCGGCCAGATGCGCGAACTCGGCTTTGTCGGCGAAAACATCCTCGGCTCGGGCTTCGATTTCGAGATCAAGATCAAGAAAGGCGCCGGCGCCTTTGTCTGCGGCGAGGAGACCTCGCTCATGCAGAGTATCGAGGGCAAGCGCGGCATGCCGCGGTCGCGGCCGCCCTTCCCGGCCAACGCCGGCCTGTTCGGCAAGCCCACCAACATCAACAACGTGGAGACGCTCGCCGCGGTTTCGGCCATCCTGGAAAAGGGCGCGGCCTGGTACAGCGGTTTCGGCACCGAGAAAAGCCGCGGCACCAAGACCTTTGCCCTGGCCGGCAAGATCAACCGCACCGGACTCATCGAGGTGCCCATGGGCACCCGGCTGCGCACCATCATCGAGGACATCGGCGGCGGCGTGCTCGGCGGCAAGGGGTTCAAGGCGGTGCAGACCGGCGGCCCCTCGGGCGGCTGCATCCCGGCGGACTTCATCGACCTGCCGGTGGACTACGAGCGGTTGGCCGAGGTCGGCTCGATCATGGGCTCGGGCGGCATGATCGTCATCGACGAGGAATCGTGCATGGTGGACATGGCCCGCTACTTCCTCACCTTCACCGAGAACGAGAGCTGCGGCAAGTGCGTGCCCTGCCGCATGGGCACCCAGCACCTGCTGCGCATCCTCACGGACATCACCGAAGGCCGCGGCTCGCTCGACCAGATCGAGACCATGCGGCGCATCGGCGACACCATGAAGAACGCCTCGCTCTGCGGCCTCGGCCAGACCGCGGCCAACCCGGTGCTCACCACCCTGCAGTATTACGAGGAGGAATACCGGGCCCACATCGAGGACCACAAATGCCCGGCCGGGGCCTGCCGGGCGCTCATCCGTTTCGATATCGACCCGGCCCGCTGCACCGGCTGCATGGCCTGCGCCCGGGCCTGCCCGGTGGGGGCGATCAGCGGCGAGAAGAAAAAGCCGCACCTGATCGACCAGGAGCTGTGCATCCAGTGCGGTTCCTGTCGCCAGGCGTGCAAGTTCGAGGCCGTGCTGGTCAGCTAGACCACACTTGCGGGACACCCATCGGCAAGCGATACACATTCAAGGAGATTGCATGGGCAGCATCAGTTTGACCATTGACGGCCGCACGGTCGAGGTCGAGGCAGGCAAGACCGTTCTGGAGGCCGCGCGTACCGCCGGCATCCATATCCCCACCATCTGCGACCACAAGGACCTCAACCCCTACGGTTCCTGCCGCATGTGCATCGTCGAGATCGAGGGCGTGCGCGGCTATCCCACCTCGTGCACCACCCCGGCGGCCGAGGGCATGCAGGTGAAAACCCAGTCCGCGCGACTCACCACCCTGCGCAACCGCACCCTGGAGCTGATGTTCTCGGGCCACCCGAACAGCTGCCTGGTCTGCGTGCACCGCGAGGAGTGCGAGAAATACCGGCCCAACGCCACCAAGGCGGCCCGCTCCACCCGCTGCGGCTTCTGCGCCAACCGGGACGAGTGCGACCTGCGCCGCATGGTGCTGCAGGCCGACTCGCGCGAGCTGAACCTGTCCACCCTGTACGCCGGCTACCCGCTCGAACGCGACGACCCGTTCATGGACCGCGACTACAACCTGTGCATCCTCTGCGGCCGCTGCTGGCGGATCTGCGAGAAGATCCACGGCCAGCCGGCGATCAGCATCATCAACCGGGGCAAGTGGGCGCGCATCGGCACGGCCTTTGACAAGAGCCACGTGTTCTCCGGCTGCGTGTTCTGCGGGGCCTGCATCGACATCTGCCCCACGGGCACGCTCACCGACCGGTTCGCCCGCTGGCACGGCAAGGCGGAGGCCACCACCCCGTCCACCTGCATCCTGTGCAGCGAGGGCTGCTCGATCAACGCCGAGAGCAAAAAGGGGCAGTTGCTGGCCGCGGTGATGACCGGCTTCGAAGCAGCGGACAGCCTGTGCGCACTCGGCCGTTTCGGCCTGGCGCAGATCGTCGGCGCGCCGAACCGGCTCATTCGGCCGCAGGTGCGCGAGGGCGAAGACCTGATCCCCACCGACTGGGAGGCCGCCCTCTCGGTTGCCGCGGAAGGACTGCGCGCTGCCGCCGGGGCCATCGTCTTCGCGGTGAGCGAAACCACCAGCCGCGAGGACCGCTTCCTCTACGGCCGCCTGGCCGAACGGCTCGGGGGCCGGCTCATGCTCCTGTCCACCTCGGCCGGCAACGATGACAGCGGCGTGCAGGCCCTGATCGGCGAGGTCGAACAGGGCACGCTCCGCGCCCTGGTCACCAACGGCGACCTGGTCCCGGCCGAACTGGTGCGGACCGTGCCGTTCAGCCTGGTGATCGACTGCCTGCCCTCGCCCGCCGCCGACCACGCCACCGTGGTCCTGCCCGCGGCCGTGCTCAGCGAGACCGGCGGCACCTTCCGCACCGCGGCCGGCACGGTCAAGAACCTGGCCGGGGTCAGCCGCGCGCCGGGCAACGCCCGGCCCGAGTGGGCCATCCTCGCGGACCTCGGCCAGGCCCTGGGCGAGGCGGACTTCGCCTTCGCCCGGGTGGACGAGATCACCCCGCTGATCGAAAACGACCCGGCACCGGCCATCTTCCCGGGCAACCCGCGCCAGCACGTGCGCGAGCTGCCCATGCGCTACCGCGGCCACCTGCTGGCCGACATCGTCCCGGCACTGGCCGCCTTCGGCCTGCCGGCCACCCCGGCCGAACCGGCCGAACTGGTGGCGGGCGAAGGCTTCGCCATCCTCGAGAAGCGCGAGATCGTGCCGAACATGCACTACTTCCGCATCCAGGCCGAGGCGATCGCGAAATTCGCCCGGCCCGGCCAGTTCATCATCCTCATGGCCCGGGAGACCTCGGAGCGTTCGCCCTTCACCCTGGTGGACTGGAACGCGGAGGAAGGCTGGATTTCGCTGGTGATCGAGGAGGTCGGCCGCTCCAGCCGCGAACTGGCCGCACTCAAGACCGGCGACCGTATCGCCCACGTGAGCGGTCCGCTGGGCATGCCCATGGACATCGTCAAACGCGGCACGGTGCTGCTCGGCGGCGGCTGCTACGGCATCGGCGCCATCCTGCCGCTGGCCCGGGCCCTGCGCGAGGTCGGCAACCGGGTGATCGTGGCCGTCGAGGCCAGCTCCGCCTACCTGGTCTACATGGAAGAGCAGCTGCGCGGCGTGTGCGACGAGCTGATCGTGGCCACCAAAGACGGCAGCCGCGGCGTGCGCGGCGGCGTGCAGGAGGTGATCGAGCAGGTGGCGGCGCGCGAGCGCGTGGACCAGTGCGTGGCCATCGGCTGCACCTTCATGATGCGCATGGTCACCGACCTGACCAAAACGCTCAAGATCCCCACCCTGGTGGCGCTCAACCCGATCATGGTGGACGGCACCGGCATGTGCGGCGCCTGTCGCGTATCCATCGGTGAACAGACCAAATTCGCCTGCGTGGACGGGCCGATCTTCGACGGCCACCTGGTGGACTGGGACGAGCTGGCCTCGCGCCGGACCGCCTACGCCCCGCAGGAGGTGCAGGCCCTGTCGCAGACCGTGGACCTGAACGCCCTGCTCTACAAACCCGAGCCCATTCGATGAAAGCGGTCGATACAGTGCACAACCCGCGGAGAACCCGATGAACACGAACGAGCCGAAACCGGCCCAGGCCGGGCCAAGCAAAGCCAAGGGCAAACCCAAGATCCCGCGCCAGCCCATGCCGGAGCAGGACCCGCGCCGCCGCCGCACGAATTTCGAGGAGGTGCCGCGGGGCTACACGGAAGAGACCGCCATGCTCGAGGCCTCGCGCTGCATTCAGTGCAAGAAGCCCGGCTGCGTGGCGGGCTGCCCGGTGAACATCAACATCCCGGCCTTTATCAAGAAGATCGCCGAGGGCAAGTTTGTCGACGCCCTGCTCAAGCTGAAGGAGCAGACCGCGCTGCCGGCGGTGTGCGGCCGCGTCTGCCCGCAGGAGAGCCAGTGCGAGGCGGGCTGCATCCTCGGCAAGAAGGGCGACCCGGTGGCCATCGGCCGGCTGGAGCGGTTCGCCGCGGACTACGCGCGCAAGCACGGCGGCGTGCCCGACCCGGTCAAGGCCGCAGCCACGGGCAAGCGCGTGGCCGTGGTCGGCGCCGGGCCGGCGGGCATCACCGTGGCCGGCGAGATGGCCCGCTGGGGCCACGAGGTGGTCATGTTCGAGGCCCTGCACCTGGCCGGCGGCGTGCTCATGTACGGCATCCCCCAGTTCCGCCTGCCCAAGGAGATCGTCCAGTACGAGATCAACGGCCTCAAGCGGCTGGGCGTGACCATCCACACCGACCACGTGATCGGCAAGACCGAGACCATCGGCCAGCTCATGGACCAGGGGTTCGACGCGGTGTTCATCGCCACCGGCGCCGGCCTGCCGGTGTTCCTGGGCATCCCGGGGGAGAACGCCATCGGCGTGTTCTCGGCCAACGAGTTCCTCACCCGCGCCAACCTGATGCGGGCCATCGAGTTCCCGCGCTTCGCCACCTCGCCCATCCGCCCCCACCGGGCGATCACCGTGGGCGGCGGCAACGTGGCCATGGACTCGGCGCGCACCGCCCTGCGGCTGGGCGCGGAGTCGATCGTGGTCTACCGCCGCAGCCGCGAGGAGATGCCGGCGCGGGGCGAGGAGATCCACCATGCCGAGGAGGAGGGCGTGGTCTTCCACCTGCTCACCAACCCGGTGCGCATCCTCACCGACGCCAGCAAACGGGTGACCGGCATGGAGTGTCTGCGCATGGAACTGGGCGAGCCGGACGCTTCCGGCCGACGGCGACCGGTGCCGGTGCCGGGCAGCGAGTTCATCGTGCAGGCGGACACGATCATCGTGGCCATCGGCAACCAGCCCAACCCGCTGGTGCCGCAGACCGCGCCGGAGATCGAACTCGGCCGCAGGGGCACCATCAACGCCGACCCGACCACCATGATGACCTCCAAACCGGGCGTGTTCGCCGGCGGCGACATCGTCTCCGGCGCGGCCACGGTGATCAGCGCCATGGGCCAGGGCAAACAGGCCGCCCTGAACATGCACCGGTATCTGATGGGAGAGGATCCGCCGGAGGTTTGATTCAGACTGGGCATAAAAAAGCCGCAGGAGCGTTTCGCTTCTGCGGCTTTTTTCTGTTCACTACCTTCTTTGTATTTTCTGATTGCTACCAAACCTTTTCCTCGATCCCTTTTTCTGGGACCTATTCTTTATCCAAGACGATGATCATTAAACAGGCAGACGACAGACAGTCCGATTTATGCACGCT
>CAZMNU010000130.1:0-5701 GCA_964567725.1 uncultured Desulfobulbus sp. | reverse complement strand
CCGAAGGCCAGGCTGGTGGCCTCGATGTCGGCGCAGTCGGCGATGCCGAGCAGGTCGAGCAGCTCCAGCGAGCGGGCGCGGATGGCGCGTTCCTCGCTCCAGGTGGAGGGCAGGGCCAGCAGGCCGGAGAAGAACCCGGCCCGGCTCTGCACGTGCCGGCCGACCATGACACACTCGAGCGCGGTCATGCCGTGGAACAGCTTGATGTTCTGGAAGGTGCGGGCCATGCCCAGGCGGGCGATCTGGTGGGGCTTGCGGCCCTGGATATCCTCGCCCTGGAAACGGATGGTGCCGGCGCTCACCGGCAGGTTGCCGGCGATGAGGTTGAACAGGGTGGTCTTGCCGGCGCCGTTCGGGCCGATGACCGCCTTGATACTGCCGGCAGGCACACCGAAGCTGACGTCGTTGACCGCGTGCAGGCCGCCGAACCGCTTGTGCACCGCGGAGAGGTCGAGCAGGGGGAGGGCGCTCATGACCGTGTCCCCGGCAGCCAGCCGCGCAGGATTCGGCGCAGGCTGAGGATGCCCTCGGGCGCAAACAGCATCACCGCGATGAGGATCAGGCCGAACACCGCGTCATCGTAGGTGCCGAACACACCGCGCAGGGAGAGGAAGGTCAACCCCGCGCCCATGAGCAGGGTGCCCCAGAGATTGGTCATGCCACCCACCGCCACCAGGGCGACGTAGCGCACCGATTTCATCACCGAGGCCTCGCTCGGGCCGATGCCGCCGTTGTAATGGGTGAGCAGCACCCCGGCCACGGCCGCGTACACGGCGCTGAGCACGAACACCCTGAGCTTGGCGCGGGCCGTGTCCACACCCGCGGCCTCGGCCGCCTCCTCGGAGCTGTGCAGGGCCCTGAGCGCCCGGCCGGCGCGGGAGCGGATCAGGTTGAGCAGGAGGAGCATGCCGACGAGCAGCACACCCCAGGCCAGGTAGTAGTTCATCACCCGAAGCGCCGGGCTGCCGCCGACCACCAGCGGGCCCAGAGTGCCCACGGCGGGCAGCAGGGTAAATGTCGGCACCTCGGAGATGCCGTCCGCCTCGCCAAAATAGGGTGAGGCCAGGAGCAGCCGGTAGATAATGGTACCGAAGCCCAGGGTGGCCATGGCCAGGTAATGGCCTTTCAGTTTGAGCACCGGGATGCCGATGGCGAGCGCGATCAGCGCGGCCGCGCTCACCGCGCACAGGGCCGCGGCCCAGGGCGAAACCGTGAGCAGCACGTCTCCGTAGAGATCCTGGCCGTGGTGCAGCAGACCAAGCGAATCAAGGGTGGCGAGCGGCAGCACCTGCTCCAGGCCGCTCAGGTTGCGGGTGGTGAGGGCCGCGGCCAGGTAGCCGCCGATGGCGAAGAACCCGGCGTGGCCGATGGAGATCTGCCCGGCATAGCCCATGAGCACGCCCAGGCCGATGACCACCAGGCCGTAGTAGGCGGCCATGGTCAGCTGGGTGAGGTAGAATTGGGTGGAGGTGACCACGGTGAGCAGGTGGATGGCCACGGTCAGCAGGCCGAGCGTTGCCAGGGCGAGGAGGGAGCGGGCGCGCATCAGAAATCCTTCAGCCGTGCCGCCTCGCTGGACCCGAAGAGTCCATGGGGACGGACAAAGAGGATGAGCAGCAGGATGGCAATGGCAATGGCGTCCTGGAAGGCGAGCGGCACCACGGACACGGAAAAGGCCTCGATAACCCCGAGCAGCAGGCCGGCGGCCACCGCTGCCCCACTGTTGCCCAGGCCGCCGAGGATGGCCACGGTGAACCCCTTGATGGCCAGGGATGTGCCGGAATCATACTGGGTGTAGGTGATCGGGGACATGACGCAGCCGGCCAGGGCGCCGATGCCGGCGCTGAGCATGAACGAGAGCGTCACCATGTTGCGCGTGCTGATGCCGCAGAGCTGCGCCGCGGTGCGGTTGGCGGCGCAGGCGCGCATCTCCCGGCCCACCGGGGTGGCGCGGAAGAACAGGTGCAGGCCAACGACCATGATGGCGCAGGCGCCGAGCACGAACAGTACCTGGGGCGAGAGGTGGACGCTGCCCACCCGCAGGGTGGTCACCTCGTTGCCGTAGAAATAGGGCAGGCTGCGGATGGACTCGCCCCAGAGGTGCAGGGCCGACTCACGCAGGAGGATGGAGATGCCGATGGTGATGATCAGCATGCGCAGCACCGACGGGCTCTGCAGCCAGCGGATGAAGAGCACCTCGATCAGCCCGCCCACAACCATGGTGATGGCCACCGCCGCAGCCACGGCCAGCGGCAGGGGCAGGAAGGGCAGCAGGGAAATGGCGATCATGCCGCCGAGCATGACGAACTCGCCCTGGGCGAAATTGATGATGCCGGTGGCGTTGTAGATGATGTTGAAGCCGATGGCGACCACGGCGTAAATGGAGCCGTAGGTGATGCCGGCGAACAGGTACTGGAAAAAGAGATCCGGGCTCATGGGTGCCTGGTGAGGCGGGCGAACGCCGGTGGACGTTCGCCCGGGTGCCTCACTGTTCCTGGTAGAGAATAAACCTGCCGTCCTTGACCGTCATCATGGCAAAGGAGTCGATGTCGAGCCCGTTGTGGTCCTCAGGCGAGAAGGAGAACACTCCGCCCACGCCGGAAAAATTCTTCAACCCTTCCAGCGCGTCGCGCACCCGCGCGCGGTCCGTTCCGCCGGTGCGCACCGCCGCGGCCACCATGTTGAGGGCGTCATAGGCATAGCCGCCGAAGGCCGAGGCCTCTTCCTTGTGCAGAGTCTCGTACTCGGTCTTGTACTGCATGAGCAGCGCCTTCTGCGGGTGCTCATCCGGCAGGCTCTCGGCCACCAGCAAGAGGCCGCAGGGGAAGATGATCCCCTCGGCGGCGGCGCCGGCCGCCTCGGCGTAGCGGATGTTGCCGAAACCGTGGCTCTGGAAGAGCGGCACCCGCCAGTTCCCCTGGCGCATGTTCTTGGCGATGATCGCCTGGGCCGGGGCCACCGACCAGTTGACCACCGCCTGGATGGCCGGGTTGGCCTTCATCTTGGCCACCAGGGCGCTCAGGTCGGTGGCCTTGCTGTCGTAGGTCTCGGACAGGGCCACCTGGATGCCGAACTCGGGCGCCAGCTTTTCCAGCTGTTCCTTGCCGGCCTTGCCGAAGCCGTCGTTGCCGCTGGCCACGGCAATGGTGGTGATGGACTGGCGCTGCATCTCGGCGAAGATCTTGCGCGCGGCGAAGCTGTCCTTCTGCGGGGTCTTGAACACGTAGCGGGCCACCGGGTCGACGATCACCTCGGCCGCGGCGCAGGAGATGAGCAGGGTGCGGCCGTCCTCGGCGATTTTCTTCACCGCCATGGACTCGCCCGAGGTGGACGGCCCGATGATCGCCACCACCCGTTCCTCCTCGATCAGCTGCTTGGCAAAGGACACCGCCTTTTCCGGGCTGCCGGCCGAGTCCTTGACGATCAGTTCGACCTGTTCGCCGTTGATGCCGCCCTCGCGGTTGATGCGCGCCACCGCCATCTCGGCGCTGCGCGCCTCCGGTCCGCCGAGAAACGAGGCCGGCCCGGTCACGGCGAAGATCGCCCCCACCTTGATGGCGGCCGCGGCCGTGGACCATGTCGACGCCGCCAGCACCAGGCCGGCCGCGCATCCCAGGACAATGCGTCGCATTCCTTTGTTCATGCTGTTCCCCCGAATGGCATGAAAGGGTTGATCAGTCCCGGCCGCCGGAGGGCGGCAGGGCGGCCGGCGGTGTGCCGGTATCTACAGGGCGCAGATCTGCGGCCCGGTGAGCAGGGTGAAGCCGGCCTGCTGCAGGATCTCGATGGCCCGGTCCATGTCGTCGAAGCGGAAGATGAGCACCGCGTTGCTGCCGCTCTTGTTGACAAAGGCGTACATGTACTCGACGTTCAGGTCAGCCTGGTGGGCCACCTTGAGCACGCTCGCCAGGCCGCCGGAACGGTCCGGAACCTCCACCGCGATCACGTTGGTCTTGCCCACGGTGAAGCCGCCGGCGCGCAGCACCTCCTTGGCCAGGTCAACCTTGTCGACGATCAGGCGGAGGATGCCGAAATCGGCCGTGTCGGCCACGGACAGGGCCCGGATGTTGATGTCGTTTTCGGCCAGGATGCGGGTGATCTCCGCCAGCCGGCCGGACTTGTTCTCGAGAAATACCGCAATCTGCTCTACCCGCATAGTCTCCTCCGGTTTTTAGGTGGATAGTCTGTCGGTGGATAGTCTTTTAGCAAAAACCACTCTTCTCAGGTAGATGGTCTGAGGTGCTTTGCCGTGGAGGAAAACCCTGCCATTTAATCTATCGTGATCTTAAAACTTCTTGTCCGAACATCCCTGCCTTTCGCTTTTTGAACTCTTCTCGTGCAGCCCATGTGCAGAGCCTCCCATTTCCTGAAGACCATCTGGCCAGGCCAAACCTCTTTCAGCTGACAGGCTTATCTGCCTGAACAGCTAGCTTTTCCTTCGGTCAATCACCCGTTGGGCCTTGCCCTCGGAGCGCTGGATGGAGCGGGGCTCGACCAGCTTCACCTGGCAGGTGACGCCGAGCATGTCCTTGATCTCCGCCCGGATCTTCTGCGCCAGCCGTTCGAGCACCTTGATCTCGTCGGAGAAGGTGTGCTCGCTCACCTCGACCAGCACCGCCATGACGTCGAGGTTGCCTTCACGGCTGACCTCGATCTGGTAGTGGGGCTCGACCCCTTCGATGCCCATGAGCACGTGCTCCACCTGCGACGGGAAGACGTTCACACCGCGGATGATGAGCATGTCGTCGGTGCGGCCGGTGACCTTGTCCATGCGCACCAGGGTGCGGCCGCAGCCGCAGGGCTCGAGGAACAGCCGGGAGATGTCCTTGGTGCGGTAGCGGATGAGCGGGAAGGCCTCCTTGGTCAGGGTGGTGAACACCAACTCGCCGGTCTCGCCGCAGGGCAGCGGTTCCAGGGTCTCCGGGTCGATCACCTCGGGCAGGAAGTTGTCCTCGAGAACGTGCATGCCGCGCTTGGAGTGGAGGCATTCCATGCTCACGCCCGGGCCGATGACCTCGGACAGGCCGTAGATGTCCAGCGCCTTGATGCCGAGCTTGCGCTCGACCTCCTCGCGCATGTTCTCGCTCCACGGTTCGGCCCCGTGGATGCCCACCCGCAGCTTGAGATCGTCCGGGCTGATGCCGGCATCGCTCATGGCGTCGGCCAGGTTGAGGGCGTAGGAGGGGGTGGACATGAGCACGGTGGAGCCGAAGTCGCGCATGATGGTCACCTGGCGCCTGGAGTTGCCGCCGGACACCGGGATGACCGTGGCGCCGAGGGCCTCGATGCCGTAGTGGGCGCCGAGGCCGCCGGTGAACAGGCCGTAGCCGTAGGCGTTGTGCACCATGTCGCCCCGGGTGACCCCGGCCATCATCAGGCAGCGGGCAATCACCGAGGCCCACAGGGTGATGTCCGCCTGGGTGTAGCCGACCACGGTGGACTTGCCGGTGGTACCCGAGCTGGCGTGCACGCGGATGACATCGTCCATGGGGGTGGCGAACAGCCCGAAGGGGTAGTTGTCGCGCAGGTCGTCCTTGGTGGTGTAGGGCAGGTGGCGCAGGTCGGCGAGGCTGCGGATATCCGCCGGTTTGATCCCGGCCGCGTCCATCTTCGCCCGGTAGGGGTGCACCCGGTCGTACACCCGGTGCACCAGCAGCTGCAGCCGGCGCAGTTGAATGGCCTCCAGCCCCTGGCGGGGCAG
>CAZMNU010000129.1:2766-5838 GCA_964567725.1 uncultured Desulfobulbus sp. | reverse complement strand
GCTGCAGGACCGGGCCTTCAAGGGGGCGTTATGACTGGACCAAGTGGACACCGTGGACGCAGTGGAGGTGGTGGACAGGGTGGAGGCGGCGGGGGCGGTGGGCGCAGTGGAATCGGCGGTCCAGCCCGGAATCCTGCCGCAAACGCCGGTCCATCTGTTCTGGCGGTACATGGCGGCTATCGGAAGTTGCAGAGTTTTCAGGTGGCGCAGCTGGTCTATGACCTGACGGTGCGGTTCTGCGATCGCTCTATCGATCGGCGCAGCCGCACCCACGACCAGATGGTGCAGGCGGCGCGTTCAGGCGTGCAGAATATCGCCGAGGGCTCGGAGGCGGCGGCCACTTCCAGCAAAATGGAACTGAAATTGACCCAGGTGGCCCGGGCCAGCCTGGAGGAGCTGAAACTGGACTACGAGGATTTTCTGCGTCAGCGCCGGCTCCCCCGCTGGGAGCGCCACGACCCGTTGCGGCAGGCCCTGGTGAACGCCCACTGCCAAAGCGCGGATGACGTGGCGCGGTGGATCATGGCAACAGCCAGCGACCTTTCTCAGGCGACGGACGGCATCGGGCCGGCAGGATCGGGCCAGGCCACTGCGTCGCCTGCGTCCCCTCCGTCCACTCTGTACCCGGCCCTTTCCGCCAACGCGATCCTGACCCTGGCCACGGTGGCGGGCTATCTGCTCGATCGCCAGATCCAGCGGCTCGCCGCGACCTTTGTCGAACAAGGCGGGTTCACCGAGCGTCTGCACAGGGTGCGCACCGCCCGGAGGAATCGCACATGAGCAACTTCGCCTTCCTGCCGGAGACGTTCCAGGTCATCGCCGAGGCCGCCCACGCCGCGGAAGGCCAGATCCACGGCGATCCGCGGGCCGCCTGCTTCCACGCCCGCTTCACCCTGGAGACGCTGGTGCACTGGCTCTTCCGCCACGACCCGGCCCTGCGCATGCCCTACGACACCCGGCTGGCCGCGCTGCTGCACGAGCCGACCCTGCAGAACCTGCTGCCCCAGGCGGTGTTCCACAAGGCGCGGGCGATCCACAAGGTCGGCAACCAGGCGGTGCACAACCCGCGGCCGGTGCAGCGGCCCGAGGCCCTGCAGGCGGTGCGCGAGCTGCACCACATCTGCTGCTGGCTGGCGCGCACCTATGCACCGGACCCGACCGTGCGCGTCCCCGGCTGGCAGGACGCCCTGGTGCCGCAGCCCCCGCAGCCGGGCGAGGTGGTGCCGCGCCAGGAACTGGAGCGGCTGGCGGCCGAACTGGCCGAGCACAACCGGCGCGCGCTCGAGGAACAGCAAGAGCGCGACGCGGTGGACGCGGAACTGCAGCAGCTGCGCGCCGAGCTGGCCGCGATCCGCGCCCGCGCCGCGGCCGTGCCCGATACCCACGAGTACTCCGAGGCCGACACCCGCCGCCTGCTGATCGATGTCGAACTGCGGCGGGCCGGGTGGCCGCTCGACCATCCCCGCGACCGCGAATACCCGGTCACGGGCATGCCCACCGGTTCGGGCGCGGGCGCGGTGGATTACGTGCTCTGGGGCGAGGACGGCCTGCCGCTGGCCGTGGTCGAGGCCAAGAAAACCACGGTGGACGCCACCGCGGGCCAGCAGCAGGCCAAACTCTATGCCGACTGCGTGCAGCAGATGCACGGCCGGCGGCCGATCATCTTTTTCAGCAACGGCTACCAGACCTGGCTGTGGGACGACCTCGCCTATCCGCCGCGCCAGGTGGCCGGGTTCTACACCAGGGACGAACTGCAGCGGCTCGTCCTGCGCCGCGGCCAGCAGCAGACGCCCGAGGTGCGCCGCATCCGCGACAGCATCGTCGAGCGCTATTACCAGAAACGGGCCATCGGCAGCATCTTCACCCAGTTCGCCGGGGCGCGGCGCAAGGCGCTGTTGGTCATGGCCACCGGCACCGGCAAGACGCGCACCGCCATCGCCCTGGTGGACGTGCTCCAGCGGGCCGGCTGGGTGAAGCGGGCCCTGTTCCTGGCCGACCGTATTTCCCTGGTGAACCAGGCCGCGGGCGCCTTCAAGACGCATCTGCCGGAATCGAGCCCGGTGAACCTGGTCACGGAAAAGCACACCGAGGGGCGGGTGTACGTGTGCACCTACCCGACCATGCTCAACCTGATCGACCAGACCGACGACGGCGTCCCCCGTTTCGGGGTGGGGTATTTCGACCTGGTGATCATCGACGAGGCGCACCGCTCGGTCTACCAGAAGTACGGCGAGATCTTCCGCTACTTCGACGCCCTGCTGGTGGGCCTGACCGCCACCCCGCGCGAGGAGGTGGACCGGAACACCTACGAGCTGTTCGAGCTGGAACCGGGCGTGCCCACCGATGCCTACGAACTGGAGACCGCGGTGGCCGACGGCTTCCTGGTGCCGCCCCGGGTGCAGCAGGTGGATCTGCAGTTCCCCCGCGAGGGCATCGACTACGACCAGCTCAGCGACGAGGAAAAGGCCCAGTGGGAGAGCATCGACTGGGGCGACGAGGCGGACGAGCGCGGCCTGCCCACCCGGGTGAACGCCGGCGCGGTGAACAGCTGGCTGTTCAACCGCGACACCGTGGACCGGGTGCTGCAGCACCTGATGGAGCACGGCCACAAGGTGGCCGGCGGCGACCGGCTGGCCAAGACCATCATCTTTGCCCGCAACCACGACCACGCGGTGTTCATCGAGTCGCGCTTCAACCACCACTACCCGCACCACAAGGGCCACTTCGCCCGGGTCATCGACCATCAGGCCAAATTCGCCCAGAGCCTGATCGACGACTTCTCGCAGCAGGACAAGGAGCCGCACATCGCCATCTCGGTGGACATGCTCGACACCGGCATCGACGTGCCCGAGGTGGCCAACCTGGTGTTCTTCAAGCCGGTGTACTCGAAGATCAAGTTCTGGCAGATGATCGGCCGGGGCACCCGCCTGTGCCCGGGGCTGTTCGGCCCGGGCGCGGACAAGGAGGATTTCCGCGTGTTCGACTTCTGCGGCAACTTCGACTTTTTCCACGAGAACCCGCGGGGGATCGAGGCGGGCGACGCGGTGCCGCTGGGCGTGCGCCTGTTCCGCG
>CAZMNU010000129.1:0-2666 GCA_964567725.1 uncultured Desulfobulbus sp. | reverse complement strand
CCGAGGACGACATCGCCTCGCGCCTGTTCGACCTGATTGCCCTGCGCATGCAGCTGGCCCTGGCCGAGCAGGACCAGCACAGCCTGGAGCGGTCGCGGCAGCAGGTGGTGGAGATGGCCATGCTGCTCGAGGAGAAGGCGGCGATACCGGCGGTACGGGCGCAACTGGCCTACCTGGCGGCCCTGCAGGAATCCGAATTCTGGGAAGGAATGAGCCTGGCCCGGCTGGAGGAGCTGCGCCTGCGCCTGCGGTCCCTGGCGCCGTTCATCGACCGGAAGAAACGCACCATCGTGTACACGGATTTCCAGGATTCGGTGCTCGCGGTGCGCGAGCAGGAAGCGGTGTACATGCCGAAGATGACCGGCGTGCAGTACGAGAAAAAGGTGCGCGACTACCTGCGCAGCCACCAGGACGAGGCGGCCATCGGGCGGCTGCGCGCCAACCGGCCGCTCAGCCCGGACGACCTGGCGGAACTGGAGCGCACCCTGGTGGAGATCGGCGCGGACGACGGCCAGGCGCTCCTGGCCAACCTGCTCGCCCGCAGCGGCGCGCCGTCGTTCCCGTGGTTCGTGCGCAGCCTGGTGGGGTTGGACCGCAGCGCCGCGCAGGCGGCGTTCTCCCGGTTTCTCCACGACCGCAGCCTGAACGTGGCGCAGATGCGCTTCGTGGAAATGGTCATCGACCAGTTGACCGCCCGCGGGGTGATGACCGCCGAGGCGCTCTACGAACCGCCGTTCAGCCACCTGCACGCCGGCGGCCCGGACGCGCTGTTCGCCGGCCGGGATGCGCTCGTCGAGGAAATCTTCACGGCGCTTGCCGCCCTCCAGCCGGACACGCAGGCGGCGGCCGGGTGAGGGGGGAGGATAAGGGCGGGAGCCCCGGCACGGCCCCTGCGGCGGATCGGAGGCCAGTCGCCACCGCCGGGCCGCTTCGGCTGTCCGACAGCGAAGGTCGACAATGTTCTTTCGTTCAAAAAAAGAGGCACAACAAGGAGAAGAGCAATGAGCGCAAACAACCGTCTGTACATCCTGTGGACCAACGACAACGTGATCACCGCGGAAAACATGGTCTTCATGTACGCGACCAACGCCCTTGTGCATGGCTGGTGGGAAGAGGTCACGCTCATCATTTGGGGCGCGACCGCCAAACTGGTGTGCGAGAATACCGCCATCCAGGGAAAAATCAGGGAGGCCCTGGACGCCGGCGTGCACATCTCCGCCTGCAAGGCGTGTGCACAGGCCCTGGGCCTGACCCAGGAGCTGAAAGATCTGCAGATCGAGGTCAAGTACTGGGGAGTGCCGCTCACCGAACTGCTGCGCAACGGTGAAAAACTGCTGACGATCTGACCCGCGGCGGCAGGTCCCCGCTTGCCTGAATCGGCGCCTGTTTCGTCCGTTGATCGTTCCCACGCTCCAGCGTGGGAACGTGGCCCCGGACGCTCCAGCGTCCTGTCCCAGCCAACACCAGGTGGTGCTTCCCGACGCACCTGAAATAAACAAAGCCAGCCTGCGAGGAGAACCATGGCCGAGAAAAAATTCATCGATTTATCCCGGGAACAGCAGCTCGCCGAAGTGCACAGCCGCTTTCAGTTCCGGCAAGGGTCGGGCTGGTACACCGCTGACGGCGTCTTTGCCGGCAAGGACGAGGGTGATGTCATCGCCGCCCTGATCGATCTGGAGGACGCGGAGATCAACGCCGTGGGCGACTGCATGAGCGGTTGCTGCATGGTGCAGCCGAAATTCGAGGATTTCGTGCGCACAGGAAAATAGAGCGGATTGCAATCCGGCAACGCCGGAGCGTCACCACACCGTTCCCGCGCTCCAGGGCGGGAACGCTCGGAAAAGCCGTCCCCCGAGTTCCCTGATTTTCACTGTTCAGCGACCCCGCCATTGACGTGCATCACGTGACACGTTACAAATAATTCATGATCAAGACGTTCGCCGACAAGCAGACGCAGCAGCTGTACCTGACAGGCAAAGCGCGCCGCGTGCCACCGGAGGTGGCAAAGCGAGCTGCGCGCAAACTGGAACAGGTGAACGCGGCCGCGCGGGTCGAGGATCTCAAGGTCCCGCCCGGCAACCGCCTCCATTTGCTTGAAGGCGACCGTCAGGGGCAGTACTCGATCTCGGTCAACGACCAATTTCGCCTTTGCTTCCGGTTTACAGACGGTGACGCCTACGATGTCGAGTTCTGCGACTACCACTGAAGGGAAGAAACAATGAGCATCCCAAACGAAACCCCGATGAAGCGTCGGCCCACCCACCCCGGTGAGGTCCTGCGCGAGGACTTCATGCCGGATTACGACCTGACTGTGACCAACCTGGCCGAGGCGCTCGGGGTGTCGCGGCAGACGGTGAACGAATTGCTGCGCGAGCGGCGGGCGCTCTCGCCCGAGATGGCGCTGCGCCTGTCGGCGCTCTTCGGCAACTCACCGGAGTTCTGGCTGAACCTGCAACGCGCAGTCGACCTGTGGGACGCGCAGGCTGCGGTCAAGGACGATGTGCGCCGCATCAAGCCGCTGTGCGCTGCCTGAGCAGCGTTTCCAGCCGAGAAACACTCCAGCATGTTGCTGGCGAGACGCTGGAGCGCCTCGGCCTGGGTTCCCACGCTGGAGCGTGGGAACCATCATATAAACCTGTTTCTTTTTTTCTCAGGAGGCCCTGAGT
>CAZMNU010000128.1:0-5900 GCA_964567725.1 uncultured Desulfobulbus sp. | reverse complement strand
GGGTAGACGAACCGCTCGCAGACCACCTCGTCCAGGCGGTTGAGCAGGGTGTAGACCAACTGGTAACCGAGGTTGGACACCGCCACCGGGTAGGTGTTGGCGTAGAGCAGGGCCACGGGCAGCCTGCCCGTCCACTTCTTGCGGACCGTGCCCTGTTCTCCTGTCAGGACGGACGGCAAGGAAAAGGACCGGGGGTGAAAAATACGGGGGAATCAGTCTGCATGGTCAGTCCATGGGCCCGGGGCCGCAGGCAGGGGGACCGGGGCGCGGGCCCGGAAAGGGAGCAGGGGAATATCGTGGCGATATTCCCCTGCGCGTCCGGCCGGCTGCCGGTCCGACCGCCGCCGAGGACAAGGCGGCCGGCAGGTGTTCAATTCGCCTTCTTGCGCAGATAGGCGGGTTCGTCGAACTCGGTGCGTTCGTTGTCGTCGAAGATCGGCTTGGGCATGCGCGGCAGCCCCTTGGGCAGCGCGTTCGGCTTGGCGATGGTCACCGGGGTGCCGGGGCTCTCCGGCAGGGCCGTCTCCTCCTCGAAGATCCGTGCCAGCCGGCCCTGCTTGGACTTGGGCAGCTGCTGGGGCTGGCGGTTGCGCACCACCTCCAGCTGGGAGATCTCCGGCTCCTCGATGCTGGAGATGCCGGTGGCGATCACCGTGACCCGCAGCTCCTCGCCGAGCGACTCGTCGAACAGGGCGCCGATGATGATGTTGGCCTCCTCGTGCGCCTTTTCCTGGATCAGGGCCGAGGCCTCCATGAACTCGTTCATGGTCAGGGTCTCCTTGGCCGCGGAGATGTTGATGAGGATACCGCGGGCGCCGTCGATGCCCACGTCCTCGAGCAGCTGGTTGTCAATGGCCCGCTTGGCCGCCTCGGTGGCGCGGTTCTCGCCGGAGGCGGTGCCGGTGCCCATGATGGCCGGGCCGACCTCCTTCATGACCGTCTTCAGGTCGGCGAAGTCGACGTTGATGTGCCCCGGCAGGTTGATCAGGTCGGTGATGCCCTTGACCGCCTGGAGCAGAACATTGTCGACCATCTCCATCATGTTGACCAGGGTCGAGTTCTTGTTCATCAGGCTGAGCAGCCGGTCGTTGGGCACGGTGATGATCGTGTCCGAATATTCCTTGAGCTTCTCCCAGCCGGCCTCGGCGTTGCGCATCCGCTTTTTCGCCTCGAAGTAGAACGGCTTGGTGACCACGGCCACGGTGAGCGCGCCCGACTCCTTGCTCAGCTTGGCGATCACCGGTGCCGCGCCGGTGCCGGTGCCGCCGCCCAGGCCGGCGGTGACGAACACCATGTCCGCACCCTTGAGCACGTTCTGCAGGTCTTCGTAGCTTTCCTGGGCCGCCTCCCGCCCCATTTCCGGTTCGGCGCCGGCCCCCATACCCTTGGTGATACCGGGCCCCAGCTGCAGGCGGATGTCGGCCCGGGATTTTTCCAGCGCCTGCATATCCGTGTTGGCGGCGATGAACTGCACGCCGGTCAACCGGTTTTCCACCATGGTGTTGATGGCGTTGCCGCCGCCGCCGCCCACGCCGATCACCTTGATCACAGCCACAGACTCCTCTTCCGCTATCCTGAAAGCCATGCGTCTCTCCCCAGAAAGATATTCCTTGATTTCCCCAGCCTTCTATACCATCATCTTCGGGCCGACTAAAAGGAAAACTCTGCCGTATTAAACGATATTTTTCACCCAGCCCTTGAACCGGCTGAACATCCCGCCGCGCTCCTTGGGCACGTAGGTCTTGGCCTTGCTGCCGTACAGCACCAGTCCCACCCCGGTGGTACACCGGGGCGAACGGATATCCTCGATCCGGCCGCCCACGCCCTGCGGGTAGCCGATGCGCACCGGCAGGTCGAACACCTGCTCCGCCATCTCGACGATGTTGGCCAACAGGGCGGTGCCGCCGGTGAGGACAATGCCGGCGTTGATGCGGTTGCGGTACCCGGAGGCGCTGATGTTCTTGTTGACCATCTGCAGGATCTCCTCCATGCGCGCCTCGAGGATCTCCACCATGATCCGCTGCGACACCTTGCGCGGTTTGCGGTCGCCGACGGTGGGCACCTCGATGATGTGGTTCTCCTTGATCATCGAGGCGAGCGCACCGCCGTACAGGTATTTCAGCTCCTCAGCCTCCTGCAGGGGCGTGCGCAGCCCCACCGACAGGTCGCTGGTCAGGTTGTTGCCGCCCAGCGCCAGCTCCCAGGTGTGCTTGATGGTGCCGTTGCAGAAGATCGCCAGGTCGGTGGTGCCGCCGCCGATGTCGATGAGCGCCACGCCCAGCTCCATCTCGTCCTTGTTGAGCACGGACAGTGACGAGGCCACGGATTCGAGTACGATCTCGGCCACCGCCAGCTGCGCCCGGTTGCAGCTGGTGACCACGTTGTGCAGGGCGGTGACGTCGGCGGTGACGATGTGCACGTTGGTGACCAAGCGCACGCCGGTCATGCCCAGCGGGTTCTGAATGCCGGTGTGGTCGTCGACCATGTACTCCTGCGGCAGCACGTGGATGATCTGCTGGTTGTCGGAGATCTTGACCGTCTGCGCCGCCTGGATGACCGCCTCGATGTCCTTTTCCTTGATCTCCTGGTTGTTGATGGCGATGATGCCGGGGGAGTTGAACCCCTTGATGTGGTTGCCGGCGATGCCCACATAGACGCTCTCGATGTCGCAGCCGGCCATGTCCGAGGCCGCGTTCACCGCCTGGCGGATCGACTGGACGGTGGACTCGATGTTCACCACCACGCCCTTCTTCATGCCCGAGGAGGCCGCCGTGCCGACGCCGATGATCTCCACCCGGTCGTCGAAGACCTCGCCGATCATGGCGCACACCTTGGTGGTGCCTATGTCCAGGCTGGCGACGAGCTCCCCGGGCTCACGCGGTTCCTGTTCCTCCACATCCTCATCCGTCGGTTTGTGATCCGACAACCAAGACCTTATCATCTGCGTAGTCCATTCTGATTTCTTTCACGGTATCGATCTGTTTCCTGCTGTACAGCTGATCCAGCACCCTGATCAGCCGGTAATACTTTGTCTGCAGACGGTCCCGGCCGAAATAGATCGGAAAGGGGCGGTCCGCCAGATAGATGATCAGCCCCTCTTCAGGGTCGAGGTGCACCTCGCTCACCGCCTGCAGGGGCAGGATGGCGTGCCCCCGGGCGGCGAGTCGCAGGAAGGTCTCCGCCGCCTCGGCCAGGCCGCCCCGGACGAGGGTGTCGGCGACCACGTCCCGCCCGGCCACCAGCCCGGTGATCACCGGGTGGTCGATGTCCTGGCCGGGCTCGATCTCGGCGAACACCTGGCCGTCGCGGTTCAGGTAGCGCAGACGCCGCTCCTTTTCGCCCTCGATGTTCACCAGCGCCAGCACCTGCTGTTCGCGAACCTCGATCACCAGGGTGGACGGCCAGCGGGTCCTGATGTCCACCTGCTGCACCCAGGGGTGGGTGGCGATCCGGGCGGCCGCCGCCTTGGGCCGGAACTGGAGCAGGCTGGCGCCGTGCTGCAGCCCGCTCAGGTCGAGGATCTGCCGGTCGGTCACCACCTTCAGCCCACTGATGCGGATGTCGCTCAGGCGGAAGATGTCGGATCGGATCAGGGCCTGGTACGAGAACCACAGGCCGGTCACCAGTGCGCCGCAGAGGGTGAGCGCCAGCAGGGTCGTGCGTGACAGGCGCTTCCATTTCCACAGCCGCTGCGCCCCGCTGACCACCGCCCCGGTGCTGTACTGGGCCGTCCTGGTCCTGCGTCGCAGCAGGATGCGCAGGACCTCGCCAAGGGAGCGCCGTTTGCGGCCGCCGCTCCGGGGGGGACGCTGCGGTATCTTGCGGGGGGTATAGACCGCCATTGTCCCACGCGTCCCCGGTTAGAGGATATGGACCTCCGGTTCGAGGAGGACGCCGCTGTGCGTGAACACCCGCTCGCGCACCTCCTGCATGAGGGCGATGATGTCCTCGGGCTCGGCGCCGCCGGTGTTGACGATGAAGTTGGCGTGCCTGGGCGAGACCATGGCCCCGCCACGGGTCAATCCCTTGAGCCCGGCCTGTTCAATGAGCCGGCCGGCAAAATCGCCCTCCGGGTTCTTGAAGAACGACCCGGCCGAGCCGACCCCGGCCGGCTGTTTCTCCCGCCGGCAGGCGACGATGTCCCGGCAGCGGGCGGTCAGTTCCTGCTGGTCGGCCCGCTGGAGGACAAAAACGCCGCGACAGATGAGCCAGCGCTCGGTCGGCTCACCGGGCAGACGGGTGGTCCGGTAGGCAAAGGCGATCTCTTCCCGGGCCATCTCGCGGAACTCGCCTTGGGCACCGACACAGGTGACGGAGTGCAGGGTCTCGCCGATGGCGTGGGCAAAGGCGCCGGCGTTCATGCGGATGGCCCCGCCGACGCTGCCCGGGATACCGGCCATGAACTCAAGGCCGGTCAGCCCGCGGCCGGCGCACCAGGAGACAAAGGCGGCCAGGCTGCAGCCGGCCTCGACCGTGACCCGGGTCCGATCCGGTTCATGCGGTGAAGCCGGTTCGGGGCAAAGGTCGCGCACCGAACCGCGCAGGCGGATGAACACGCCCTCGTGGTAGCGGCTGGCGACGAGGATGTTGGAGCCGCCGCCGATGGCTCGCCAGGCCACGCCTTCTCGATGCAGCCAGCGTACCAGGGCGGCGAGCTGCCCGCTGTCGGCGGGTTCGGCCATGGCCTCGACCACACCGCCGGCGCGGAAGGTCGAGTGGCTGGCCATGCTCACGTCCCAGCGAGTCGAAGGGCACAGGGCGGCCAGGGCGGCGCGCTGCCGGCTGTTCATCACCATGGTTGTTCCTCCCCGGTGGCGGTGCTGGTGACCGTTGCCACGGAACTCATCGTCCGCCCTCCAGCTGCGCCAGCAGCTGCTCGCCGGCCTGGACGATGTTGCCGGCTCCCAGGGTGAGGAGCAGGTCGCCCGGCTGCAGCACCTCGAGCAGGGCTTCCGGCCGCTGCACAAGGTTGGGGATGTGCACGGTCTGGCGCTGGCCGTGCTGTTTGATCGCCTCCAGCAGGCTCTCGGAGGTGATGCCCTCGATCGGCTGTTCGCTGGCCGCGTAGATGTCGGCCAAAACCAGCACGTCGGCCCTGCGGAAGGCGGTGGTGAACTCGGCGAACAGGGCCCGGGTGCGGGTGTAGCGGTGCGGCTGGAAGGCCACCACCACCCGCCGCTCGGGCCAGCCCTCGCGCACCGCGTCCAGGGTGGCGCGGATCTCGGTGGGGTGATGGCCGTAGTCGTCGACCACGAGCACACCGCCGGCCTCGCCCTTGACCTGCAGCCGCCGCTGCACCCCCTGGAAGCCTTCAAGGGCGCGGGCGATGACCGCGAAATCGATTTCCAGTTCCAGGGCCACGCCGATGGCGGCGAGGCTGTTGTAGATCACATGCCGGCCCGGCCGGTTCAGGCGGACACGGCCCACCTCGCGGTCGCGGAAACGGACGGTGAATTCGCTGGTGCCGCCGCCGGTGACGATCCGCACCGCCTGCAGGTCGGCCTGCTCGGTGAGGCCGTAGGTGAGGATGCGCTTCTGCAGACGCGGCAGGATCTGCACCACGTGGTCGTTGTCGAAGCAGACGATGGCCACCCCGTAGAAGGGCAGGCGCTCGACGAAATCGACGAAGTAGTCCTTGATCTGCTCGATATCCCGATAGTAATCAAGATGCTCGAGGTCGATGTTGGTGATCACCTCGATCACCGGCGACAGCTTGAGGAAAGAGCCGTCGCTCTCGTCCGCCTCGGCCACGAGGAACTCGCCCTCGCCCAGCTTGGCATTGCTGCCGAAGCCGTGCACCTTGCCACCGACCACCACGGTCGGGTCGAGACCGGCCTCGGCGAGAATGGTGGCGACCATGGAGGTGGTGGAGGTCTTGCCGTGGCTGCCGGCCACCGCGA
>CAZMNU010000127.1:0-5964 GCA_964567725.1 uncultured Desulfobulbus sp. | reverse complement strand
TCAATACTTGGCGTCCGCGTAGGCCAGCCAGCCGCCGGCGCCGATCAGCTGTTTGTCAAAGGGGTTGAGGGTGAAGCGGCAGGTGACGCCCTCGCCCGTGCTGCCCGTGGCGGTCAGCTGCTCGGCGTCCAGGTCCACGGCCACATCGACCGGGCCGTTCAGGGCGAACAGCCGGTCGATGTCCGCCTTGCTCAGTTCCACCGCCAGGATGCCGCAGTTGAACATGTTCTGGCGGAAGATGCGGGCAAAGCTCTCGCCGATGACCACGTTGATGTCGTTGACCTCGAGCGCCCAGACCGCGTGCTCGCGCGAGGAGCCGCAGCCGAAGTTGGCGCGGGTGACGAGCACCCGGGCCGCCTGCATCTCGGCCGAGTGCGGGTCGAACTCGCCGCCCTCCAGGCGCAGGTCCTCGAGCAGGTGCGGGGCGAGCGCCTTCTTGGTGATCTCGGTCAGGTACTTGGCCGGGATGATCTCGTCGGTGTTGATGTCGTTTCTGTCGATGAAGGCCGCGGGGCCGCCGAACTGTTTCATATCGGGTTCCTTTGTCACTGTGGTTCAGGGTCAGGCCATGAAGCGGCGCGGGTCGGTGATCGCGCCGGTGATCGCGGCGGCGGCGGCGCTGGCCGGGCTCATCAGGTGGACCATGCCGCCCTTGCCCATGCGGCCGTTGAAGTTGCGGTTGGTGGTCGAGGCGCAGACCTCGCCGTCGGCGAGCACACCGCTGCTCATGCCCAGGCAGGCGCCGCAGGTGGGGTTCATGATGCAGAAGCCGCTGTCCATGAAGATCCGGATCAGCCCCTCGTCGAGCGCCTGCGAGTAGACGGCCGGGGTGGCCGGCACGAGGATGCCGCGCACGCTGTTGGCGATGGTCCGGCCGCGGAGGATGGCGGCGGCCTCGCGCAGGTCCTCGATGCGGCCGTTGGTGCAGGAGCCGATGTACACCTGGTCCACCGGGCTGCCTTCCATTTCGGTGATGTCCCTGACGTTGTCCGGCTTGTAGCCGAAGGTCACCTGAGGCGTCAGGTCGGTCACGTCCACGGTGAGCTCGCGCTCGTAGTGCGCGTCGGCGTCCGAGCGCCAGCGGGCAAAGGATTCGGCCGCCTGGGCGGGGCTTGCGTAGTCGTCCTTGATGAACGGCCACAGGTACTCGGCGGTGACCAGGTCGGGCTGGCATACGCCGGAGGTGGCGCCGGCCTCCACCGCCATGTTGCAGAGCGTCATGCGCGAGGCCATGTTCATGGCGTCGACCACCGGGCCGGTGAACTCGATGACCATGTCCGTGCCGCCGCCCATGGTCAGCTCTTTGATGATATTGAGGATCACGTCCTTGGCGAACACGCCCCGGGGCAGGGTGCCGGTGACCTCGATCTTGAGCGACTTGGGTGCGCGGAAGGCGCAGACGCCCTTGTAGATGGCCACTTCCAGGTCGGTGGTGCCCACGCCGGCGGCAAAGGCGCCGAAGGCCCCGTGGGTACAGGTGTGCGAATCGCCCATGATCACCGTGTTGCCCGGGCGGATGAAGCCCTTTTCCGGAAACAGGGCGTGACAGACGCCGTTGCGGCCGATGTCGAAGAAATCACGGATGTTGTGGCGCCGCGCCCATTCGCGCATGATCTTCGCCTGGGCCGCGGTCTTGGAGTCCTTGGGCGGGGTCACGTGGTCGATCACCGCCTTGATCCGCGCGGGATCGCAGACCCGGTCCATGCCCTTGTCCATCAGGTCCATGATGGCGATGGGCGTGGTGATTTCGTGGCACATGATGACGTCGATGTCGAGCACCATGTTGCCCGGCGTGGGGGTGTCGCGCAGGTGGGCGGCAAAGATCTTCTCGGTGATGGTCTGTCCCATTGATGCAGCTCCAGAGTGGGGAAGGGAAGGGGCGTGCGGGTTTCCGGCGCTCCGGCCGGCCGCGAATGTTCTTGAAATCTGAAATAATTACACCCGGAGGCGGGGTTCGTCAATTTTTTCCTCGCCGCCGCCGGACCCGGGGTGGCGTGGGAACGCCTGTACATTGTCGGATTGATTGCGTATACTGAACCGGTCTTTTTGGCCTCCACCGGCGACCACCTCTCGCCGCCTTTGCCCCCCTCTGCCTCCGGTCACGAACGCATGTTTCGACAATTTTTCCCGCTTGTTGTTGCCCTGACCCTGTGCGCCGTCTGCCTGCCGGTGCGCCCCGCCTGTGCCGCCCACGGGGTGAGCATCGACGGCACCCTCAAATATCCGGCGGAGTTCAGCCGCTTCGCCTATGTCGATCCGGCGGCCCGCCAGGGCGGTAGCCTGACCCTGCACGACCTGGGCAGTTTCGACAAGATGAACCCCTTCACCCTCAAGGGCAACGGGCCGGCCGGGCTGACCCGCTACGTATTCGAGACCCTGGCCGTGCCCAGCCTGGACGAACCCTTTGCCGAGTACGGGCTGATCGCCGAGGATATCGCGCTCGCCCCGGACCGCAAATCGGTGACCTTCACCCTCAACCCCAGGGCGCGCTTTTCCGACGGCACGCCGATCACCGCCGAGGACATCAAGTTCTCCCTGGAGACCCTGAAGAGTGACCAGGCCCACCCGTTCTACCAGATCTACTTCCGGGACATCGACGGTGCCGACATCCTCGGCGAGCGGCAGGTCCGCTTCCGGTTCGCCCGAACGAACCGGGAACTGCACATGATCGCCACCCAGCTGCCGGTGCTCAGTCGGAAGTTTTATACCCAGCACCCCTTCAACCCGGCGGGCGGCGACGGGGCCATGACCGTGCCGGTGGGGTCCGGCCCCTACACGGTGAGCGCGGTGGTGCCCGGCAAGTCGATCACCTACACGAAAAACCCCGCCTACTGGGCCGCCGACCACCCGACCCGTCGCCACCAGTTCAACTTCGACACGATCACCTTCAAGTACTTCAAGGATCCGGTGGTCAGCCTGGAGGCCTTCAAGGCGGGTGAGTTCGATTTCATGATGGTACACATCGCCAAGCAGTGGCAGCGGGACCTGACCGGCCGCCGCTTCGATTCCGGCGAACTGGTCAAAAAGACCTTCCCGCACCACAACAACGCCGGCATGCAGGCCTTTGTGTTCAACACCCGCCGGCCGCTCTTCCAGGACCCGCTGGTGCGCCGGGCGCTGGGCCTGGCCTTTGACTTCGAGTGGACCAACCGGACGCTGTTCTTCTCCCAGTACACCCGCAACGACTCCTTCTTTGCCAACTCGGACTACGCCGCCCGCGGCCTGCCGGATGCGGCCGAGCTGCGCCTGCTCGAACCCCTGCGCGCCCAGGTGCCGGCCGAGGTGTTCACCCGGCCGCTGGTGCCGCCGTCCACCGAACCGCCGAACAGCCTGCGCGCCAACATGCTCGAGGCGAAAACCCTGCTCGAACAGGCCGGCTGGACGGTGCGGGGCGGGGTGCTCACCAATGCGGCCGGCGAAACCTTCCGTTTCGATATCCTGCTGGTGGATTCCTCGTTCCAGCGGGTGATCGCGCCCTATGCGGCCAACCTGCGCAAGCTCGGCATCGCCGTGGATTACCGGACCATCGACCCGGCCCTGTACGCAGACCGGGTCCGGGACTTCGATTTTGACATGGTGGTCACCTCGTTCGGCCAGTCCCAGTCGCCGGGCAACGAGCAGCGCGATTACTGGACCAGCCAGGCGGCGGACCGCAAGGGTTCGCGGAACCTGGCCGGCATCCACAGCCCGGCGGTGGACGCCCTGGTGGACGCGGTCATCTATGCCGACACCCAGGCTCAGTTGACCACGGCCTGCCGGGCGCTGGACAGGGTGTTGTGGCATGGTTATTATCTGGTGCCGAACTGGTACCTGGCGAACCACCGCCTGGCCTTCACCTCCCGGCTGCGGTATCCGTCCACCCTGCCGCTCTACTACAGTCACGAGCAGTGGCTCGACACCTGGTGGCTGGCAAAACCATGAGGGCCCGCCACCGTATTCCGTTCCCCGCGATAGCCTCCCGGAGTCTCCTTCAGCCAGACGCATGAGCGAAACGACCGAAAAAAGCAGCAAGGACCAGCAGTGGATCTACCTCACCGGCAAGGAGATCTACCAGTTCTTCAGCCGCGTCAAGGGACGGCTGCAGGGTATCCAGGTCTACGCCCTGGTGGGCAAGAGCGGTACCGGCAAGAGCTTCCGCGCCAAGCTTTTGGCCGAGAAGATCGGGGTGCCCTACATCATCGATGACGGCCTGCTGATCGACGACACCACCATCCTCGCCGGCCGGTCGGCCAAGCAGGAAAAGAACTACATCAGCGCCATCAAGACCGCCCTGTTCACCGATCCCGAGCACCGCAAGAGCGTGGTGCAGATGATCCAGGAGAAAAAGATCAAGAAGATCCTCCTGATCGGCACCTCGGAAAAGATGGTCACCAAGCTGGCGGAGACCCTGGAACTGCCGCCCATCAGCCAGGTCATCATGATCGAGGAGATCGCCAGCCAGAAGGACATCGAAAATGCCATCAAGTCGCGGTTCGAGGAGGGCAAGCACGTCATTCCGGTGCCGGCCATCGAGGTGAAACGCGATTACGCCCAGATCCTGTCCGACTCGATCCGCATCTTCTTCAAGGGCGGCAAGGACAAGGACGGTGTGCGCCGCTCCCGCTTCTTCGAAAAATCGGTGGTGCAGCCGGATTTCCACGACAAGGGCAAAGGGGGCAGCGTGTCCATTTCCGAGGCCGCCCTCACCCAGATGATCCTGCACTGCATCGACGAGTACGACGCCGAGGTGCTGGTCCGCAAGATCAAGGTCAAGATGGGCCGCTCCGGCTACGGCATCGAACTGTTCATCGACGTGCCCTACGGCAAGACCCTGACCGGCGAACTGCACGAATTGCGCACCTACATCCAAAACAACATCCAGAAATATACAGGCATCATCATCGATAACCTGGAGTTGTCCATCGACAACATCGTGCAGCGGAAAAAAGAAAAAAAGAAAAAGAAGCAGGCCTGAACCGGCCGCCTTTGCCGCCTCCCGTTGACCGCGTTCGCCGGGGAACCGGCCCTTCTGCCGGCGCGGCCGTTTTCCGATTTTATCACTTGACGCCGTGTCAACGATCTTGTTATAACTTCCGCGTTTTGAGTGGTTTTTTTCGGAAGTGGCTGCAGTAAATGTTCTTGCCGGAATGGTTTCAGGGAGTCTGAACGGGCCTCTAGAGCGCATCCAAGGCAGATTTCAGGCCGTGGGTACGAAATACCCTCCCCCGACACTTCCTCCTGTCGTCCGGCAGGACTCCAGCGGTTCTCCTTACTTCTGTCCATTTTCCAGATCACTCGCTCCAGGCGCTCCGGCGCAGGGCCGTCCGTTGACGGTGCTGCCCAGGGACCCCCGGCGGATCGGCAGGCGGTTCGAGCCGATCCTGCGGGGGATCGCTTCGTCCGCGGTCAGGCCTGGCGCCCTCTTACCAACCATGCCGTAGGGTCATCCCGAAAAGAGTCCACTCGATAGCGTTTCTGACTATTAACTTGACGCGCAGTTTGCAGGTTTGTTATATCGCCATCATTTCGCAAGAATTTTCACGGTATGCAGGCGGTGCCGGCATTTCGGCTGGACCGGCGGAACCGTGGCGGCTCTAGGGACCACGCCGGCTCATCCGGCCGGCGCGGGAGGATTACCGCTGCACGGTTGCCCGTTTTCCACGCCATCAAATACAGGCCTTTCTGGCATGCCAGGAATGTCATCGTCGACAGGGGTAGCACAACATTCATTTATCAGGAGGGTCCCGGTCTCGGTCGGGTTCTCCGCAAAAGGATGCGTCTATGAAGATTCATGAGTATCAGGCCAAGGAACTATTCCGAAAATTCAATGTCCCCACCCCCAAAGGAAAACTCGCCCTTACTTCCGATGAAGTAGAGAAGATCGCCGAGGAATTCGGCTATCCGGTGGTTGTCAAGGCCCAGGTGCATGCCGGCGGTCGCGGCAAGGGTGGCGGCGTCAAACTGGCCAAGACCAAGGCTGACGTC
>CAZMNU010000126.1:0-5998 GCA_964567725.1 uncultured Desulfobulbus sp. | reverse complement strand
CGGATATCCTGCTGCTTGCGCTGTTCGGCGGCCTGTCGTTGGCCCTGGACCTCCTGTTTCCTGCGCTGCTCATCGGCCTGGCGCTGGAGTTGCACCTCCTGCTGACGGCGTTTGTCCTCGGCCTGCAACCGCCGGTTGCGTTCCTCCAACTGTTGCCGGTCCCGCGGCTCCTGCGGGCGTCGGTCCAGGCGCTGGTCGTTGCCCCGTTCCTCCCGCGGCGAGCGGATCCGGTCCTCGGCCCCGCGGCCCCTGTCCGCCCCGTTCCGGTCGAACACCTCCGGCGGACGCGGTCCGCGCTGCTCCCGGTCGGGTGCTGTTTGACGGTTCGCCTCGGCGGGTCGCGCCTTGCGCTCCATGAACTCGTCCCGCGGCGACCTGACCCGGGATGCAGGTTCCTGGCGGACACCGACCGGCGCCCGCTTGTCCGGGCGAATCTGCCGTTCCCGCTCGCGCGGCTTGATCTCGCGCTGCGGCAGGGACATCTCCCGCATCGGCCGTTCCACCCGGTTCGCCTCCACCATGCGGGTGGTGAGCCGCGGCCGGCGCACCTCGGTCTTCGGTGTTGTCGGCAGGGGGGCGATGGTCCGCCGTTTCAGGTCGCGGGCGATCTCCTGGCGGTTGAACCGCTCCCGCTCGCGGGCGAGCCGCTGGTTGGCGTGAATGCGCTCCAGGGTGGACACGTGCGGTTTGCGCTCGACCCGCCCGGCGTAGGCGGAGAAGCGGCCCCGGTCCGAGTTGAAATTCTGGATGACCGTGTTGTTGATGATCGTGGTCGGCCGGTAGTTGTTGACGATCACCGTGCGGTTGACGGTCTGCCGGACGTACGGCGTGTAGCGCGGCGCATTGTAGAAGCGGTCGCGCGGCACCATGATTGCCTGGTGCAGGTGGCGGTAACGGCCCAGATCGATCCGGTAGTCGCGGTCGCGGACGATCACGGTGGTGCTCCGGCCCCAGTGCCGGTAGCCGTAGTAGGGCTCGTCCGGGGCGAGCGGCACCCAGCCGATGGAGCGGTCATCGTGCAGCCAGCCCACCCGGCCCGGGTACCAGCTGAAGCTGAGGAACAGGGAGGGGGTCCGGCTCACCGCGCGCACCACCGGCGGCGCCCAGTACCAGGAACGGGCCGAGTCGATGTACACCCACGAGCCGTAGTGGTGGGTCACGTAACCGAACGGTTCGTCCGGCACCCAGCAGTGATCGCCGTAGTAGACGATCCAGCGGCCGGCGGTGTAGGGCCGCCAGTCCTCCTCCACCCGGGTGGGCCGCCACAGGTCGTGGTAGGCGCCCTGGTAGCTGACCCGCTCCCAGCGGCCGTACTCCTCGAGCGTGGCCGCCTCCTCGCGGATGGGCTCGGGCAGGTAGTAGGCGGAGCGGCTGGTGGTGTCCATGCGTCTGGCCCAGTAGCTGTCACGCAGCACGTTCCAGTCGTCCCAGCGGGCGTCCACCGTGCCGTTGCCCGGTTCGGTGGTGGCGCTGTCGGCGATGATCGAGGCAAAGCCTTCCTGCACCTCGTACTTGCGGTCAGTGGCCTCGTGGAGGAAATCCACGGTGCCGCGGATGGCGATCACTTCCACGCTCTCGTCGCCCACGTAGACGTCGACCACCGTGTCGCCCAGGGCCACCACCGCACCGAACGGGGTGGTCACCTTGACGATCCCGTCCGGGTTTTTGTTGTACACCCGGGCCAGGCCCAGGCCCACGTCCAGGGTGGTGGCGTCCGGGTGGAGGGCGATGAGCTGCAGTTGGGTGTCCTCGCCGGCACGGACCCAGGTGTTGTTGGGCATGATGAACTCGGCGCGGGAGTCGTTCTCCACGTAGAGGCTGTCCTCCAGGCCGAAGGGCGCGTCCCGCACGGTGCGCACCCAGTCGCGGTCCTCCTCGATGTAACGGAGCAGGTTGCCTTCGATGTGGGCGATGCGGCCGACCAGGACCGGGTCCTGCGGGTCGGCGGTGCGTGCGCCTGCGCCGGCCGGCACGAGGCCGACGACGAACAGGACAAGACTGAACAGGGTCAGTAGATTGCGCATGGCTGGTTCTCCTTCTTGGGCGATGACGCCCGGTCAGGGATGTTGATGTCTCCCGTCGGCGACAGCCGACGGTCCTTGAACAGACACTACGGCCTGTCCCGCGGGCAGGACAGGGTTCCCTTCCCCGTCACCTCCGGGCGACAGGGGGACAGCGGTTGTGGTGATGCCCGGGCCACGGTATGATGCCGGCTGTTTTCCGTCCCGACCAACCCGCAACCGTAACGACCCGATGCCACCGACCTTTCCGAACACCCTGCTCATCCTCGGCACCGACCTGGCCGGCAAGGATCATTTCGCCAACGTGGTCAGCGATGCGGCCGCGAATGCCGGCCTGCGGGTGGAGCGGCGGCGCGGCTGGCTGTGCGCCCGGCCGGACCGGCAGCGCACCTCCGAGGGCAAATCCTGGTTTCGGCTCGGGCTGGAGCGGCTGTTCCTGGCCACCCTGCCGCTCCACTGCCGGCTGCTGCCCGCGCTCACCGGCCTGCTCCTGCTCGTTGATGTGCGCCTGTTCCGGCGGCCGGCCGCGGGCCTGACGCTTGTGGTCAGCCACACCGCTGTCCGCCTGCTGGCCATTTCCTGCGGCCATTTGGTGGAACGGGCCGAGGCGATCAGGCTGCCGCGCATCACGGTCCGCGGCCTGGGGGCGATGCGCGCCACTGGCATCCGAACCGTGGTGCTGGACATCGACCACGCGGTGCGGGTCCAGCGTCTGGCCGACCGGCGCGGCCGCGGTACGGTGGATCATTTTGACCGCTACATGGGCAGTGACCCGGTCCGTTCGGAGCGCATCGAGGCCTGCCTTGTCCACATTGCCTGCACCTGGCTGGGCGCGACCCGCATCGACAACAACGACCTCGGCCCGGCCGAACTGCTGGCATACCTGGAGCGGCTGTCCAGCGGGAGGTGAGCGGTGCTCAGCGCCGGGCAAAGGCGCGCATGCGTTCCAGCCAGGCAAGAAAGGGCTCGAACAGGGCAGGCGGCGCGCCCTTGCTGTACACCTCGGCCAGGGCCTCGTACTTGGCCAGCTGGGCGCCCAGGCCGCGCGAGGTGAAGTCGCGCATGTCGTGGCCGCGTCCCAGGTACAGGCACATATCCGTGATGTTGCAGAGCTTGTCCGCGCAGCTGAGCGCCAGCACATCCGGCCCGGCGGTGCGCAGCCGGTCGAGGTAATCGCGGTTGCGCCGCTCCCAGCTCTGTCCCTTGTCCAGTTCGGTGACCGCCTGCACCAGGGCCACCACCCGTTTGCTGCCGATGGCCGCGAGCAGCGTCTCCGCGGTCAGGTCCGTGTCCTCGATGGTGTCGTGCAGAAAGCCGGCAGCCACCACTTCCGCGTCCTGACCGCAGTTCATCAGGTGCATGGCCACCTCGGTGAGGTGGACGAAATAGGCCGGCCGGTCCGTGCCGGCCGGGGCCTTGCGGTACTGCACGCCCCGCCGCCGGGTGCGGTGGGCGTGTTCGGCAATGCGCAGGGCCTGGTAGATGAAGGTCATTTCCTCGTGGGTCCGCATGGCTCCTTCCTGTGGGGTGAATCTGACGGCACATGGCGACAGCGCCGTACTCCCCACTATACTCCGCTTGGGGCCGATGTCACGACCCGCCGCAGCGCACGGTGCGGCCCTGTGCGGACCGATTTCATCCCGGCCGGCCGATAGCGCTTGAACGCGGCTGCAAACTTGGGTAAACAGACCGGGCACCGCGGGCCTGACCGCCGCGGTCCCTTCCGCGCCTGTAGCTCAGCTGGATAGAGCATCGGACTTCGAATCCGAGGGTCGGGGGTTCGAATCCCTCCAGGCGCGCCATCATATAAAGGGGTCGGGATGCATGTCCCGGCCCCTTTTTGTTCGCCCCGGCATGGCCTTCCCCATTGCTTTTTCTCTAATGTTCCGAGATTTTCCTTTCCGGGCCGACCGCCACTGCCATCCGGTCGCGGCGGCCCATCCCCTGTCGCGCCCGGACCGGGCCGATTCGCAAGAACAGAAGCAAAACCTGTTCCATGCGGCCGGCTCGGCCGTTTTCTCCGGTTTGTCTACGTATTCCAATCAGTTCCACTGAAAGAGCCGAATCGCAACCTGCACCCCCTGGTTCCTTTTGAACCAGGGGCGCGGTGCACTTCGCCCTTTTTTATACAGGCGGCAATGCCGGCTCGCCCGGGGGAAAGGAATGGGCAATTAAAACGGGGGGCAGGGAAACAGGCAAGGGGAGGGGACCGGGCGGGGCGACCCGCCGCCCGGTCTGGCTGCGCTCGGCCCGGCTCAGTGGGCGGGTGCGGTGTCCAGGTTTTCGGTGATGCGCGTGCCGCTCGTTTTGAACTCGTTCATGTAGCGAGCGATGCGCGCCCTGGCCAGGTCCAGGTCGTGGTTGTTGAGGTTGAGGTTGAGCAGGTCGATGTACCAGGGGTACTTGACCGGGTCGGTCACGTAGGCCTCGACAATGGCCCGGGCAATGGGCAGGGTGGTGGTCTTGGAGCCCTCGTGCACGTCGCGGTGGTCGGCTGCGAGCAGCTTGGCATACTCCTCGTCGAGCAGCCGGGCGAAAACCGCGGCGTCGAACACCGAGCCCGCCTTGAGGCCGGTTTCCGGGTCGTCCTCGGTCAGGGTGGCGTCTTTGTGCAGCCACTCCCAGAGGATGCTCAGGCGGATCTCGCCGGTGGCCATGTCCTCCATCAGGTAGAGGATGTCGTCGTTGCCGAAGAAGTCGGCCGCCTTCAGGGCCGAGGCCTGCAGGCCCTGGCCGAAGGCGTTGCCGTACTGCAGGGCCACGCTGAGCAGGTTGCGCGCGCCGCGGATGGTGCGCGGGCCAGGTTCGAGCAGGGTCAGGTCGGCCGCGTCCGCAGCGGTGTAGCCCAGCGGCGGGAAGGGCCGGCCCAACTGGTTGGCAGCGCCCGCCTGCTCCCAGACCGGGCGGATGATGTGCACCATCTTCCAGTGGGCCACCCACTTGCCGCTGGCGCCCTCGCGCTGCTCGCGCTCCGCCCCGGCGCGGGCCTTGTCCATGCTGCTGGCCACGCCCGCCTCCGAGCCCACCGGGATGTTCGGCTCCATGCCGCCCTGCCAGAGGGCGAAGTTGCCGCGCGCGTCCGGGGTGTTCACGGCCCGGCGCACCCGGTCCTCGTAGTGGCGCATGTAGCCGTAGGTCATGAGCACGGACTCGATGTTGGGATTGATGAAGGCGGGATCCCAGCAGTTGGCGTCCGAGACGCTGTTGATGTAGTCCCAGCGGCCGGTGTTGAAGCCGACGAAGTGCAGCCCGAGCGCGGCGCGGATCTCCATCAGCTGGAAGGTGGCCTCCAACTGCTCGATGAGCACGTAGGCCTTGATCGTGCCCTCGGCCAAGCCGAGATGGCCTTCCAGGGCGGTGAGCAGCCGGTTCCAGAACCCGGCCTCGCCGGCGGTCTGGATCTTGGGCAGGTAGAGGACGATGGAGGCCCCGGCCGCGGCGAGCGATTGGTAGTTGTTGACCACGTACAGGGTCAGGTCGACGATGGCCGCGGACAGGGACCTGCCCTGGACGCGGATGTGGCGGTCGTCCAGGTGCAGGCCGCGGCAGCGGAAGATGGTGGTGGTGAAGCCGAGCTGGGCGCGCCAGTCGGTGACGATCTCCCGGCCGAGGAAACCGCGCGACCAGGTGTTCATCTCGCCCGCCACCTGCTCGGCCACCTCGAGGAAGAGCGGATCGCGGGAAATGGCCAGCTTGAGGCTGCGCTGGTTGTCCAGCGACATGGCGCTGATCTGGCCGAGCGCGTCCTCGCCGTCGAACATCCAGCCGTCCGCGCCGGAGAGCAGCGCGTAGGCCACGTTGCGCAGGCTGGAGCGGACGGGCGCGTCGGGCTTGGCCGCCGGGCCGGTGCCCTGGATCCACTGGCGCTGCAGGTCGGGCGGGATCTCCGCACCGATGAACCTGCCGTCGCGGGCGTCCTGCACGCGGATGTCCGTGCCCGGGATGCGGGCGTTCGGGTCGAGAAAACCGATGGGCCT
>CAZMNU010000125.1:0-5999 GCA_964567725.1 uncultured Desulfobulbus sp. | reverse complement strand
ATACTATTTTCGGTCTGGAGTCCCGGCAACACTGCGCTCCGGATGACCGCAGCGGTCATTTTAACGGGCCGATTCGATTTTTTTTGGACGGAATCAATCAAGCAGGCCGGTATACTCTGCCACACTTTTCGACGGGTGCGACCCTTCGTCATCGGCGCAGGAGCAAGCCTCGTAAGACGGTTTACTGCTTGAATACTATCAGGTTGTTGGGTAAGAACAAGGATCACTCCCGGTTGTCGCCGACAAATCGACGAAGGCAGGGATGCAGCCTTGAGCCAAGGAGTGCAGGCTCGCGCTTGTGGCAGCGAAGTTGCGATCGGGGCAGCGCATGCGCGCAGATGGATGCCCCTGCGGGTCTCGACCGGAAGACTTCGATTCGAACCTTTCAGACAGGAGGATGGACGATGGAACGAAAAATCACTCGGGGACTGCTGGCTCTTCTTTTCGCCTTCGTGGTGGCGTGCACGGTTTCCTGTGCGACCCCGGCCGGTCGGACGACAGGCACCGTGGTCGATGACGCGACCATCACCGCACAGGTGAAGACTGCCCTGTTCGCTGACAAGGATGTCAGCGGCGTGGCGGTTGACGTGGATACCTTCAAGGGAGAGGTGGTGCTCAACGGTGCCGTGTCGACCCAGGCCCAGGTGGACAGAGCTGAGGCCATTGCCCGCTCGGTCAGTGGGGTCAAAAGCGTAAAAAATCTGATCCGGATCAAATAGCCTGCCGACAAGGCGTCTCGCCCGCACGGGGCGGCGATGCCAGGATGGGAACGGGGTGGCGGCAGCCACCCCTTTTTTTTGCCGGGCCGCTCAGGATGCTGTAGCGGTGACCGTTTCCGCCATCATTCCTCGTCCTTGGTGGTCATGCCCGGCAGTTCGAGCGGGGTGACGGCGGGTTTGCGCGGCGCGTTGGTGATATCGGTGACCCGACGCACTGTCCGGTTGGCAATGCGGCGTCCCCTGGCGCTCACCCCCTTGATCAGGTGTTCGTCCAAATCGATCTCCACCGCATTGTGCTTGGCGCGAGCCGACGGCATCAGGCTGGCGCGGATGCGCAGCCCCTCCCGGCCGACCAGCAGCAGCAGGATGGCCGAACGCTTGTCCTCCTCGAACAGGCGGTACTCCCGGTTGAGGATGAATTTCGGCATGGCGAACCGCTTGACGTAGGCCAGGTTTTCCGGGCCGTGGCGGTAGACCAGGTTGAACACCAGGTTGTTCTCCACCACCCCCAGCCAGTAGATATCCGGGCCGACAAAGAGCTTGTCCGGCACCGGCACCACCTTGTAGCGGCCGTCGCGGAAAATCATGAGCAGCCGGTCGTATTCGGAACAGTGCAGTTCCAGGTCGGTCTTCGCGTCCTCGAATTTCACCTTGTGGCCGAGGAAACCGCTTTCCCGGTGGTAGCCGACGTGCAGGTTGGACAGCGCCGCGGCCCGGGCATCGACCTCGTCAAAGGCGCGCAGTTCGCTCCGCCGGGGAAACAGGGGCCCGTATTTGCCGAGCAGTTCCTCCAGGTAGCGGATGGTGAAGCCGACCATGTCGGTCAGGTCCTTTTTGATCCGGGCGATGCCCTTTTCGATTTCGCGCAGTTCCTTCTGCTGGCGGTTGATGTCGTAGCGCGAGATGCGGCGGATCCTGATCTCCAAGAGCCGCTCCACGTCCTCGGTGGTGATCTTGCGCTGCAACTCTTCGGCGAAGGGCGCCAAAGCCTCGCGCACGGTGCCGGTCACCGCCTTGTAGTTGGTCTGCTCCTCGATCTGCTTGTACAGCCGCTCCTCGATGAAGATCTGCTCGAGCTTGCGGGCATGCCATTTCGCCTCCAACCGGTCCAGCTCGATGGTCAGCTCGGTCTGCAGGTTTTTGCGCAGCCGGTCGGTGTTGCGGCGCAGCACGTCCTCCACCTGCAGCTGCCGCGGCATGTTCTCCTCGATGGCGATCAGGCTCGGTGACACGCTCAGTTCGCAGTCGGTGAAGGCGTAGAGCGCGTCGATGGTCTCCTCGGCGAGCACGCCGCGGGCCAGCTTGATCTCGACCTCGACCTTCTCGGCGGTGTAGTCGTTGATCGAGGCGATCTTCAGCTTGTTGGCCTTGGCCGCCTTTTCGATGGACTCGATCAGCGACTGGGTGGTGATCGTTGCCGGCAGTTCGGTGATGACGATGGTGCGCGCATCCGGCTGGTTGAGCCGCACCCGGCAGCGGATGCGGCCGTTGCCGTGGTTGTACTCGGTCACGTCGATGATGCCGCCGCGCGGGAAATCCGGGTAGAGGACGAAATCCTCGCCGCGCAGGTAGGCAATCTGAGCCTGGAGCAACTCGGCGAAGTTGTGCGGCATGATCTTGGTGGCCATGCCCACGGCGATGCCCTCGGCGCCGAGCAGCAAGAGCAGCGGGATCTTGGCCGGCAGCCGCACCGGCTCCTGCATGCGGCCGTCGTAGGAGTCGACGAACTCGGTCAGGTCCTTGTTGAACAGGGTCTCGCGCGCCAGCGGCGACAGCCGGCACTCGATGTAGCGGGGCGCCGAGGCCTGGTCGCCGGTGAAGATGTTGCCGTAGTTGCCCTGGCGGTCGATCAGGTAGTTCTTGTTGGCCAGGTTGACGAGCGCGTCGAAGATCGACTGGTCGCCGTGCGGGTGCAGCTTCATGGTCTCGCCGACCACGTTGGCCACCTTGTGGAAGCGGCCGTCGTCCATGTTGGCGAGCGTCTGCAGGATGCGCCGCTGCACCGGCTTGAGGCCGTCGTCCGCGTCCGGGATGGCCCGCTCGCGGATGACGTAGGAGGTGTAGTCGAGAAAATTGGTGTCGAACAGCTGGTGCAGCTTGCCGCGCTCGCGTTCGCTGGTCTCGCTCATACCGGCCTCACGATCAGGTGGTCCATGATGTACTGCTTCCGTTCCGGCGTGTTTTTGCCCATGTAGAACTTGAGCACCCGGCCGACCTCGCTCAGCCGGTCGAGCCGCACCAGTCTGATGCGCATGTCCGCGCCGATGAACTGCTTGAACTCGGGCGGCGAGATCTCGCCCAGCCCCTTGAAGCGGGTGGTCTCGATGGACCGGTCCGCCTTGCTCCTGGCCTTGAGCGTCTTGATCGCCTGGTCCATGTCCTGGTCGGTGTAGCAGTAGATGGTCTGCTCCTTGTTGCGCACCCGGAAGATCGGCGTTTCGAGAATGTAGAACCGCTCCTGCCTGATCAGCGGCTCGAAATAGTGGAGGAAGAAGGTGAGCATCAGGTTGCGGATGTGCAGGCCGTCCACGTCGGCATCCGTGGCCAGGATCACCTTATCGTAGCGCAGGTCGTCGATGGACTCCTCGATGTTGAGGGCCTGCATGAGCGAGTACATCTCCTCGTTTTTGTAGAGCACGTCGAGCCGCTGGCCGAGCACGTTCATCGGCTTGCCCTTGAGCGAGAACACCGCCTGGGTCATGGGGTCGCGAGCGCTGACGATGGAGCCGGCGGCGCTCTGTCCCTCGGTGATGAACAGCATGTTCTCCCGGCCCTGCTTGGAGGCGTTGCCGCGGCCCGGGTGGTACTTGCAGTCCTTGAGCTGGGGGATCTTGAAGGCGATCTTCTTGGCCTTGGCCTTGGCGTCGCGGCGCACCGATTGCAGTTCGCGCCGCACCCGCTCGTTGCGCTGCACCTTGTCGACAAAGACCTCGGCCGTTTCCGGAAACTTGTACAGGTGGGTGGCCACCGCGTCCTTGACCGCGGCGACGATGGCGCCGCGGATGTCGGTGTTGCCGAGCTTGTTCTTGGTCTGCGACTCGAACACCGGCTCCTGCACCTTGACCGCGAGGATGCCGACAATGCCGTCGCGCACGTCCTGGCCGTTGAACTTCTTGCCGGTGAACTCGTTGATGCCCTTGAGGATGCCCTCGCGGAAGGCGGACAGGTGGGTGCCGCCCTCGCTCGTGTAGGTGCCGTTGACGAACGAAAAGTAGGACTCGCCGTAGTCGTCGGTGTGGGTGAAGGCGAATTCCAGCGTCTTGTCGACGAAATGGATGGGCGGGTAGAGGGACTCGCTGCTCACCTCGCGGTCGAGCAGGTCGAGCAGGCCGTTTTTCGACAGGAACACCTCGCCGTCCAGGTGCAGGCTGAGGCCGGCGTTCAGGTAGGCGTAGCGCCACAGCCGCTGCTCGACGTACTGCGGGTCGAACCGGTAACCGGGAAAGCTCTCCTCGTCCGGGAGGAATTCGACGAGCGTCCCGTTCTTTTCGCTGGTGTCGCCTTCGCTCTCCTCCACCAGCAGGCCGCGGGCGAACACCGCGGTCTTGGCGCGGCCGTCGCGGAAGGCGGTGACCGTGAAGCGGGCCGACAGGGCGTTCACCGCCTTGGTGCCCACGCCGTTCAACCCCACCGAGAACTGGAACACCTCGGTGTTGTACTTGGCGCCGGTGTTGATCACGGACACGCACTCCACCACCTTGCCCAGCGGGATGCCGCGGCCCCAGTCGCGCACCCGGCAGAGGCCGTCCTCGCCGATGTGGATGTCGATGCGCTTGCCAAAGCCCATGATGTACTCGTCGACCGCATTGTCCAGGACCTCCTTGAGCAGGATGTAGATGCCGTCGTCCGGGTGGGAACCGTCGCCGAGGCGACCGATGTACATGCCCGGCCGCTTGCGGATGTGCTCCAGCGAACTGAGCGTCTTGATCTTGGATTCGTCGTAGGTGTGTTCACTCATGGGGTTCGGTCGCAGGGGTTGGCCTTTGCTGATAGGGGAGGGGAGACGTTACCTTGAGGCAAATGTGCTGTGGATGTTCAGGGACAGGTGTTGTTGCTTGTTTGATCGTGCCCACACTCCAGCGTGGGAACGCCTCAACGTCTGCTTGTTCTTCGTTTGGCTCGCCCCGAAAAGACGAAGGTGGAGAGATACAGACGCTCCACTTTCTCTCTGGCCCAAGGTGTTTTCCGCAGAAAGTGCAGGCTGGATTTCACGGACGGGTCGCTCTTGAAACACTGAATGTTAATTCTAGTGGCGAGTTCGTCCCAGCCGTAGTGATCAACAAGCTTCTCGACAACACTCTCAAGAGTGACTCCATGGAGGGGGTTCTTGGGTTGCTCGCCATTCATCCGTGCAGTCCATCCCTCGCTCGATGGTCATTTGATCGTTTCCACGCTCCAGCGCGGGAACGGTAAATACTTCTTAGCATCATGGCGGGGGCACTGTCGTTTGCACACTTGGATGGCCAAATGGGTAGAGTTCAACCAAACGGGTGCGTAGCGTATTCATGTACTCCACGATTTTGCCATCAGTCGGTTTGCCATTATGTGCCAAATCCCAAAGCATTCCGGTTGCGGCGTTGACAACCGCTTCAGCGTTTTGAGCTCGAAAACAGGCGAAGCGCCACTCCACGCCGACTTGGATTTCTGGATGCAGTAGAGGCGCCTTAATCTTGCCAGATGGATGGACGGCCAGATCTCGTAATCGGTAGATTTCTTTTAGGTTTTTTCGAAGACTTGCAGTTCCTTTCGGTTTCAACTGAAATCCGCGACGCAGGACCTCGGTAACTTGTGAATACCTTGATGTTCTCTTGGTACGCCACTTTTCGACCAGCGATGGTGGTAGCTGCACATGTCCTTGAATTATAGAGTAAAATGCATCAAGAGCTATGGCCGCAGCCATAATCGCTTGCATTGACGCTTCGAACTCGCGCTCTAGTGAGTCACCTTTCTGATCTTCATTCGTCCCTGCCCATGCCGCAACGCGCTCAATACGTCGCGCTTCTGCGTCAGCGAGGTGACGAACCGCTAATTCGCACCAAGTTGGGCAAACATCAAATCGGACATGGAGCATCAAATTCGAGGCTGGCCTGCCATCGGAGCCAAGCGAAATAGTGAAACCGCCTTTTGGAATAGAAACGGTCATTCCTCGAGAGATGAACACGCCAGACATTATTGAGGACTCCTGTGGATCATTCCCACGCCTCAGCGTAGGAACGTAATCTGGACGCTCAATCGTCCTTTTTCCGATAGAATCGCGAGGATATCTTGATCACCCCGGAT
>CAZMNU010000124.1:0-6173 GCA_964567725.1 uncultured Desulfobulbus sp. | reverse complement strand
AAAAGATGGTGCACACGGCGCACCCTACGCAAAAACAACCGGTTACGCATGTTCGCGGGTAGATACCGTCTTAACGGTCAACCAATTTTTCAATAATCGGCTTGGTAGCACGTGCCGGTTTTGAGGACACCGTAACACAGGTGGACCAGCTTGCGCATTGCCGCGCCCAATGCGGCCATTTTGGCTTTCCCTTTGGCCAGGAGCCGCTCGTAATGGGCTTTAATATGGGGGTTGTAGCGGATCGCCACTACCGCTGCCATGTAGAGCACGGCGCGGATTCGCGATGGACCGGCCTTGGACAGCCGCGCTTTTCCTAAAAGCGATGATCCGGATTGTCTTTCGACCGGAACCAAGCCCAGATAAGCGGCCAGCTGTTCGGCTGAACCAAACCGGTAACTGCGGATGATGGCCAGCATGTTGGAGCCGGTCTGTCGACCGATGGCCGGAATGCTGGTGAGCAAATCCATGTCCCGCCGTAGATCGGGATGACGATCGATGTGATCGTCGATATCCTGCTGCAGCCTAGCAAGCTGCTGACGCAGAAACTCAATGGAATCATTGATGGATTGGCGGATAAGCTCAGGCGTCTGGGTGGCCTCGGCCTTCTCCTGTCGGTTGCGTTCCCGCTGCAAATCCTGGGCAACCGCCTCCCGCCGAGCCAGCAGGGCCCGCAGGACGCGTATTTCCATGGCCGGAGGCTGCCATGCGGGCGGCTTGAGGAGAGCGCCGTACCGGGCGAGAACGAAGCTGTCCACGCCATCAGTCTTGGTCCGTATGGCCAGGCCGCGGCCGAAATCCTTGGCTTGGGCGGGGTTGACGATGGAGACCGTCGCACCGGCGTCGACCAGGGCGAGGGCGGCCTGCTCATGGTACACGCCGGTGCCTTCCATGACGACATGGAGTTCGTCAGGACCCACGCCTTTCCTGGCCAGCCACGTGAGAAGGTCGGCAAAGCCGATCGTGGTGTTGGCCACCGCTTTGGATTTACGCTTGGTGCTGCCGGGATCAAGCAACAGGCAGCAGTCGAGTTTGGCTTTGGCGACATCGATTCCAAGATAGAACATGCTGAGACCCCAGATAAAGTTGGCCAACATCGCCCACTTGCCTTGTGCATGCAGGGTTGTCCCCTTGGCTACCGTTCAGTGTCCGAGCTGGCGAGGAAGCGAGGCAGGGGGCTTTATCTACAGCGCAAGGTCAAAACCTTCAGGGTGCGCTCAAGCTCACCCTGCCTCAGGGTGGTGGCAGCTAACCACCACTATTGTCAAGATACAAGGGTGCGCCGTGCGCACCAAAGGATAATTCCCACCGGCTTGTAACCGAGACGATAGCTCTTCCGGGACGGGTGAAATTTTCACCGATGCAGTGGCCAGGTTACCGACAAAACATGGTGCGCACGGCGCACCCTACACCACCAACCATTCGTTTTTGGACTATTCGATCGTCGTGCGCCGGGCCGCCGGGGTATCAACTGATAACGATCACGGACCCAGGGGCGCAGCACAGCGACACAATCAGCACGAAACACACGGTCGTGCGGTAGGGTGCGCCGTGCGCACCAAAAGATCGCACCCGCCGGGGTGGAACCGGGACAAAGGCGCTTCCAGGGCGGTTGATATGCCCCCGGTGCAATGGCAAGGGTTCCGCCAAAAACGGTGCGCACGGCGCACCCTACGCCACCAACCATTCGTTTTCATTGAAAATAACCGTTATTCCGCCAGGAGAACCACCCATGACCACTGCCACTGACACCACCCGGGACAGCCGTGAGGCCCGTCTGGTCGCGACCAGAACCGCGGACCGCCGCGTGGACCGCGACAACCGCGACACCGTGGGCACCCAGTTCGTCGACAACCCGCGCATGACCTGCCGCGAGGTCAACGTCTACTACGGCGACAAGCACGCCATCAAGAACGTGACCATCGACGTGGGCAAGAACGAGGTGCTCGCCATGATCGGCCCCTCGGGCTGCGGCAAGTCCACCTTCCTGCGCTGCCTGAACCGCATGAACGACACCGTGGCCGGCTGCCGGGTGACCGGCGAGATCCTCCTGGACGACCTGGACATCTACGACCGCAAGGTGGACGTGGTGCCCCTGCGCGCCCGGGTGGGCATGGTCTTCCAGAAACCCAACCCCTTCCCCAAGTCGATCTTCGAAAACGTGGCCTACGGGCCGAAGATCCACGGCCTGGTGAACAGCAGGAGCGAACTGCAGGACATCGTCGAAGACTCGCTGCACAAGGCCGGGCTGTGGAGCGAGGTGAGCGACCGGCTCGACCAGCCCGGCACCGGCCTGTCCGGCGGTCAGCAGCAGCGGCTGTGCATCGCCCGGGCCATCGCCGTGCGGCCCGAGGTGATTCTCATGGACGAGCCCTGCTCGGCGCTCGACCCCATTGCCACGGCCACCATCGAGGATCTGATCACCGAACTGAAGGCCCAGTACACCATTGTCATCGTCACCCACAACATGCAGCAGGCGGCCCGGGTCAGCCAGCGCACCGCCTACTTCCACCTGGGCGACCTGGTCGAAGTCGGCGCCACGGACCGCATCTTCACCAACCCGCGCCACCAGCTCACCGAGGACTACATCACCGGCCGGTTCGGCTGATTCAAATCCGCCCCACCTTCCCGTCTTCCCGGGCGCCGCCGGCACACGCCGCGGCGCCCCTTTTTTGTCCCCGTCCCTGCGCCGCAGCTTGGGGTATTCCCCGCCCAGGCCCGCAGCCCAGCGAAATCCCCGCGTGCGCCCGCCTTTTCCGTTGCCTCGGGCCGCTGATTGCGGCAGTGTGGCACCACTGTTTTCCGGACCGCCCGCACCGCGCCGCCGGCGCGCCTCACCAACCCATCGCCACCCATCGAGCAACCATGAGCCACCCCCTGCCAACCAACCTGGATGACCTCCGCCTGGCCGTGATCGGCCTGGGCTACGTGGGCCTGCCCCTGGCCGTTGCCTTCAGCGCGCACCGGCCGGTGCTCGGCTTTGACATCAGCCCGGCGCGCATCGCTGCGCTCAACGCTGGCCGCGACGACACCCTGGAAGTGAGCGAAGAGGAACTGCGCCGGGCCGACCGGCTCAGCTTCACGGCCGACCCGGCCGAGCTGGCCGCGTGCACGGTGTTCATCGTCACCGTGCCCACGCCGATTGACCGCAACAAGCGGCCGGACCTGGGCCCCATCCTCGCGGCCAGCGAGACCATCGGCCGGGTGCTCAAGCCGGGCGACATCGTCATCTACGAATCCACGGTCTACCCCGGCGCCACCGAGGAGGACTGCGTGCCCGTGCTCGAACGCCACTCCGGCCTGGTCTATAACCGCGACTTCTATGCCGGCTACAGCCCGGAGCGGATCAACCCGGGCGACAAGGCCCACCGCGTGGCCACCATCAAAAAGGTCACCTCCGGCTCCACGCCCGAGGCGGCCGAGCTGATCGACCGGCTTTACCGGCAGATCATCACCGCAGGCACGCACAAGGCGGAGAACATCCGCGTGGCCGAGGCGGCCAAGGTCATCGAGAACACCCAGCGCGACCTGAACATCGCCCTGATCAACGAGCTGGCCATCATCTTCAACCGCATGGGCATCGACACCGAGGCCGTGCTCGAGGCGGCCGGCACCAAGTGGAACTTCCTGCCGTTCCGGCCCGGCCTGGTGGGCGGCCACTGCATCGGCGTGGACCCCTACTACCTGACCCACAAGGCCCAGGCCATCGGCTACTACCCGGAAATCATCCTCGCCGGTCGGCGGCTCAACGACTCCATGGGCGCCTACGTGGCCAGCCAGCTGGTCAAGGCCATGCTGCGGCGGCGCATCCTGGTGGACAACGCCCGGGTGCTCATCATGGGCCTGACCTTCAAGGAGAACTGCCCGGACCTGCGCAACACCCGGGTGGTGGACATCGTGCGGGAACTGGAGGAATACAACATGCGGGTCGATGTGTTCGACCCGTGGGTGGACGCGGAGCAGGCCCGCGCGGAGTACGGGATCACCCCGGTGGCAGCGCCGCAGCCGGGCGGCTACGACGGCATTGTGCTGGCCGTGGCCCACGACCGGTTCCGCGACATGGGCGCGACAGCCATCCGCAGCCTGGGCCGGCCGACCCAGGTGCTCTACGATCTGAAATACGTGCTGCCGCGCGAGGCGGTGGACCTGCGCCTGTAATTTCGCTTTCGCGGCGGCCGTGACCGTGGTCGCGGCCGCCGCCCTTCCTGTCTTTTCCCTCCCCTGCCCTTCCCCGCCCCGCTTACCCCTTCCCGGATCAGACGAGCCGCACCCGGTTGAGCCGGTAGTCGTCGCGCTGCACGGTGCGGTGGTACTGCACCGCCGGATGACCGAAGAGCAGGAAGTAGCCGCGCACGTGGTCGTCCGGCACACCCAGGGCCGCGTACAAATCCTCGTCGATCTGCGCAAAGGCCCACTTGATCATGGCGTTCCACAGGGTGCCGATGCCCGTGGCGGTGGCGAGCAGTTCGAAGCAGGTGAGGGCGATAACCATGTCCGCGTCCGGGGTGGTGACCGTTTTCGGCACGCTCACGGTGAGCAGGTGCGGGGCGTCGCGGAAGATGATGTCGCGGCCCTGGTCCCAGGCCGAGACCACATGGCGGAAGTAGCCGAGGTCGCTGCCCAGCCGTTTTTCGTTCACCGCCCGGCGCAACCCCTCCAGGGTGCGGCGGCGCAGTTCGTCCATGGTGGCGCGGTCCTCGACCAGGGTGAACAGGCTCTGGCGGTTGTTCTTGCCGGTGGGCGCGTTGGCCACGGTGCGCAGCAGGTGGTCGATCTGATGCGGGTCGAGCGGTTCCGGGCGGAACTGGCGGATCGAGCGGCGACCGCGGATGAGCGCCGCCACCTGGTCGGCTGCGGGCAGGCTCTCGGGCAGGGGCAGGGATTGGTCCGGATTGATCCCGAGGATGGACAGCGCACCGGTGGGGCAGACCGCCAAACAGTGCTGGCAGCGGATGCAGTGGTGCGCCCGGGCCGGGTTGAGCGCCGGGTAGTCGGGCGCCAGTTTGATGATGTGAAAGGGGCAATCGTCGACGCAGGCGCCGCACTGGGTGCACAACTCCTGGTCGATGGTGAACTGCAGATCCATGGGTTCTCCTCTGGACGGGTTGGGCCGGGCGATGACGGCCATGGGGACGCGGTACGGGCGGTGGTCAGCCGGCGCGCATCAGCTCGCGGGCGAGGGCCGCGGCCCGGGCCAGGTGCGTGTCGATGTCGGTGTTCGGCTCGATGCGCAGGCCGGGTGCGACAAGGCTCTGCACCGCGAAACCATAGAGTTCGAGTCCCTCGGTGTAGCGGTCGACCACGTCACTGTGGGTGCCCGACGGGGCCACGTGACTGAGGATGAGCACCGCGGTCTTGCCGGGCGGCAGCCGGCTCTCGCCCGTCCCCTGGCCGACGCGCACGTCCATGAGCGACCAGAGCCGGTCGTAGCAGCACTTGAACTGGCCGCAGGTGTCGCCGAAGTAGACCGGCGCGGCGAACACGACCACGTCCGCCCGGTACAGCTGGTCGAGCAGGGGCGTCAGGTCGTCGCGGAGCACGCAGCTCTCCGCACGGGTGTGGCAGCCTTCGCAGCCCTGGCAGCCCAGGTATTGCATGGTGTTGAGCGGGTATTCGGTGACCGCGGCGCCGTAGGTGGCGGCGGTTTCGGTGAAGGCGCGGGCGATGCGGGGGCTGCCCAGGATGGCGACGATGTGCACGGCGGACCCCCTGCGGGACAAGGGTTGAGATGAAAAGCAGGACATTAAAATGACGGCCATTGTAAAGGCCGGCCCCCCATTTTTCCAGGGAATTGTCGCCTGTCGGCCTGGCACGACAGGGAAGCCTGGCCAGTGCGGATGACGGCGGCCACTTCCGCCTTCCGAAGATCAATTGCAGTGACAAGCCCTTGCTGCGGAAGACCGGGCAAAAAGACGGCAAAAAGGTATCGAATCAAGCGGATGCCCCCCCTTTCGAGACCATCCTTCCGCCAGTTGCACACGACTCTTCCTCACCCCGCCCGACAGAGTCGTCAACAAGCAACCGCCAACGTCCTGCCCGTCGGGCGCAAGCCGGACACCCCCCCGACGAAGGCAGGTACCGTAGACACCCCCCGGGAAGCCGACAGGAGAAACGGCTGCCAGAGGCCCTGGGAGGGAATAGCCGACCGATGCCCCTGCCACGACCGATCTTGCGGG
>CAZMNU010000123.1:0-6189 GCA_964567725.1 uncultured Desulfobulbus sp. | reverse complement strand
CTGGCCGGCATTTTTCCGCCGAGATCCTCCCTGCTGTTCCTGAACATCCTGTTCGCGGTGGCCGCTTTCCCTTGGCCGATTGTGCAGGAATGATTAGCGTTGAAGCATGAAAAGGACGCACCGGCCGCGAATTCGCCCGCGGAACGCATACGGTGCAACCGACCACCGGCGAACATTTCTGCATGGGAGGGCTGGTCATGTACAACGAACACGAACTCTGCGAAAAGATCAGGTCGCTGTATCCGGACATCGGTCAGTGCGGCCTGGATGTGAAGATCAGTTGGAATGAGCCGGAAAAGACTTGGCTCGTGCACCTGGAAAAGGGAACGCACAAACTGGACCATTTCCTTGAGACCAAGGATGCCGACACCTGCATGGCCGGCAAGCAGTGCGTCTCCCTGGGTCTGGAAATCGCCCAGCTCAAGAAAAACATCAAGGGCGAGCAGTTTTAGATCCCCTGACTGTCCTTCCGGCAGGCGTGCCCGTTGCGCGCCTGCCGTTTTTTTTGGCCCGGTGGCCCCGGGTGTCCTGCCCTTCACTGGCCGGTCGTGCCCGACCGGCGGCGAGGCGGGGAGGCTGCGGTCACCGCCAACAGCCTTGCGGCCGGCGCGCCGGTCCCGGTATGATGCCCCGAACCCCTTTTCCGAAGCACGACAGCCATCCTGTCGGGGCGCCCTGGCCGCACAACCGGCGGTCCGCGTCACCTGATGGGTGACGCCGTGTCCCCGCAACACATCCCACGGAGGTGCGCATGACCCATCCCCCACAGGCCACGGAATACACCCTGGTCCTCGGCGGCGAGGCCGGCCAGGGGCTGCAGACCATCGGCTCGGTACTGGCGCGGACCGCCCAGGCGGCCGGGCTGCACGTGCTGGTGACGCACGAATTCATGTCCCGCATCCGCGGCGGCAGCAACAGTACCGCGGTGCGCATTGGTGCCAGCTCCATGCGGGCAGCGACCGATCGCATGGACGTGTGCGTGCTCCTCGACGCCGACGCCCTGCCCCGGCTGCGCGGCCGCTGTGGTGAGAGCACCCTGCTGGTCGGTGACCCGGCCCTTTTTGCCGAGGTGGCCGGGCTGGTGCCCCTGCACCTGGGCGCCTTGAGCGAACAGGCGGGCGGCGCGCTCTACATTGGCAGCGTTGTCTGTGGCTTTTTGGTGCGACTGCTCGGCTGGCCGCTCGCGGTGCTGGAAACGGCCCTGGAGCGCGTGTTCGGCGAGAGCCAGTCGCTTGCCAAAAACCTGGCCGCGGCCCGGCTCGGCTGGGAGGCCGGGGCCGAACACCACGGCCGCCTGCCGCTTGCCACCGGCGCCCCCCGGCCGGAAAGCCTGCTGCTCGACGGCAGCCAGTGCGTGGCGCTCGGCGCCCTGGCCGGCGGCTGCACCTTTGTCTCCTCCTACCCCATGTCCCCGGCCACCGGGGTGCTCATCCACCTGGCCCGCCAGGCCGGGGCGCACGGAGTGGTGGTCGAGCAGGCCGAGGACGAGATCAGCGCCGTGAACATGGCCCTTGGCGCCTGGTATGCCGGCGGCCGGGCCCTGGTGACCACCTCGGGCGGCGGCTTTGACCTGATGGCCGAGGGGCTCAGCCTGTGCGGCATCATCGAGTCGCCGCTGGTTATCCACCTGGCCCAGCGGCCCGGGCCGGGCACCGGCCTGCCGACCCGCAGCGAGCAGGGCGACCTGGAGATCGCCCGCTACTCCGGCCACGGCGAGTTCCCCCGCGCCATCCTCGCCCCGGGCTCGGTGGAGGAGGCCTTTGCCTGCACGGCCCACGCCTTCCGCATGGCCGACGCGGCCCAGTCGCCGGTGTTCGTGCTCACCGACCAGCACCTGCTCGACAGCCTGCAGGACCTGGCCCCCCTGCCCCTGCCCGAAACCCCGCCCGAATCACGCATCAAGGCCACCGCGGCCGACTACCAGCGCTACGCGCCCGGCCCGGACGGCGTCTCACCCCGCGGCATTCCCGGCTGGGGCCAAGGGTTCGTGCGCGTGGACAGTGACGAGCACGACGCCGATGGCCGCATCACCGAGGATTTCACGGTGCGCACCGCCATGGTCGACAAGCGGCTCGCCAAGCTGCGCCTGCTCAAGGAAGACCTGGCCCTGGCGCCGCGGCTGCACGGGCCTGCGGAGTTCCGCCGGCTGATCGTCGGCTGGGGCTCCACCGGGCCGGCGGTCATCGAGGCCCTGGAGCGGCTGCGGCCGGAAGACACCAGCTATCTCCACTGCGTGCAGCTCTACCCGCTGTCGCCGGCACTGCTCGCCTACCTCGAGCGGGCCGAGCGCATCATCGTCATCGAGGGCAACGCCACCGGCCAGTTCGCCCGCCTGCTGCGGGCCGAGTGCGGCTGCGCCATCGCCGCCGAATGGCATAAATACAATGGCCTCGCCTTCAGCGCGGACGAGGTCGAAACCCTGTTGCGCACGGAGGTGTCCGCATGACCACCCATACCTGGACCTGTCCGGACTGTGACATCGCCTGGTGCCCGGGCTGCGGCAACCACGGCATCCTCAAGCTGGTCGGCGAAACCCTGGCCGAACTCGAACTCGACCCGCAACAGACCGTGTTCGTCTCCGGCATCGGCCAGGCGGCCAAGCTGCCCCAGTACGTCAACGCCCACTATTTCAACGGGTTGCACGGTCGGGCCCTGCCCGCGGCCACCGCCATCCGGGCGAGCAACCCGGGCCTGACGGTGATCGCCGAGAGCGGCGACGGCGACATGTACGGCGAGGGCGGCAACCATTTCCTCCACTGCATCCGCCGCAACCCGAACCTGACCAACATCGTCCACAACAACATGGTCTACGGACTGACCAAGGGCCAGGCCTCGCCCACGAGCGAGCGCGGTTTCGTCACCCCGCTGCAGGTCGCCGGCGTGATCAACGAGCCGTTCAACCCCCTGGCCGTGGCCATCGCCCTGGACGCCTCGTTCGTGGCCCGCGCCTACGTGGGCAACACGAAAGAGACCCGCGCCCTTCTCCGGGCAGCGATCAGCCACCACGGCTACGCCCTGGTGGACCTGCTTCAGCCCTGCGTGACCTTCAACAGGCAGAACACCTACCAGTGGTTCGCCGAACACACGGCCCCGCTGCCGGACGACCACGACCCCACGGACCGGGTGCAGGCCTTTGCCCGGGCCTCTGAGGACGAACCGCTGCGCCTGGGTATCTTCTATCGCAAGGATAAGCCGGTGTTCGAGGACCAGCTGGACGCCTATGCGGACGACTCCCGGCCCCTGTACGAGCGGCGGCTCGACTTGGAACGGCTGGCCGCAACCATGCGGGCCATGGGCTAGACCCCGGGCCCGGCCGGCACCTCCCTTGAAAAACCGAACTGTTCAATCTGGAGAAAAGATCATGGACATCAAAGTCTGCGGCCCCGGCTGCGCCTCCTGCGAAAAGACCCTGAAAATCGTCGAGGCGGCGATCGCAGCCAAAGGGGTTGCCGCCAAGGTGAGCAAGGTGCAGGATTTTCAGGAATTTGCCCGACTGGGCGTGTTCACCACCCCGGCGGTGGTGGTGGACGGGCAGGTCAAGTGTATCGGCCGGGTGCCCAGGCAGCAGGAAGTGGAACAGTGGCTCGGTTGACCGGGCGGACCCAGGTCCAACGGATGAAGCGGTAGGAAGGGCGGGTGGCGGACAACGCGCGGCGCGGCAGCCGACCATGAGCCTGTTCGCGATTGCGCAGCTGCTCGTTGCCCTGGCCATCTGCCTGAACATACTCGCCTTTCAATGCAGGCAGCGGCGCCCCATCATCCTCCTGCTGCTGGTTTCCTGCTCGCTCGTGGCCGCGCATTTCCTGCTGCTCGGCTACACCACCGCAGCGGGCCTGCTGCTGCTCTCCATGGCGCGGCTGGCGGTGGGCCTGTGGACCGTGTCCAAAAAAATGATGGGGCTGTTCGCGCTGGCCGCCCTGACCCTCACCGCCCTGACCTTCACCGGCTGGCTGAGCCTGCTCAGCTGCACGGCCGTGCTCCTCAGCACCGTGGCCTCGTTCAGCGAGGACGACCGGCGGCTGCGATTGGCCTTCATGTGCGCCGCCTGCCTGTGGATCGTGCACAACGGCATCATCGGCTCGCCGGTGGCCATGGCCAACGACGCCCTGTTCCTGGGCAGCAACCTGATCGGCTACTACCGCTTCCATATCCGTCCCAAACGCCACCTGCTCTCCTGAGCGGGCGGCCTCCCCGCCCCGCCGCCGCGGCTATTCCCTGCCCGCTCAAGGGTTGCGGATGATCGCTGCCGCCCAGTTGCCCGGCCCGGGCGCGGTGATTGTCACCGGGTGCCCGCCGGTGATCGACTGTTGCCCGGCCCTTTCGCCGCTGTTGATATCGATCCAGTGGACCGTCAGCTGGCCCGGCGCGTCTTTCAGATCGACCCGCACCGCCCCGCCCGCCGGGAAATAGAGTCCATAGCTGCCACGCCCGTCCGCGACCAGGTAGGCCTCGTTGGCTTCGCGCTCGGCAAGCAATTCGTTGGCCGGCTGCACCGACCACAGTGGCACCCGCTCGTTCAGCTTGCGCGCCGCGCGCAGGGAGGCGATCGCACGGTCACCGAGCCCCAGGCCGGCGTCGGGCCGGTGGAAGCGGACCGCCGCACTGCCGCCGAACAGCTGGATCCAGAACCGCTCGACCCCCGCCTGGTCGGTCTGGCCGAAGTCGCTGCCGTCCGCGCCGTAGACCTTGACCGTGTTCATCGGCCGCGGCCGGCCGCCCAGGTAGGCGCGGGTTGCGGCGAGGTCCTCCCACTGCTGTTCGCCGCTGTTGTGGGTGTTCTGGCTGACCTCGACATAATCAAACAGCTCCGGGTAATCGAAGGTGTGCCTGTGCTCGGGCGCGGTGAGCCGCCAGGCGCCCCACATCTCGGTCACCCGGACCTCGCGGTCCCGCTGCCGGGCCCGGTCCCGGATATAGTCCGCCCAGTAGTGCGACCAGGCCGCCTCGCCGTTGGTCTCGTTGTCTATGCAGTAGAGCACGTGGTCGTAGCCCAGGCTGTGGTCAAGCAGTTTGTCCACGAACCGCTGCTGGTAGGCGAGCAGGGTGCGGTTGTGCTGCTGGGCCGGCGTGGTGAAGAAGAACGGCTGCCGGTTCATACCCGGGTGATCGGGATAGAGGACGGCCAGGCCGGACTCATCAATGGTGTAGTTGACGTTGTTGGCGGGGTTGTATGGATGCGCCTGCCAGTGTTTTTCGCTGGTATGGTCGGTGTAGTCGAACCGGTCCCAGACCTCGATCTGGACGATGATGTTGCGCCGGGCGGTCTCGCGCAGCAGCCGTTCGAACCGCTGCCAGTATTCGTCGTTCCACCTGTCCAGGTCATAGCGGCCGTCCGGCCGGCGCGCGTAGGCATAGACCTCGGAGCCCTCGATGCGCCGGTCGCTCATGGTGTTGCGGATGTAGTTGCCGCCTGCGGCCGCGAGTCGGTCCAACTGGGCGATGAGCGCCTGCTCGGACCACTGGAACAGGTTGTCGTCGTCCGAGCCGCCGAGGAGCAGCACGGGCTGATCGTTCACGCTCCAGTACCAGGGGTTTTTCGGCCAGGGACGGAGGAGCGGGTGGTCCTTGGAGAACAGCACCGCGCCAAAGGTCATGGCCGCCACCAGGCAGCCGAGGAGAAGAACAGAACGCATGGGTGTCGATCGGCGCCTGGGGCGCGCCTCCGTCTGGTTGAGAAGAACGTGGTTGACGGTCCATCCGGCACCACCGCACCGGATCACCGGGGCGCATTCATTCCCCACAACGATTGATTGTGCAAGTAAAGACGGAGGGCGGACCGGTCGGCGGGCCATGCAAGCGGCGGCGCATCCGGGCCGGATTCATTGGGCCGCAAGGGCCGAGGGTTGGGCCGGGGCCGCCTGCGAACGGGCCGGCAGACGGGGCGGTTATCCGTGCCCGGCGGGAAGGATGGCCGCGGCCCGGGTGTCCTGCGCGGTTGCCCCGGCACTGCGCGCCGCCAGCCGGCGGGCCAGGACGAGCATGGCGGTGATCTCGTCGCGGCTGGGCGCCGCGATGGTGCCGCCATAGGGGTCGCCGAGTTCCTGGAAACGGTCCAGCCGGCGGAGCGGCTCGGCCAGGCCGCGGACCGAGTCCGGCAGCCAGCGTTCCAGGGGCGCGACCAGATCGTGCAGGGTGTGGTTGTCGGGCAGCTGGCCGCAGCGCATGAGCGCGGCCATGACCAGTTTCTCG
>CAZMNU010000122.1:0-6241 GCA_964567725.1 uncultured Desulfobulbus sp. | reverse complement strand
AACCGCCCCGGCCGGCTGACCGGGCTGATCGCCCGGGCCATGCAGCGCGAGGTGAAAGGCGCGGACGTAGCCCTGTTCAACGGCGGCTCGGTGCGCATCGACGACGTGTTGCCGGCCGGACCAATCACCGAGTACGACATCCTGCGCATCCTGCCGTTCGGTGGCAAGGTGGTCGCAGCCACCCTGGACGGCGCCCTGCTCACCCGGGTTCTGGACGCCGGGGTGCACAACCAGGGGTTGGGGGGCTACCTGCATTCGGCCGGTATCACCTGGGGGAACGGCATCTGGCAGGTGGGCGGCAAACCAGTCGATCCGGCCGGCCGCTACCGGGTGGCGCTGACCGATTTCCTCCTCTCCGGCGGCGAGATCAACCTCGGCTTCCTCACCCGCGACAACCCGCAGGTGCGCGAGGTCGAGGAATTGCGTGACATCCGGAGAACACTCATCGAGGAGTTGGCCGCCACCTGGCCGAAACCGGCCAAGCCTTGAGGGCCGGCCGGGGACCTTGCCCCGAGCACAGCACGCAAAAAAGCCCGGGTCGGCACTGCCGACCCGGGCTTTTTTTGCGTTCGCTCAGCTCAGCCCTGCAGGATCCAGGTGGTCCAGCCGAGCAGCGGTCCGGGGAACAGGCCAAGGCCGATCACCCCGAGCAGGCAGAGGGTGAGCGCGGCGAGCATGCCCGGTGAGCAGCAGAGCGGGCCCGCTCCCTCCTGCTGCGGTTCGCTCATGTACATGTAGCGAACCACCCGCAGGTAGAAGTAGGCGGAGATGGCGCTGAAGATGACGGCCAGCACCACGGTGGTGGTGTAGCCGGCGGTGAAGGCGGCCTTGAGCAGGAAGAACTTGCCGACAAAACCGGCCGTGGGCGGGATGCCGGTGAGCGAGAACAGGTAGACGAGCATGAGCACGGCCACCAGGGGGCTGCGCGTGGCCAGGCCGCGGCAGTCGTCCAGCGCCTCGCCGCCGCCGTCCGCCCGGGTGAGCAGCATGAGCACGGCAAAGGCGCCGGTATTCATGAACAGGTAGATGAACAGGTAGGTCATGGTCGCGGCCATGCCCTCGGCGCTGCCGGCAAGCAGGCCAAGCAGGGCGTAGCCGGCGTGGGCAATGGCGGAGTAGGCGAGCATGCGCTTGAGGCTCCGCTGGCAGAGCGCGGTGATGTTGCCCACGGCCATGGTGAGCACGGCGAGCACCGCCAACACCGGCCCCCAGTGGTCGTACAGTTCGGGCAGCGCCTGCAGCAGCACCCGGCCGAACACGGCAAAGCCCGCGGCCTTGGCAGCCACGGCCATGAACGAGGTGACGATGGTGGGCGCGCCCTCGTACACGTCCGCGGTCCACAGATGGAACGGCGCCATGGCCACCTTGAAGCCGAAGCCGGCGATGATGAGCGCCAGGGCGGCGAGCAGGGCCGGGTTGGCGGCCAGGTGCAGGGTATCGATCAGCTGCCCGATACGGGCGATGTCCGTGGTGCCGGTCAGGCCGTAGACAAGCGACATGCCGAACAGCAGCAGGGCCGAGGCAAAGCCGCCGAGCAGGAAGTACTTGGCCGCGGCCTCGCTGGTGCGCCGATCCGTCTTGTGCAGGCCGACCATGGCGTAGATGGGCAGGGCCATGAGTTCCAGGCCCAGGTACAGGGTGATCAGGTCGCCGGCCGAGGCCATGACCAGCATGCCCACCAGGGAAAAGAGCATCAGGCTGTAGTGCTCGCCCTGGCGCATGCCCGCAACCGTGCAAAACGACTCGCTCATCAGGGCGGTGAGGATAGCCCCGCCCAGACAGATGGCCTTGAACACGGTGGCATAGCCGTCGGTGAAGAACATGCCGCCAAATCCGCTCACCGGCCGGGCGCCCAGCACCATGAAGAGCGCCGCCAGGCAGCCGACCACGGTCAGCCAGGGCAGCAGCTGCCGCTGGCGGGGCAGGAAGAGGTCCAGGCCGATCAGCAGGACGCCGACGCCGATCAGCAGCAGTTCCGGGAGAACGGGTTCCATCGCGGCCCAGTTGACAGCCACAGCTTCGATCATGCTCGTTCCTCTCTCAAAAAGCCAGAATATGGGGACAAAGAAAGCGCATCAGGGGTGCAGCACCGAGCCGACCATCGGCCCCAGTCCGCCGCCGTGCACCTGCTCCACGAGATGCGCCACGGAAACATGCAGGAAAGAGAGCATCGCGTTGGGATACAGGCCGATCCAGAAGATGAGCAGCACCATCGGGGTAAGGGTGAGAATCTCGCGCAGGTTGAGTTCGGCCAGGCCGTTCACCCGCTCGTTGACCCCGTTGAAAAAGATACGCTGGTAGAGCCAGAGCATGTACCAGGCCCCGAGAATGAGGCCCGAGGCGGCCACCACCGCGGTCCACGGCAGCCGCTCGAAGCCGCCGAGCAGGATGAGAAACTCGCCGATGAAGCCGTTGGTGCCGGGCAGGCCGACCGCGGCCAGGGTGAAGAGCATGAAGAAGCCGGCAAAGACCGGCATGGTCGTCGCCAGGCCGCCGTAGTGGACGATCTCGCGGGTGTGGGTGCGCTCGTAGACCATGCCGATGGCGAGGAAGAGCGCGCCGGTGACCACGCCGTGGTTGATCATCTGCAGGATGCCGCCCTCCAGGCCGCGCTGGTTGAGGGCGAACAGGCCGAGGGTGACAAAGCCCATGTGGCTTACCGAGCTGTAGGCCACCAGCCGCTTGAGATCGGTCTGCACCAGGCAGACGATGGCGCCATAGACGATGGCGATCACCGACAGCACCAGCATGGGCACCATCATCGCCTGGGTGGCCTGGGGCAGGATGGGCATGGAGAAGCGCAGGAACCCGTAGGCGCCCATCTTGATGAGCACGCCGGCGAGGATCACCGAACCCGCGGCCGGGGCCTCGGTGTGGGCGTCGGGCAGCCAGGTGTGCACCGGCCACATGGGCACCTTGACGGCAAAGGCGGCGAAGAAGGCCCAGAACAGGATGAGCTGCAGCTTGAGCGGGTAGGACTGGCCGGCCAGGCGGAGAATGTCGAAGGTGTGGCCGCCGTTCAGGTAGAGGAGGATGATGCCCACCAGCATGAGCAGGCTGCCGATGAGGGTATAGAGAAAAAACTTAACCGTGGCGTAGATCCGGTTCGGCCCGCCCCAGACCCCGATGATCAGGAACATCGGGATGAGCATGGCTTCCCAGAAGATGTAGAACAGGAAGAAGTCGGTGGCGCAGAACACGCCGATCATGGCGCCCTCGAGCAGCAGCAGGCTGACGAAGAACTCCGGCACCTTGTCCGTGATCGCCTCCCAGGAGACGAGGATGGACAGCAGGATGATCAGGGTGGTGAGCAGCAGAAAGAGCACGCTGATGCCGTCCACGCCGAGCGTATAATTGATGTTCAGGGCCGGGATCCAGCGGTGGTGCTCGACGAACTGCATCAGGTGGGTGGTCTTGTCGAAGAACAGGAGCACCGGCAGGCTGAGGAGGAATTCGATCAGGGCGATGAACAGGGCCATCAGCCTGATGGTCCCGGTCTGCTGCCGGTCCACGGCCAGCAGCGACAGTCCGCCCAGAACCGGGAAGAAAATCAGGGTGCTGAGAAGAGGAATGGACATGGGCTACGCTTCCTGGGTTGTGGTTTCGGTTTACAGACCGGTGAGAAGAACGGCGAGCAGCAGCACCGCGCCGCCGCCGATCCAGGCCAGGTAATGGGAGACCTGGCCGTCCTGGACAAGCCGCATCCGCTCCGACACCCGGCCGATGAGCCGGGGCAGGCCGTTGACCACGCCGTCGATGATGCCGATGTCGACCACCTTGAGGAGCACGCCGCGACCGAAGGCGAGCGTCGGTTTGACGATCAGACCTATGTAGGCCTCGTCGACAAAGTACTTGTTGACGAGCAGCCGGTGCAGGCCGGCGAAGCGGGCGGCCAGCGCACCCGGCAGTTCGGGCCGCAGCCGGTAGAGGTAGTAGGCCAGGCCAATGCCGCCGACCCCGGCGAGGATCGAGGTCAGCATGAGTACCAGTTCCGCTCCGTGGGAGAGATGCATGTGCGGGTGGCCAAGCACCGGCTCGAGGAAGTGGGCCCAATGGTTGCTGCCGCCGAGCACCGCCGGGATGCCGAACCAGCCCGCCCCCACCGCTCCGGCGGCGAGGAACATGAGCGGGATGGTGACCACCCGGGGTGACTCGTGCAGATGCTCACGCTGGTGCTCGGTACCGCGGAACTCACCGTGGAAGATGAGGAAGAACAGGCGGAACGAGTAGAAGGCGGTCATGAAGGCGACCAGCGTGCCGATGGCCCAGGCGAACTTGCCGGCGCCCAGCTCGGTGTTGAAGGCCATGAGCAGGATCTCGTCCTTGCTGAAGAAGCCGGCCAGCCCGGGAATGCCGGAGATGGACAGCGAGGCGAGCAGGAAGGTCCAGTAGGTGAGGGGCAGGTAGCGCTTCAGGCCGCCCATGGAGCGGACGTCCTGCTCGTGGTGCATGGCGAGAATCACCGAGCCGCAACCGAGGAACAACAGGGCCTTGAAGTAGGCGTGGGTGAACAGGTGGAAGATGCCGGCCGAATAGGCGCCCACGCCGCAGCCGATGAACATGTAGGCCAGCTGGCTGACCGTGGAATAGGCCACCACCCGCTTGATGTCGGTCTGCACCAGGGCGATGGTGGCGGCGAACAGGGCGGTGAGCGCGCCGAGGATGGTTATCAGGTTCAGCGCCACCGTGCTCAGCTCGTAGATCGGGTTGCAGCGGGCCACCAGGAAGACGCCGGCCGTGACCATGGTGGCGGCATGGATGAGCGCGCTCACCGGGGTCGGACCCTCCATGGCATCGGGCAGCCAGACGTGCAGCGGCAGCTGCGCCGACTTGCCGATGGCGCCGCAGAAGAGCAGGATGGCGATCAGGGTGGCGGTCTGCACCTCGCCGCCGAAGAGCGGCGTGGTCCGGCCGACGAGCGTACCCGCCTGGCCGAAGACCTCGCTGTAGTGCAGGCTGCCGAAGGTGACGAAGATGAGCAAGAGCCCGAGGAGAAAGCCGAAATCACCGAACCGGTTGACGATGAAGGCCTTTTTGCCCGCGTCCGCGGCCGACTGCTTCTCGTAGTAGAAGCCGATGAGCAGGTAGGAACTCAGCCCCACCGCCTCCCAGCCGAAGAACAGCTGCAGGAAGTTGTTGCCGAGCACGAGCATGAGCATGGAGAAGGTGAACAGGCTCAAATACGCGAAGAACCGGTAGTAGCCGTCCTCGCCCTTCATGTAGCCGACCGAGTAGATGTGCACGAGCGAACTGATGCTGGTGACCACGATGAGCATCACCGCGGTCAGCTGGTCGACCAGGAAGCCGACCGACACGCGCAGGGTGCCGCTCTCGATCCAGGTGTACAGGTCCTGGTTGATGATCTCGCCATTCTGCACCCGGAACACAGCAGCGAGCGAACAGAAAAACGAGGCGAGCACGGTGACGATCGGCAGCCAGTGGGCGCGGACGCCCATCCGCCGTCCGAAGAGCAGCGTGAGGACGAACGAGGCCAGCGGCAGGAACGGGATGGCGAGCAGTGAGGCCGGCATAGGCTTACCCTTTCAGTTCGTTGATGGTATCGACATGCACCGATTTGCGGCTGCGGTACAGGGCGATGGCGATACCGAGCCCGATGGCGGCCTCGCAGGCGGCCACGGTGATGATGAAGAAGGTGAAGGCCTGGCCGCGCACCGAGTCGAGGAAATGGCTGAGCGCCACCAGGTTGAGATTCACGCCGTTGAGCATCAATTCGAGGGACAAGAGCATCATGATGATGTTGCGCCGGGTGAGAAAGCCGCACACACCGATGCAGAACAGCACCACGGCCAGGGCCATGTACCAGGACAGGGGGATCACGACTGCACCTCCTCGGTGTTGTCCGCCGGGGCGGCGGGTGGCTGTTCCGGGCTGTCTGCGGCTGGATCGTCGCGGCGGGCCAGGGCCAGGCCGCCGATGAGCGCCACCAGCAGCACCAGGGCGGCGATCTCAAAGGGCAGCAGGTAGGTGGTGTAGAGTTCCATGCCGAGCGCCTTGGTGTGGGTGGTGGCGCGCACCGCCTCCACCGTCCACACGCCCTTCTCGCCCAGGGTGAACGAGGGGATCACCCAGAGCAGGATCACGGCCATGGAGCCGGCGATCACCCGGCCGGCCCAGGCGCCGGGCACAAAGGGGTTGAGCTGCACCTCTTCGCGCAGGCTGACGAGAAAGAGCACGAACAGGTAGAGCACCAGGATGGCGCCGGCATAGACGATGATCTGCA
>CAZMNU010000121.1:0-6285 GCA_964567725.1 uncultured Desulfobulbus sp. | reverse complement strand
TCAAGGCCCAGGTGCATGCCGGCGGTCGCGGCAAGGGCGGCGGCGTCAAACTGGCCAAGACCAAGGCTGACGTCAAGCCTGTCGCCGATTCCATCATCGGCATGACCCTGGTGACCAAGCAGACCGGCGCCCAGGGCAAGAAGGTCCGCAAGGTGCTGGTGGAAGAAGGCCTGAACATCAAGAAAGAACTGTACCTCTCCATTATCCCCGACCGCGAGACCTCCACCGTGGCCATCGTCTGCTCCCAGGACGGCGGTATGGATATCGAGGAAGTGGCTGCCAAGACGCCCGAGCGCATCATCACCGTGAATGTCAGCCCGATCACCGGCTTCCAGCCGTTCCACGCCCGCAAGATCTGCTTCGGCCTGGAGATCGAGAAGGACCTGCAGAAGAAGATGTCCGCCCTGGTCAAAAACCTCTATGAACTGTTTGTCGCCTACGACTGTTCCATGGTCGAGATCAACCCGCTGATCATCACCGCCGAGGGCGACATCCTCGCCCTGGATGCCAAGATGGACGTCGACGGTAACGCCATGTACCGTCACCCCGATGTCAAAGAGATGCGGGACATCGAGGAAGAGGATCCGGTCGAGGCCGAGGCCTCCAAGTTCGGCCTGAACTACATCAACCTGGACGGTAACGTCGGCAATATCGTCAACGGCGCCGGCCTGGCCATGGCCACCATGGACATCGTCAAAATGGCGGGTGCCTCCCCGGCCAACTTCCTCGACGTCGGCGGCGGTGCCAATGCCGAGGCCATCGAGAACGGTTTCCGCCTCATCATGAAGGATCCCAAGGTCAAGGGCATCCTGATCAACGTCTTCGGCGGTATCCTCCGCTGTGATATTCTCGCCCAGGGTGTCGTCCAGGCGGCCACCAAACTGAAACTCAGCGTGCCCGTTGTCATCCGCATGGAAGGGACCAACGTTGATGAGGGCCGGAAGATCCTCGCCGAGTCCGGTCTCGATCTGATCAACGCCAAAGATCTGGCTGACGCAGCCGAGAAAGTGGCCAAGATCGCTGCCTGAGGGACGGAATGCGTGCCGGTTGACGGTCCGGTTTCGCCCGCAAGCGGCCCTGTGCGCAGGGCGCGGGCAGCACCTCTTCCCGGCCGTTTCCCGGAACCATTGAAAAGACTCGGTTTTCAGAGGATAAACTCACACCCATAGAGGAAGACAATGAGCATTTTCGTTAATAAAAATACTCGGTTAGTAGTGCAAGGCATCACCGGCCAGGAAGGCCAGTTCCACACCCGTTCCTGCATCGCCTACGGCACCAACGTGGTTGCCGGCGTGACCCCCGGCAAGGGCGGTCAGAAAATGGACGACGTGCCGATCTTCAACTCCGTGCAGGACGCGCGGGAAAAAACCGGCTGCAACGCCTCCATGATCCTGGTGCCGCCGCCGTTTGCCGCCGACGCCATCATGGAAGCCGCCGACGCCGGTATCGAACTGGTGGTCTGCATCACCGAGGGTATCCCGGTGCTCGACATGATGCGGGTCAAGAACTACCTCGCCACCAAGACCACCCGCCTCATCGGGCCCAACTGCCCCGGCATCATCACCCCCGGCGAGTGCAAGATCGGCATCATGCCCGGACCGATGCACAAACCCGGCGGTCCCTGGGGCGTTGTGTCCCGCTCCGGGACGCTCACCTACGAGGCTGTCAACCAGCTCGGCCGTTTCGGCTTCGGCCAGACCACCGTCATCGGCATCGGCGGTGACCCGATCAACGGCACCAACTTCATCGACTGCCTCGAGGCTTTTGCCGCTGATCCGGAAACCAAGGCCGTGATCATGATCGGTGAGATCGGTGGTCACGCCGAGGAAGACGCCTGCGAGTGGATCAAGGCGAACATGAAGGACAAACCGGTGGTCGGTTTCATCGCCGGCCTGACCGCTCCTCCCGGCCGCCGCATGGGTCATGCCGGCGCCATCGTCAGTGGCGGCAAGGGGACCGCCGAGGCCAAGATCGAGGCCATGAAGGCCAGCGGTGTCCATCATTGCCAGAACCTCGGCAGGATGGGCGAACTGTGCAAAGAGGTCTACAAGGGCTGATTGGGATGACGCAGGTACCGCTGCGGCGGGCAACCTTCCGCAACGGTACCTGTCCTTATCATTGAGCACGGAATTTTCACCAAATTCTGCAGCAAGGAGACAGCATGAGTACAAAGGAAAAATTGGAGCAGTTGAAGCAGAAGCGGGCAAAGGCCCTTCTGGGCGGAGGTCAGGACAAGATCGACAAGATCCACGCGAAAGGCAAAAAAACCGCCCGCGAGCGCATTCAGGCCCTGCTCGATCCAGGCACCTTTGAAGAGTACGATGCCTTCAAGCTGCATCGCTGCTACAATTTCGGCATGGAGAAGATCAAGTTCCTCGGCGACGGTATCGTCACCGGCTACGGTCGGCTGGCTGGCCGGCCGATCTATGTGTACGCGCAGGACTTTTCCGTGCTCGCCGGTTCCCTGTCCCAGACCCTGGCCGAAAAGATCTGCAAGGTCATGGACCTTGGCGTGCGCATGGGCATTCCGGTCATCGGCCTGAACGACTCCGGTGGCGCCCGTATCCAGGAGGGTATCGAGGCCCTGTGCGGCTACACCGAGATCTTCACCCGCAACGTTCTCACCTCGGGCGTCGTCCCGCAGATCTCCGGTATCTTCGGACCCTGCGCCGGTGGCGCGGTGTATTCCCCGGCCCTGACCGACTTCATCATCATGGTCAAGATCCAGTCCTACATGTTCCTCACCGGCCCCAAGGTCGTCAAGACCGTGTGCCACGAGGACGTGACCACCGAGCAGTTGGGTGGTGCGGTCATGCACAACACCAAGAGTGGTGTGGCCGACTACGCGGCCGACGACGAGGACGATGCCATCCAGTACATCAAGGACCTGATGTCCTACCTGCCGCAGAACAACATGGAGAATCCTCCGGATGCGCCCTGCGACGATCCCATCACCCGCAAATCGGCGCTGCTCAACGACATCATTCCGGACAACCCCAACGCAGCCTATGACATGAAGAAGGTTATCTCCGAGACGGTGGATAACGGCATCTTCTTCGAGATCAAAAAGACCTTTGCCCCGAACATCGTCGTCGGTTTCGCCCGCTACAACGGCAAGGCGGTGGGCATTGTCGCCAACCAGCCCTCGTTCTACGCCGGCGTACTGGACATCGACTCGTCCATCAAGGGCGCCCGCTTCGTCCGCTTCTGCGACTGCTTCAACATTCCGGTCATTACCTTTGTTGACGTTCCCGGCTTCCTCCCCGGCACCAACCAGGAGTTCGGCGGCGTCATCCGCAACGGCGCCAAACTTATGTATGCCTATGCCGAGGCCACTGTACCGAAAATCACGATCATCACCCGCAAGGCCTACGGCGGCGCCTATTGTGTTATGTCGTCCAAGCACCTGCGCTGCGACATCAACTACTCCTGGCCCACCGGCGAGATCGCGGTCATGGGCTCCAAGGGTGCGGTCGAGGTCCTCTACGCCAAGGGGGCCAAATCAGCCGACGATCCCAAGGCCTTCCTCGCCGAGAAGGAACTGGAGTACAACACCCAGTTCTCCAACCCGTACTGCGCTGCCGAGCGCGGCTACATTGACGATGTCATCGAGCCTGCCGAAACGCGCTTCCGCATCATCAATGCCCTGGAAGGGATCAGCGGAAAGCGCGACACCATCCCGATGAAGAAGCACGGCAATATCCCGCTGTAAGCACTTTCCTGCAAAGGCGAAGGCGCGCGGGACGCCTGGCCAAAAGAATCAGAGGATGACACTATGGCAGACAAGAAAAAGAAAATGGCCGCCGCACTGGCAGGCGTGAACGCCTATATGCTGCAGGAAGAAGAGGCAGCCTACCAGGCGCAGCTGGCCGCCGAGGCAGCAGCCAGGGCAGCGGTTACCCTGCCCAGCCTGTGGGCCCTTGCCGGCCGCCAGGATATTATGTTGTACCGCAGAATGGTTCAGCTGAAGGCTTTCTAACGCTATTCCAGAGAAGACGTTCAACGACAACGCATTACAGGAGAAATCGACAATGAGCGACCAAGTGAAAATGACCGCCATGAACTATGCCCCCGACCGGCCCAAAGCAGAGAACCCGGTCAAGGTGATGGACCTCAGCTTCCGGGACGGACACCAGTCCCTGTTTGCCACCCGCGGCCGCACCGAGGACATGATCCCGGTGGCCGAGATGATGGACGAGATCGGCTTCTGGGCCCTGGAGACCTGGGGCGGCGCCACCTTCGACACCATGCACCGCTTCCTCAACGAGGATCCGTGGGAGCGCCTGCGCACCCTGAAGCGCTACATCAAGAAGACCCCGTTCTCCATGCTCCTTCGGGCCCAGAATCTGGTCGGCTATCGCAACTACGCCGACGATACCGCCATTGCCTTTGTCGAGCGCGCCGCCGAGAACGGCATGGATGTCTTCCGCACCTTCGACGCCCTCAACGACTACCGCAACTTCGAAACGGTTGTCAAAGGCATCAAGAAGGCCGGCAAGCACTTCCAGGGCTGCATCTGCTACTCCCTGACCGAGCCGCGTCTGGGCGGGGACGTGTATGACCTGAAGTACTACGTGGACCGCGCCAAGGCCCTCGACGAGATGGGCGCCGACTCCATCTGCATCAAGGATATGGCTGGCCTGATCGCCCCCTACGATGCCTATGCCATTGTCAAGGCCATCAAGGAAGTGTCCAAGACCCCGGTCCATCTGCACAGCCACTTCACCTCCGGCATGTCCTCCATGAGCCACCTCAAGGCCATCGAGGCGGGTGTGGATATCGTGGACACCTGTATGACTCCCTACGCCTTCCGCACGGCTCACCCGGCCATCGAGCCGCTGGTCATGGCTCTGCTCGGCACCAACCGCGACACCGGTTTCGACATCAAGAAGCTGGCCGAGATCAACGAGGTGCTCGAGAAAGAGGTTATGCCCAAGTACAAGCACCTGATGGACGACTCCAAGGTGTCCACCATCGACATCAACGTGCTCCTGCACCAGACCCCGGGCGGCATGCTGTCCAACCTGGTCAACCAGCTGCGCGAGATGGACGCGCTGGACAAGATCGATCAGGTGTACAAGGAGCTGCCGCGGGTTCGCAAGGATCTCGGCCAGATCCCGCTGGTCACCCCGACCAGCCAGATCGTCGGCATCCAGACCGTGAACAACGTACTCTTCGATACCCCGGAAGAGCGCTACAAGATGATCACCGCCCAGGTCAAGGACCTGTGCTACGGTCTGTACGGCAAGACCGCCGTGCCGATCAATCCGGAAGTGCAGAAGAAGGCGCTGAAGGGCTATGCACGTGGCGAGGAGCCGATCACCTGCCGTCCGGCCGAGGTCATCGAGCCCGAGCTGGAGAAGGCCAAGGCTGAGATCGGCGATCTGGCCAAAGACATGGACGATCTGGTGCTCTATGCCCTGTATCCGGTTACCGGTAAGAAGTTCCTCGAGTGGAAGTATGGCGTGACCCCGGCACCGCCTGAGGTCAAGCCGCTGACCCTGGACGAGGTCAAGAAACGCGATGAACTCGTCGCCAAAGCCAAGGCCGGCAAGCTCATCGAACCCAAAACCGATGCTCCGGCCAAGACCGAGAACGTCCGCACCTTCAACGTCTTTGTTGATGGCGAGTACTTCAATGTCGAGGTCGACCCGACCGGTGACTTCCAGCCAATGGTCGCCGCCGCTCCTCGCGCCGCCGCCCCGGCCGCAGCACCCAAGGCCGCTGCCGCCCCGGCCGCCGCTCCGGCCGCTGCCCCGGCCGCCGCTCCGAAGGCTGCTGCCGCTCCGGCCCCGGCTGTTGAAGGCGGGACCCCGCTGCTGGCGCCCATGCCCGGCATGATCGTCAAGAACCTGGTCAACGTCGGTGACACGGTCAAGGCCGGCGACGCCATCCTCGTGCTCGAAGCCATGAAGATGGAGAACAACCTCGGTTCGCCGTGCGACGGCGTGGTCAAGGCCCTGAACTTCGGCAGCGGTGATTCCGTGGCCAAGGACACCGTCCTGGCAGTGATCGGCTGATAGCCGCAGTCCGCAGTCCGCAGTCCAAACAACAAGGGGAGCGCCGGAATTCCGGTGCTCCCCTTGTTTTTTCCCTGTATCCCTCCGCCTGTGCTCCATGGAGCGGCGGCAAGGGCACCGCTCAAATCAGTTTCAGGTATCGCGCCTGTTCCCAGAGTTGGCTGGCCAGCCGCACCGTGGCCTGATCCACCATCCGCCCTTCCACCGCCACCGCACCTTTTCCAGCCGCCCTGGCCTGGGCGTTTGCCTCGATGACCTTTGCCGC
>CAZMNU010000120.1:0-6450 GCA_964567725.1 uncultured Desulfobulbus sp. | reverse complement strand
CAGTTCATCGAACGCGAGAGCCATTACCTCTGGGGGCGGCGCTACCTGATGACGATCGAGTATCGCCAAGCCAAGCCCTCAGTGCGCCTCGATCACCGGCGCATCACCCTGACCGTGCGTCCGGGCAGTGACGCGGCCAGGCGCGCGGCCGTGGTCCACGACTGGCACAAGCGTCTGCTCCACCGGGTGGTGCCGGTACTCATCGACAAATGGGCGGGCCGGCTGCAGGTCACGGTGCGCGGCTACTTTCTGCAGCGCATGAAAACCAGGTGGGGCAGTTGCAACCCGCGGGCCGGGCACATCCGCCTGAACACCGAACTGGTCAAGAAACCCCGCGACCTGCTCGAGTACGTGCTTGTGCACGAACTGCTCCACCTGATCGAACCCACCCACAACGACCGCTTTGTCCGCCTGCTCGACGAACACTACCCCGCCTGGCGCGAGGCCCGCGCCGAACTGAACGAACTGCCGCTCTCCGCCGAGAAGTGGCGGGAGTGAGGGGGGCGAAGACGCACCCTTATCCTACTGGAAAAGGGGCTCCAACGCCGTCAGTCAAGATAGATGATAGCGCCTCCGCCTGTGCTGGCGGGGACGTAATAGAAATCACCCGCATCCAGTCGGTAGCCGATCCGTACGCTGAGAATCGCTTTAGCTGAGGATGTGGCAAATATCTGCAGATGATAGGAGGCTTGGTCCGTGTCGACTCGGAACGTGGCTGGCAGGACGAAGGTCGTCGAGACAATACCGGCTCCGGCGGGAAGGATGAGAGTCGCCAGGGTGTCCCAGTAAGAAACACCGTGGTTGGCCCTGCGGAGCAGTACCTGCCCACCTGCACCGCCCCAGACGGTCACGTCATAGACATAGGCTCCGTGCGGGAGGTCGGTCTTGACGTTCAGGTAGCCGCCGTCGGTATGTGCTCCTAAAACGTTTGAAACTCTTTTAAAAGCGTAAGAATCAGCGGGGACGAAATCCGCGTAACTGACGCTGTAGTACGACATCCCGGGGACGGTCGGTACGGCGGCCGTGGCTGCCGCTGCCAACCAGAGCGTCCACAAGCCGGCGACAAGAAACATCCAGAAAAAACGAATCGTTCGTGCCTGCATGCCGCACCTCCTGTGTTTGCGTGTGATCTGGCAGACCTGACAGCGGGCGGGATCTCTGCCGTCGCTTTTCTCGAACCCTGCATAAGTGCCCTGACGAACGCGGGCAGGCTTGCGGGCACGCTCCCCGAGGATAGGGACGGCCACAAGTCGGCCGGTGCATGTTTTTGTCGGTATCGATGGCTCGGTGCTGTTGTTCCAGAAGATGGATTGCGAGCCGGAAACAAGGAAGAATGGGGTCGCCCGCAAGGGCCTGTCAGGCCCTCATGTACCGCTGTTTTTCAGCGAAAATGGAAGCCGGAAAACCATGCCTGAAGCGTACCTGCCGCTGGCACCGCTTCCTATAGATAATTTTTATATATTAAATACATAGGTGATCTAGTCTGAATATCGCGGGTGCAGGCAACCTGCCGATAAAAGCGGAAAAAATACCGCAGAGTTACTCCTGCTCCGCAGGCACAGGAGCGCACCCTCCCTCCAGCACAAAAAAAGCCTCCCCGCCTGCGAAAGGCGGGGAGGCTTTTTTTGTGCTGTGACCGTCCCGGTGTGGTACCGGACCGGGCGGGGCAGGACCGTTATTTCCCCTGGAAGCTCGGTTTGCGCTTCTCGAACATGGCGTTGAGCGCCTCCATGTGGTCGTCGGTGAAGTGGCACAGGGCCTGGTAGGCCGAGGCCTGGAACATGCTCTCCTCCAGGGTGGCGTTGACCCCGCGGCGCAGCAGTTTCTTGGTCAGGCGGGTGGCCTGCGGCGGCCGTCCGGCGATGCGCTTGGCCACCTGCTGCGCCTTGGCGAGCAGTTCCTCGTGGGCGACCACGTGGTTGACCAAACCGAGGGCCAGGGCGGTGTCCGCGTCGATGGTCTCGGCGGTGAAGATCAGCTCGCTCGCCTTGGCCATGCCGATCACCCGGGGCAGGGTGTAGGCGCTGCCGTCACCCGGGATCAGGCCGACGTTGAGGAAGGTCTCGCCAAAAGTGGCCTGCTTCGAGGCCACGCGGATATCGCACATGAGCGCCAGGCCGCAGCCCGCGCCCACGGCCGAGCCGTTCACCGCGGCAATGGTCGGCACTTCGACGTTGTACACGGCAAGCAGCACCTCCTGCAGGTTTTTGCGATACTGCTCGACCAGCTCCGCCGGGGTGCCGGCGAACATGCCCGTGCGGTTCTTCATGTCCTTGACATTGCCGCCGGAACTGAAGGCCGGGTCGGTGGCGGTGATGACGAGTACCCGGATGTCCAGGTCCGCGTTCACCCGGGCGCAGACCGCCTGGATCTCGGCGATCATGTCCGGATGGGTGATGACGTTGCGGGTGTCGGCCCGGTTGAGGGTCATCGTGGCAATGCCGCCTTCGACCTGAAAGAGAATTTCCTTGAACTCCATTCGTTCCTCCCTGTGCTGGTTGGACTGCGTGGGTGACGCCGGCGGATCGCGGCCGGCCGTGGTCGGACCGAGCCCCGCGCCACCCGTTCGGTTAGCCAATCGCCCGATTCCTGTCAAGGGTTTTCCCGGAGCCCTGCGGGGGCCGATCCGCGCCCTGTTCCGTGTGATTTACAGGGTGGTGGCGCGGAAGTGGCGCGGTCGCGGTCACCGGGCCGGTTCGTCCGGTCCGGGCAGGTTGCGGCTGCAGTCCTGGTCCGTGCAGCCGTGTTTGCAGTAGTAGCCGAAGCCCGAATCCCAGGTGATGCCGCCGCGGGGGCAGTGCTTGACATAGTCGGCGTAGCGGACCAGCCGCTCGACGATGGTCTTGGGCACGGTGTGCTCCATGCGGCAGGCGGCCTGGTCGGCCTCGTCCGGGTCCACGCCGAGCACGGTGATGAAGAAATCGCAGAGCGCGTCGTGGCGGGCGACGATGTCGCGGGCCGCGGCCAGGCCGAGATCGGTGAGGGTGATCAGGTCGTAGGGGGCGTAGTGGACCAGTTCCAGTGCGGCCAGGGTACGCAGGGCCGCGGTCACCGACGAGGCGCGCACGTGCAGGCGGTCGGCGATGTCCTTGGCCCGGGCGGCTTTTTTCTCCTCGGAGATGCGGTACACGGCCTCCAGGTAATCCTCCTGGCTGGGGGTCAGATGGGCGGCGTCCATGGTTCCTCCTGGTGCGGGTCGAAAGGGGCAAACAGCCCCTTTTCTCTACCCGGTTGTGTTTGCGCTGTCAAAAGAAGGTTCCGAACCCTGAATATTATTACCCAAGTAAAATTAAATTAGCCGTCCCTAATAAATGTGTGGCGAGCGCAGCAGCGGTGTGCTACATCACTGGCGGTTTAGTTAGCGTGCTCTAACTTTGTTGCACAAACCTGTCAATATGCGATCCGGCCTGGAACCCGGAACCCGCACCCCACGACCCGCTGGAGGCTTGCCCGCTCATGTTTTCTCGTGCACCCCGCACCACTGCTGCTGTTGCCCTTGGTCTCGTCTGTTGTCCGGTTGCCCTCTGGGCGGCGGATCCGCCCTCCGCCCAACCACCCGTCCGCTGGACGGACCACCTCACCCCGGAGGTGTCCCTGGAGGCGGACTTCGGCCTGGTCGACGATGCGGCCGGCACCAGCAGCGCTTTCGACCTGTCCACCGTGGCCCTGGGCATGGAACTCCGCGCCGGCGCCTGGGCTACCGTCCGGGTGGTGGTCGACTATGACGGCGGCACGGACGAGATCGGCCTGGACGAGGCGAATATCACCCTGGGGGGCGGCGGGACGCAGCCGTTCTTTCTCACCGCCGGTCGGCTGTACGCACCCTTCGGCGACTTCAGCACCCACCTGGTCCAGGACCCCTTCACCCAGGCCCTGGGCGAGATCAACGAGGAGGGCGCGGTCGCGGGCTGGTCGGCCCATGGCCTGAGCCTGGCCCTGTTTGTTTACGACGGTTTGGACCACATCAATGACAATCAGGCGGACTACGGCTACGGCGCCTCGCTCACCTACGAACAGGAAAACGAACGGCACGGCTTCCGCATCGGCGGCGGTTGGGTGAGCAACCTGGCCGATGCGGACAGTGTCGGTGGGGCCCTGCCGTGTTCTGAGGACAACCGCATCCGACTCGACCGCCGGGTAGCCGGCCTGAACCTGCACGCTGGCCTGCGCCACGGCTCCTTGAGCCTGCACACCGAGTACGTCGCCGCACTCGACCGCTTCACGGCCGACGAACTGGCCTGGGACGGGACCGGCGCACGGCCCACGGCCTGGGCGAGCGAGCTGGCCTGGATCAGCGTGCTCAAGGGCCACGAGACCACCCTGGCGCTCGGCTTTCAGCAGACCCGCGAGGGTGCGGCCCTGGAACTGCCCGGGCAGCGGTTGTCCGTGTCCGCGGCCGTGGCCCTGTTCGCCGGCACCACGCTGCAGTTCGAGTATGCGCACGACTCCGACTCCGGCACCGCGAGCGACCATTGCCGCAGTTTCATCACCCGGCTCGCCTGGGCCTTCTGAGCCTGCTCCGGCCCGTGCAAAAAAGCTCGACAGCACCGCGTTCGCGTGCAAGGTTGGGGCAGGGCGGCGACAGGCGCTGTCCGGCTCACACCCCCTTTGCCCCAGGAGACCCGATCATGCGCCCTGCGCGTCGCTCGCCTTCGCTCACCCTGCCGCCCCCGCACGTGTTCGACCAGGGCAACCCGGCGGCTGAACGCAACACCCGCTGGGCCGTGCTGCTCACCGTGGTGGTCATGGTGGCCGAGATCATCGGCGGTCTACTGTTCAACTCCATGGCCCTGCTTGCCGACGGCTGGCACATGAGTTCCCATGCCCTGGCCCTGGGACTTTCCCTGCTCGCCTACGCCGCGGCCCGGCGGTTCGCCCGGGACGGCCGCTTCACCTTCGGCACCTGGAAGATCGAGGTGCTCGCCGGCTACACCAGCGCCCTCTGCCTGGTGGCCGTGGCCGGGCTCATGCTCTACCACTCGGTGGAGCGGCTGTTCGCGCCCGTGCCCATCCACTACGACCAGGCCATCCTGCTGGCTGCCCTCGGCCTGGTGGTCAACCTGGTCTGCGCCGTTCTGCTGCGCGATCAGCCGGACCATCACCACGGCCATGACCATCACGACCACGACCACCATGACCACGACCGTCACCAGGATCTGAACCTGCGCTCCGCCTACCTGCACGTGCTCACCGATGCGGCCACCTCGGTGCTGGCCATCATCGCCCTTACCGGCGGCAAGTTCTGGGGCGCGGACTGGCTTGACCCGGTGATGGGCCTGGTCGGCGCCGGCCTGGTCGGCATCTGGGCCTTCGGGCTCCTGCGCGACACCGGCCGGGTGCTGCTCGACGCGGAGATGGACGCGCCGGTGGTGGCCGAGATCCTCGAGGTGATCGAACAGGGGCCGGTGGCCGCGGAGATCGTGGACTTGCACGTCTGGCGGGTTGGCCGGGGCAAGTACGCCTGCATCCTCAGCCTGCTGGTCGAGGAGCAGGTGGAACCGGAGCAGTTCAAGGAGCGGCTGAGCGTACACGACGAACTGGTGCATGTGACCGTGGAGGTGAACCAGCGGCCGCAGCTGGAGGCGGGCGCATGACCCTGCACACCCGCTACGCCGACATCCCGGCCTGGCGCACCCTGGATGGCTCGGAGATCCGCGAGCTGTGCCACCCGGCCGTGCACGGCAACCGCAACCAGAGCCTGGCCGAGGCCATCGTGGAGCCGGGGCAAACGACCCGGCTGCACCTGCACCGCACGAGCGAGGAACTCTACCACCTGCTCGCCGGCCGCGGGGTGATGACGCTCGGCGCGGAGCAGTTCCCGGTGCAGCCCGGCGACACGGTGCTGATCGACCCGGGCACGCCGCACCGCATCACCGCCGACGGCCCGGAACCGCTGCGCCTGCTGTGCTGCTGCAGCCCGGCCTACGCGCATGACGACACCGACCTCATGGAGGATCCATGAGCGGGAACCTGTTTGCCGGCATCGGCAAGGGAAAACGGGAGGAGGAACTGCTGACCACCCTGGCCGAGCGGCCGGGGCTGCGCATCGAGCGGATCGTCTCCACCGGTCAGGCGAGCCCTCACGGGTTCTGGTACGATCAGGACTGGGGGGAGTGGGTGGTGCTGCTCAGTGGTGCGGCCCGGCTGCGCTTTGCTGAAGAGGACGAGGCGCGATGCCTGGCACCCGGCGACTGGGTGGACATCCCTCCCCACTGCCGCCACCGGGTGGAGTGGACCGACCCGGACCAGCCGACGATTTGGCTGGCAGTACACTATCGGGACTGAAACCGGCGCTCAGCCCTTTGCCTACGGAGCGTCGCCCGCCACCGGCAGGAGCACGGTGAAGGTCGTGCCCTGGCCGGGTGTGCTCTCCACCCGGATCTCGCCGCCGTGGGTGCGGACAATGCCCCAACTCACCGACAGCCCCAGGCCGGTGCCCTTGACCGCGGC
>CAZMNU010000119.1:0-6550 GCA_964567725.1 uncultured Desulfobulbus sp. | reverse complement strand
CACAAAGGCGCCGGCGCCCAGGCGGATGTGCACGTCAAAGCCAAAGCCGCTGCCCAGAATGTTGGGCCCCAGCAGGCCGTACTGCTTGGCCTGGTCAATGGCGATTTGCAGGCGCTTGACCGCGATGGGGTACTCCGCGCGCACGTAGATGTAGCCGTCATCCGCGCCGATGGCGTAGGCGTTGATGGCCATGGCCTCCAGCACCGAATGGGGGTCGCCCTCCAGCACGGAGCGGTCCATGAACGCGCCCGGGTCGCCCTCGTCGGCGTTGCAGATCACGTATTTTTTGTCCCCCCTGGCGTTGCGGGCAAACCCCCACTTCACCCCGGTGGGGAAGCCGGCCCCGCCGCGGCCGCGCAGGCCGGACTGCTTCATCTCCTCGATGACCGCGTCCGGTCCCATGGCCACGGCCCGGGCGATGCCCTGGTAGCCGCCGCGGGCCAGGTAGTGCTGCACGTTGGTGGGGTCGATGATGCCGCAGTTGCGCAGGACGATGCGCACCTGCGGATCGATCATGGGCAGTTTGCTGAAGGCGGGCAGGTCGACCTTGTCGTCGGCCGCCATCACCGCCAGGGCGCGCGGCAGGAAGGGTTCGCCCTTGACGAGCTGCGACTCGACCAGCTGCGGCACGTGGCGCGGTTCCACCCCGTGGTAGAGCACGCGCAGGCCGTCCGTGCTGCGGATCTCCACCAGCACCTCGGCATAGCACATGCCCAGGCAGCCGACCTCGAAGGTCCTGGTGGTGTCAGCAAGGCCGTGCCTGTCCAGTTCCCTGGCAAAGGCCTGGAGCACCTCCAGCGAGCCCGCGGCCCGGCCGCAGGTGGCCGAGCCGACGAGGATGCGGGCCTGGTCCGGCCGTTCGAATTCGGTCCACTCCAATCGTGCCTGTTCCTGCAGGGTTGCGAAACTCATTCCTTGTCCTCGATGAGCTTTTTAGTTTTGGCGGCGGTCATGCGGCCGTAGACCTTGTCGTCCAGCACCACCACCGGCGCCAGCGCGCAGCTGCCGAAGCAGGCGACCCGCTCCAGGCTGAACTTGCCGTCCGCGCTGGTCTGGCCCGGCTCGATGCCGATGGTGCGGCTGATGGCGTCCACGATCATGCCGCTGCCGCGCACGTGGCAGGCCGTGCCCTGGCAGACCTTGACATGGTGCAGGCCGGGCGGCACGAAACGGAACTGGGCGTAGAAGGTGGCCACCCCGTACACGTCGTTCTCCGACAGGCCGAGGTGGTCGGCCACCCGTTGCACCGCCTCCGGGGCGAGGTACTGGAAGCGGTCCTGGACCTCCTGCAGCAGGGGGATGAGGTTGTCCCTCTCCCGGCCGTGGCCGGCGAGGATCTCGTCAAGGGTCGGTTGGGCAGGCATCATGCAGGGCTCCATGGGCTGCGGGAATCCGGCGCTGCGCCGGGAAAGGCGAGGGGACCGTCCGGCGCGGGGGAGGCGGGGGGCGGAGGCCGTCGCTGAAGGGAAGCGTTCTCAACAAGGGGGCCATGCCGGCGAAAAAGCGCAACACTTTCCACCGGATGGTTGTTCCGCACCTGCCTTGCCGGGCCGGCGCGGGATCTCCCCCTTTATCCGCTGATGACGAAATTGTCAAGGATCGGCCGGTTGGCCGGAACGGACCACGGGGTGCCATTGTGGCCGCGGCGGGCACAATCTCGTTGTCCTCGCCGGGGCGCGGGCGTAGAATGGCCGAATTCGGCGCCCGGTAGCGCCCGTGTTCACCCTGGCCCGCCCGGAGGCTTCCATGCGGTATTCCCCCCTGATCACCGATCTCTACGAACTGACCATGCTCGCCGGCTACTGCAAGGAGGGCATGGCGGCCAAACAGGCCGCGTTCGACCTGTACTTCCGCACCAACCCCTTCGAGGGCGGCTATGCGGTGTTCGCCGGCCTGGAGCCGGCCCTGGACGCACTCGCCGAGCTGCGCTTCGCCGAGGACGAACTCGCCTACCTGGCCGGGCTCGGTTTGTTCGACGCGGACTTCATCGCCTTTCTGCGCGGCTTCCGTTTCCGCGGCACCGTGGTGGCGCCGCCCGAGGGCACGGTGGTGTTCGCCAACGAGCCGCTGTGCACCGTCACCGGCACGCTCGCCGAGACCCAGCTGGTGGAGACGCTCTTGCTCAACATCATCAACTTCCAGACGCTCGTGGCCACCAAGGCGGCGCGCGTCTGCCACGCGGCCGCCGGCGCCGAGGTGATCGAGTTCGGCCTGCGCCGCGCCCAGGGCCCGGACGGCGGCCTGAGCGCGGCCCGCGCCGCCTGCGTGGGCGGGGCCACGGGCACGAGCAACGTGCTCGCCGGCATGCGCTTCGACCTGCCGGTGCGCGGCACCCACGCGCACAGCTGGGTGCAGGCCTTTCCGGACGAGCTGACCGCCTTCCAGGCCTATGCCGACGCCTTCCCGGACTCCACCGTGCTGCTCGTCGACACCTACGACACCCTGAAGAGCGGCGTGCCCAACGCCATCATCGTGGCCCTGCGGCTGCGCCAGCGCGGCCACGAGCTGCGCGGCATCCGCCTCGACTCGGGCGACCTCGCCTACCTGTCGCGCGAGGCCCGGCGCATGCTCGACGAGGCCGGCTTCCCGGAGGTGCGCATTCTCGCCTCGAACGAACTGGACGAACAGGTGATCGACTCGATCCGCGACGAGGGCGGCCGGGTGGACATCTACGGCGTGGGCACGCGGCTGGCCACTGCCTCCGGTCCCGGCGGGGTGGCGCTCGGCGGGGTGTACAAGCTGGTGGCCATCGATGGCGAGCCGAAGATGAAGGTGACCAGCGACATCGCCAAGGCGACCCTGCCCGGGGTGAAGCGGGTGCTGCGGGTGGTGAACGGCGACGGCGGTTTTGTCCAGGACGTGGTCTGCCTGGCCGAGGAGCACACCCCGGCCCCCGGCGACACGGTCTTTGATCCCACCAACCCGCTGCGCCACACCGACCTGCGCGAGGGGACCGAACCCGTCGACCTGCGCGCGGTGGTCATGGCCGGCGGCCGGCGCACCCGCCCGGCCGAGTCCCTGGCCGCCATGGCCGCGCGCTGCCGGGAGCAGCTGGCGTTGCTGCCCGCAGGCACGCGGCGCTTTGTCAATCCCCATCGCTACAAGGTATCCATCTCGGAGCGGCTCAGGGACCTGCGCGGCGAGATGATGAACGCGGCCCATATCGGCAGGAGGCGATTATGAAGGCATTGATTATCGTGGATGTGCAGAACGATTTCTGTCCGGGCGGCAGCCTGGCCGTGGCCGGGGGCGACCGCGTGGCCGCGCCGCTGGCCCGGCTGGCGGCACGGTTTGCTGCCGCCGGTCTGCCGGTGTTCGCCAGCCGCGACTGGCATCCGCCGGACACGGCCCATTTTCAGGATGCGGGCGGTCCCTGGCCGGCCCACTGCGTGCGCGACACGCCCGGCGCGGCCTTCCACCCGTACCTGGTCCTGCCGCCGGAGGCGGTCATTCTTTCCAAGGGCGTGGACCCGCAGGCGGATGGTTATTCCGCCTTCGAGGCGCGGGACGATGCCAGCCGTGACCTGGCCGAGCTGCTCGCCGCGGCCGGGGTCGATCAGGTCTGCGTCGGCGGCCTGGCCACCGACTACTGCGTGCGCGCCACCGTGCTCGAGGCGCTCGCCCGCGGCCTGGGGGTGAGCCTGCTCACCGACGCGGTGGCCGGGGTGAACGTGCAGCCCGGTGATGCCCAGCGGGCCGTGCGGGAGATGGTCGCGGCCGGCGCACAGCTGATTACCACCGTTCAGGTCACATTGAACGGCCCGGACCAGGGCCAGGGAGGGAGGAACTGATGTTCACCCTGAGCGATATCCGCAACATTGCCGTGCAGATCGAAGAAAACGGCGAGGCGACCTACCGCCGTGCGGCCGAGCGCAGCACGGACCCGGAGCGCAGGCGGCTCTTTACCTGGATGGCCGACGAGGAGCGCACCCATGCCGAGGAGTTTGCGAACATCCAGGCCGACGCGCCGCTCACCCCGGAGCAGGCGGAACTGGAGGCCATGGGGAGGGAACTGCTGCAGGACATCGTCCGCAGCCAGACCTTTTCCCTCCAGGGGCGGCAGCTGGCCGAGGCCGACGACCTGGAAGAACTGATCGCCCAGTCCATCGAGTTCGAGCAGGACACCATCGACTTTTACGAGTTCCTCGCCTCCTTCCTCGACGACCCGCGGGCCGTGGAGCAGATGCGGCGCATCATCGACCAGGAGCGCGAGCACGTCCGCCAGCTCGAGGCGGTGCGGGCCGAGGGCGCGCCGCCGGAGATGGGCAGCGCCTGAGCCGGTCCGCTACAACCAAAAAAAACGCAGGCCCCCGTTCGGGGGCCTTTTTTTATGGATTTCGGACGGATTTCAGCGTTTACCCACCGCGGCCAGGTACACGGTGAACTCGTCCTCGCCGTCCACGCCGAGCAGCCGGTCACAGGCCTCCTGGTCGTAGGCGGCGATCACGCAGGCGCCGCAGTCAATGGCCTCACAGGCGAGGTAGAGGTTCTGGCCCACGTGGCCCGCATCCACGGCGATCACCTTGTGCGCGGCCAGGTCGTAGCGCCATTCCATGCGCGGGGCCACCGCGGTCCACAGGAAACTCACCGCGGCCGCGCCCAGGCAGGGCTGGTTGAGGCCGGCGTGGCGGGCGAGGAGGTGGATCCGCGGCTCGACGCGGAGCTGCGCCAGCTGGCTGTCGAACGGCAGGTAGCGGTACAACCCGGGTTCCAGGCCGCCCACCCGGCTCACCGCCAGGTAGGTCTCGAAGGCGTGGCGGGCCCCGGCCGAGGGTACGGTGCGCAGGGCCACGGCCGGGCTGAGCACCTGGCGCACCCCCTGGGTGGCGAAGAGAAGCAGGGAGAGTTCCTCGAGCGAGAGCGGCGTTTGGGCATAGCGGCGTACGCTTTCGCGCCGGAGGATGGCCTCGCCAAGCGGCAGGCTGGCCAGCCGGCCGAGGGCCAGGCGGCCGTCGGGCAGGGGGATGCGCGGCAGGTCCGGGGCACAGGGCTGCTGCCCGGGCGGCGGTGGCAGGCCGCGGCTTTGTCCGGTGCGGGAAAAGTCGATCTGCTGGCGGATGGTGTCCTTGAGCAGGAAACGGTGGCTGGCGTAGCGCGGGTCGGCCATGGTTCCTCCTTGGGTTGAGGCGGATGTGGTCGGTTGTGCGGGGATCAGGGGGACGGCGACTTTCGGGTCTCCTTCAGCAGGCTGCGCGCCATCAGGCCGAGCAGGGCAACGCCTGCGATGAGCACCGCCCAGAGCACCAGGGTGGTCCACGAGGCGACCAGCGGCGGCCGCAGGGCCGCCTCACCGCCCAGTTCCCGGATGGATCCGGGTTCGATGGGCCGGATGAGCGCGGTCGAGCGGGTGGCGTCGAGCGCGCCGAGCAGCAGGCCGTCCCCGTGGCCGCTGCGCGGGTCCAGCCGCTGGCTGGCAAAGGCCAGGGTGTAGGGACCGGGACCGCGGCCGACAAAGATCACCTGGTCAGGCTGCCAGCCGACCTCGAGCCCGAGCGGGCCGGCTGCGGCCGCGCCGCCGCGGTCCGCGTGCAGCCGCACCTGCCAGTATCGGTCCGTGGTCGGCGCGCAGGGGACCGGGTCGCTCCGCAGCCGTTTGCCCTGCAGGTTCAGGTCGTAGAACAGGCCGGTATGCACGCTCCGCCAGGGTACGTTCTCCGTGGGCCGCGACAGCACCGTGGCCTGTACCGCGCCGGCGGCGGCCGGGAGCAGCAGTTGCAGCGAGCGCACCGTGACCCGTGCCGGCAGGGTGAATTCGACCAGCCGTTCCGGGCCGCGGCTGTCCCCGGCCGCGGGCGTGAGCGCAAGTCGGTTCGCGGGCAGGATCGGCGCGCCGGAGACAGCCGTGACCTGGCGCAGGAGGAACCGCTCAGCACAGTCGGGCGTGTCCAGGCGGAGGTAGGCCGGCACCCGGCCGTGCAGGGGGATGCGGCGGCGGCTGATCGTTTGCCCGTCGGCCTCGAGGTCGGCGAGCACCGCGGGCGGTGCGGCCGTGGTCCAGCGGGCGAGGTCGCTGCTCTGGCTGACCTGCACCGTGCACAGGGCCTGGCCGCTGCCTTGCCAGCGCAGTTCGAGCGCGTCCAGGCCGGTGTCCAGGCGGCTGGCATCCACCAGGTAGGCAATGGGGGTGGTCGTGTCGGCGCGGCCGGCGTCCACGGTGAGCACCGTGCCGTCCCGGTCGCGGCGGACGCGCAGGGAGAGGTCGTCCCTGGCCGGCCGGTCAATTGTTGCCAGCGGGAAAAAAGGCAGATCGCGGCGCGTCTCCCGGCGGTCGTCGCCCGGGTCAGGCCGGCGCAGGGCGTGCGCCACCACCTCGCCACCCCCGTTGAACACGCGCAGGTCGGCGAGATCCTCGCGGGTGAGCTGCTCGTAGACCGTCAGCGGCAGCGCCACGCTGTAGGCGCCCCCGTCTGCGGCCCCGGGCAGGTCCAGGCCCGAGGCGAAATCTCCGGGCACGGGCGCGGCCGCGCCGGCGGGCCGGACAAGGGCGAGCAGCAGGAGGAGCAGCAGGGCGAACTGGGGCATCAGCGGGACTCCCGGGTTTTCGGGGGCA
>CAZMNU010000118.1:0-6579 GCA_964567725.1 uncultured Desulfobulbus sp. | reverse complement strand
CCTTTTCCCCCTCGGTCATCGGCTTGGAGAGGTGGGCGAGCAACTCGTGAATGGCCTCGGCGCCGATACCGACCTGGAACTTGCCCGGATACTCCTCGAGACTGTTCCGGTACTGTTCCTCGTTGAGCAGCGAGCCGATGGGCAACTCCTCGGTACCGGAGTGCACCACCACGTAGGATTCAAAGTAGAGAATGCGCTCCAGCTGCTTGAGGGTCATGTCGAGAATGGCGCCGATCTTCGACGGCAGGCTCTTCAGGAACCAGATATGGGCGACCGGCGCGGCCAGCTCGATATGCCCCAGCCGCTCACGGCGCACCTTGGACTGAATGACTTCGACCCCGCACTTTTCGCAGACCACGCCGCGGTGCTTCATGCGCTTGTACTTGCCGCAATTGCACTCGTAATCCTTGACCGGCCCGAAGATCTTGGCGCAGAACAGGCCGTCCCGCTCGGGCTTGAAGGTCCGGTAGTTGATGGTCTCCGGCTTCTTGACCTCACCGTGCGACCATTCCCTGATCTTGTCCGGCGAGGCCAGGGATATCTTCACCTTGTTGAAACTGAGGGGACCTTTCGGCTTGGCAAAAAAGTTGAACAGTTCTTCCACGAAATCACCTTTTGTGTATGTGCATCAATCCGGTCCAGCGGGTCATGGCCGGGCCCTGCGTCTTCTGGCAAAAGTCGCGCCGCTACTCGAGCAGCTCGACATCCAGGCAGAGGCCCTTCAGTTCCTTGACAAGGACGTGGAACGACTCCGGCAGGCCGGTTTCGAGGAAGTTGTTGCCCTTGACGATCTTTTCGTACATCGTCGTCCGGCCCTCGACGTCGTCGGATTTCACGGTGAGAAATTCCTTCAGGGTGTAGGCGGCGCCATAGGCCTCCATGGCCCAGACCTCCATCTCGCCCAGGCGCTGGCCGCCGAATTGCGCCTTGCCGCCCAGCGGCTGCTGGGTGACCAGCGAATAAGGTCCGGTGGAGCGGGCGTGGATCTTGTTGTCCACCAGGTGATGGAGCTTGAGCATGTACATGGTGCCGACCGTGACCGCGTTGTCGAAGGGCTCGCCGGTCAGGCCATCGTACAGGGTGGACTGGCCCACCTCGTCGACACCGGCTTCAACAAGCATCCGGCGAATTTCCGCCTCGGAGGCGCCATCGAAGACCGGCGTGGCCACATGGATGCCGCGGCCATACTTGCGCATCAGGTCGAGCAGCTGGTCATCACTCAGACCTTCGGTCAGGCGGGCGTACTCGTCCTTCGAGAAGATTGTTTGCAGACGCTGCCGCACCTGGTCCAACTCGTGACGCTTGGCCAGCTCGGTGATCTGTTCGCCCAGTTTTTTGGCCGCGAACCCGAGATGGCACTCGAGCACCTGCCCCACGTTCATGCGCGAGGGCACGCCGAGCGGGTTGAGGACCAGGTCCACGGTGGTGCCGTCGGCGAAATAGGGCATATCCTCCTCGGGCAGCAGGCGGGAAACCACACCCTTGTTACCGTGCCGACCGGCCATCTTGTCACCGACCGCCAGTTTGCGCTTGGTGGCGACATAGATCTTGACCATCTTGACCACGCCCGGGGGCAGGTCGTCCCCCTTTTCCATGCGCTCGACAATGCCCAAGTAGCGGCCGCGAACCACGCCGGCCTGAGTGTGGTAGCGGGAGAAAATCGCCTTGATCTCCTCCTCGTACTTCACCTTTTCGGCAAAATCGATGTCGCGCAGGTCTTCGAAGCTCACCTGCTCGAGGATCTTGGCGGTCAGCTGCTTGCCGAGCTTGAGAATGACCTTGCCCTTGTCGTCCTTGACATCGCTTTTCGCGGTGCGGCCGTCGAGCAGGGCGGCCAGCGAGTTGCGCACCCCCTTTTTCAGGCTTCTGAGCTCATCGTCCATGTCCCGGTTGATGCGCTCGATCTCCTTCTTCTCGATCTCCAGGGTGCGCTCGTCCTTGTCCACCCCTTTGCGCGAAAAGACCTTGGCGTCGATGACCACCCCTTCGATGCCGGGCGGCACGCGCAGGGAGGAGTCTTTGACGTCGCCCGCCTTTTCGCCGAAGATGGCGCGCAGCAGTTTTTCCTCGGGTGAGAGCATGCTCTCGCCCTTGGGCGTCACCTTGCCGACCAGCATGTCCCCGGCCTTGACCTCGGCGCCGATGCGGACAATGCCGGAGTCATCCAGGTTGCGCAGCCCGTCCTCCCCGACGTTGGGGATGTCGCGGGTGATCTCTTCCTTGCCCAGCTTGGTGTCCCGGGCCATGGTCTCGAAGATCTCGATGTGTACCGAGGTGAAGGTGTCCTCTTTGAGCAGCCGCTCGTTCACCAGGATGGAGTCCTCGAAGTTGTAGCCACGCCAGGGCATGAAGGCGATGGTCACGTTCTTGCCGAGGGCCAGTTCGCCCATCTCAGTGGAGGGCCCGTCCGCCAGGACCGTGCCCTTGACCACGCGGTCGCCGGGGAAGACCAGCGCCTTCTGGTTGAAGCAGGTGTTCTGGTTGGATTTCTTGTACTTGGACAACCGATACACACCCACGCCGGTGTCGAAACCGTCGATACCGGGCTGGTCGTAGCGGATCACCACCCGGTTGGCATCCACCTCCTCGACCACACCGCTGCCGCCGGCAAGCAGGCAGGCGCCGGAATCCTGGGCCACGTACTTTTCCACCCCGGTGCCGATGATGGGTGCGCTGGTCTTGAGCAGAGGCACAGCCTGGCGCTGCATGTTCGAGCCCATGAGCGCGCGGTTGGCGTCGTCGTTCTCGAGGAAGGGGATAAGCGAGGCGGCAATGGACACCATCTGGTTGGGGGCGACGTCCATCATGGTCACGTCCTCGGCCGAGACCATGGACACCTCGCTCTGGTGACGGGCGATCAGGTTGTCGTCGATGATCCGGCCAGCCTCGTCAAAGGACACCTGGGCCGGCGCGATCACCTGGTCCTCTTCCTGCAGGGCGGAGAGGTACTTGCAATCGGTGGAGACCTGACGCTCGCTGACCACGCGGTACGGCGTTTCGATGAACCCGTAGGGGTTGACCGTGGCGTAGGTGGCCAGCGAGACGATCAGGCCGATGTTCGGGCCTTCCGGCGTCTCCACCGGGCAGATACGGCCGTAGTGGGTGGGATGCACGTCGCGCACCTCGAAGCCGGCGCGCTCGCGGGACAGGCCTCCCGGCCCGAGCGCGGACAGTCGCCGCTTGTGGGTGACCTCGGAGAGCGGGTTGGTCTGGTCCATGAACTGCGACAACTGGCTGGTGCCGAAAAACTCCTTGATGGCCGAGGTGACCGGCTTGGGGTTGACCAGGTCGTGCGGCATGAGGGTTTCGATCTCCTGCAGGGTCATGCGCTCCTTGATCGCCCGCTCCATGCGCACCAGGCCCATGCGGTACTGGTTTTCACAGAGTTCGCCGACCGTGCGCACCCGGCGGTTGCCCAGGTGGTCGATGTCGTCGCCGTCCTTGAGTTCATCCTTGATGCGCACCAGGTGCTTGACGCTCTTGACGATGTCCTCTTTGGTGAGGGTACGCACCTCGATGGGGGTGGCCAGGGCGAGCTTGGTGTTGATCTTGTAACGACCGACCTCGGAAAGGTCGTAGGTGGCGGCGCTGAAGAACAGGTTATCGAAAAACGTTTTCGCCACTTCCAGGGTCGGTGGGCTGGACGGACGCAACCGGCGGTAGATCTCGACCAGCGCCTCCTCGGTATCCTTGATTTTATCGAGCAGCAGGGTTTTTCGGAACGAATCGCTGTAATTGACGCCATCGATAAACAGCAGCTCGAAGGACGTTACCCCCGCATCGCCAAGGGTTTTGAGCACTTCGGGAGTGACGGTGTCGTTGCCCTTGGCGAGCACCTCGCCGGTGGTCTCGTTGACGATGTCGGTGGCAAAGAACCGGCCGCAGAGATCCTCCGCATCGATGGCCATGGAGGAAACCCCGAGGCTCTCGATCTTCTTGGCCAGACTCTTGGTCACTTTTTTGCCTTTTTTGGCGATCACCGTACCGTCGGCGGGATTGATCACATCGGTGGTCAGTCGCTGGCTGGCGAAGGTCAGCGGATTGAAGGCGATGGCGTAACGGTCACCGTCGATGTGGACCTGGTCGGTGTGATAAAATTCGTTGAGCAGTTCCTCCTCGGTGTAGCCGAGCGCCTTGAGCAGGACGCTCACCGGCAGTTTCCGGCGCCGGTCGATGCGTACATAGAGGATATCCTTGATGTCGAATTCGAAATCGAGCCAGGAACCGCGCACGGGAATGATCCGTGCGGAATAGAGGCGTTTGCCCGAGGAATGGGATTTGCCGTTGTCATGGGTGTAAAAGAGACCGGGTGAGCGCTGCAACTGGTTGACGATGACCCGTTCCGTGCCGTTGACGACAAACACGCCGTCCTGGGTCATGAGCGGCAGTGCGCCGAGGAAAACCTCCTGCTCCTTGATGTCCCGTACCGAACGGGCATCGGTTTCGGCATCGACGTCAAAACTGATCAGCCGCACCGTGATCTTGACCGGCGCTTCGTAGGTCATGCCCCGTTCGATGCACTCGGCTACGGTATACTTCGGCTCGCCAAACGAATACCTGACAAATTCAAGGGAGCAGAGCCCGTTGAAATCGGTGATCGGGAAAATGGACTGGAAAATACCTTGCAGACCATGCTCCTTGCGCTGATCGGGCGGCGTGTCTTTTTGCAGAAAGTGCTCGTAAGATTCCCGCTGCATGGCAATGAGATGAGGCGGTTCGATGATTTGGCTCGACTTGGCAAAACTCTTACGTACTCTTTTCATAGATTCCTCGAAACACTCCGCATGGCTCGGACGCCATCCGATAATTTAAAATGATTACAGACCGTTATCGGGCAGGCGAGCAACAGTGAAAGAATTAAAACCTACAAACACAGGAACGCTACGGGGCTGGACAGCCCAATAGCGTTGCCTGTGTGATTATTCGCCTTTCGGGACCAGCCGTCCCGAAAGAGCCGAGATGAAGCAGTTATTTGATCTCGACGGCGCCGCCGGCTCCCTCGATCTGGGCCTTGATGGCGGCCGCCTCGTCCTTGCTCACGCCTTCCTTGACCGGAGAGGGCACACCTTCCACCAGGTCCTTGGCCTCTTTCAGGCCAAGCGAAGTAATGGCGCGGACTTCCTTGATGACCTTGATCTTCTGATCGCCGGCACTGGTCAGAATGACATCGAATTCGGTCTTCTCCTCGGCGGCGGCGGCCTCGGCGGGGGCAGCGGCGGCGGCCATGGCGACCGGGGCCGCTGCGGAAACACCGAACTTCTCCTCAAGCTCCTTGATGAGTTCGGAGAGCTCGAGAACGGTCATGTTGGCGATGAAATCAATCACGTCTTGCTTGGTTACGGACATTGTTCGTTCCTCCTGATAGGTGACGTTCAAAATAGTGCGGAACCCGACCGGAAGGGCCGGAGATTCCAGGTCAGTTATCCTTCTGCTCTTGGATGGCAGTCAACGCATACAGCAGTTTCTGCGGCACGGCGCTCAACACGCGGACAAAGCCTGTCGGGACGGCGGCCATGGTGCCGAGCAGCTTGGCCAGCAGTTCTTCCCGGCTGGGCAGCTTGGACAGGGCCAGCACATCCTCGGCGCTCAACAACCCTCCATCGAGGGAGGCCGAGCGGATCGAGAAGGCGTTGAACTCGGCGGCAAAGGCGGTGAGCGCCTTGGCCGGCCCCACCGGCTCGGTAAAGCCGACCGCCACCGCTGTGGTGCCAACGAACGAGTCGCTCAGGCCCTCATACGGTGTCCCTTTGACGGCAAGCCGCAACAGGGTGTTCTTGGCCACCTGGATCTGGGCGTCGTTTTCGCGCAGATTTTTGCGCAGTTTTTCCAGTTCCGTCACTTTCAGCCCACGGTAGTCGGCGACCACCGCAAACTTCGCTTTGGAAAAGGTTTCGTTGAGCGCATTGACAACATCGGTCTTTTGATCGCGATTCAACGTTTGCACCTCCTTCGGGTCACGGGACTGTCAAAAAAAGCAGAGTGGAGAAACGAAGACAAACTACCGGTTCGGCACAGCCAAACCTTCATGGCCTCGGCAGGCGACACCCGAACCATCGGCGTCTTTACGCAACCGCACCTGCTGTCTCTGACCTTCCCTAAAGGTTGATCTTGAAAAACGGGATGAATGCACAGATGAGACGATCGTGGGCCGGCCCATCGCCAGAGGCGAGGGACCGGAGCCCGATCAGGCGGCCTTGATCAGGGTGCGCACCTGCAGCGGATCGACCTTGAAGCCCGGCCCCATGGTGCTGGAAACCGAGATGGCCCGCAGGTAGATACCCTTGCTGGTGGACGGCTTGAGTTGGATCAGCTTGTCGATGAAGGCCAGGATGTTTTCTGCGAGTTTTTCGCCGCCAAAGGACCGTTTGCCCATGACCGCGTGGACCACGCCGGCCTTATCGACCCGGAAGTCCACCTTGCCCTTCTTGATCTCGTTGACAACACGTTCGACGTCGAAGGTGACGGTGCCGAGTTTGGCGTTCGGCATGAGGTTACGCGGTCCGAGGATACGGCCGATTTTGCCGACCTCGCCCATCATGTCCGGGGTGGCGATGGTCTTGTCGAACTCGAGCCATCCGC
>CAZMNU010000117.1:0-6771 GCA_964567725.1 uncultured Desulfobulbus sp. | reverse complement strand
TGATGGCACTGACATACTTCATCGCTCTTCCTCCTTTCCGTGTTCCATGATGGATACCTGTTTCTGACGAAACCGTTCCCGGTCACGCACTGGCTCCTCTTGCCAGTGCAGTGGTTGCTTCGTTTCAACGGCCTGATTGCCGCCCCTTGCCGGCCCTTGCCAGGATAGCGCCTCCCTCTCCCTTCCGACTGTCTCCCTCTTTGCCGGTTCTTCTCGATCGGGGCATGGCCCTGTGTACAAACCTTGCTGGTGCCTGCAGCCTGTAAAGCAAAAGTCGGGCCAAATCTTCAGAATGAAGATTATATGTTTATTATCATTTGTTTATTAGGAACACACCCCTGCAACCCCTCCCGGTCGTCGGGAATTTTAATTCAAAATTGTCTACTTTTATATTTTATATTACTCAAGAATGTAAATATAGCGCCAATCGCTCTTTCCCCAAAATCATCGCCACCGGCGAAAGGGGGTCAGGCGCAGCGATTCCATCGAAAACAGAGGAATGGATGGTGCGGCTACCGGGGGATAAACGACTGCGACGGATGAGAGGAAGGGCGACGTTCGCTGAGCGGATTCAACCGGACATGTCGGTCTTCACCTGTCCCAGGGTCGGTTGACCGCGCAACGAAGAGATCGACCCAGCCTTACAGAAAAGGTGCGCAAGACGCGGCCTGGCCCAACAGGTCTGGGCTTGCCCGACGGGGTGCCTGCACCCTAATGAAAACGGAACAGAATACTAACGAACAACTGCTAGGCTGTGCCCATCATGCCGGGTTTCCACGCCCACTGCCGACAGGCGGCGTGCGGGCATCGCCCGAGCGGGCAGACGCAACCCTGTGCCCAGCCCCCTGAACAGCGAGAACATCCATGCCCAGACAAGAAAAAAAGCGGCAGACAGCGCCTGGAGAAAAGGCATCCCTGTTTGCCGAACTGACCGCCCTGCGCGCCGAACTGGTCAACGAGGCAGAAAAATGTCGGCCCCTCCTCGATGCGGTGCACGTCAATTACACGCAGAGCGCCAGGAACCTGCTCCATTACCTGGCGCTTCGGCGGCGCGATCTCCGCCCGCTCCAGCAGCGACTGGCGGCCCTCGGGCTCTCGTCGCTGGGCCGAGCTGAATCGCATGTGCTCGCGACCGTGGACGCTGTCCTCGACACCCTGGCGCAGCTGACCAAACCGGCAGCGAAACGAGCGCACGAGGACCCACCGCAGTGGGATTTTACCGAGGGCGCCAACCTGCTCGCCTGTCATACCGAATGTCTGCTCGGGCCACCCACACCGGGTCGCGAGGTGCGGATCATGGTCACCATGCCCAGTGCGGCCGCCACGGACTACACCCTCATCCACACCCTGCTCAGGCAGGGCATGGACTGCATGCGCATCAATTGCGCGCATGACGACGAGGATGCCTGGCAACGCATGATCGAGCACCTGCGGCGGGCCGAGCAGGCGCTGGGCCGTTCCTGCCGGGTGGTGATGGACCTGGGCGGTCCCAAACTGCGCACCGGCGAGATCGAGGCCGGACCGGCGGTGCTCCACGTTCGCCCGCGCCGGGACGTGTTCGGCCGGGTGGTCGCGCCGGCACGCCTCTGGCTGACGGCCGACTGCAATCCGCATCCGTCCCCCTCCCCCGCCGATGCCTGCCTGGAGGTGTCGGCACACTGGCTTGCCCGGCTGCACACCGGCCAGCGGATCAAATTTGTCGATGCCAGGGATTCGCGTCTTTCCATGACGATCGTCGACACGACTGGGGCGGGATGCTGGGCGGAACTGGGCAAAACTGCCTATCTCGTCCCGGACACGGTCCTGCGCTGTGCGAAACAGAACGACAAGGGCTCTTTCGAGACCAGGGTTGGGCCACTGCCCCCCGGTGCAGAGGAACTGGTTGTCCACCGGGGCGACCTGCTCATCCTCGGCCGAGACGGCCTGCCCGGCCGGGCTGCGACCTTTGATTCAGCCGGGCGCATCCTCACCCCGGCGACCATCGGCTGCACCCTGCCGGAGGTGCTGGACGATGTCCGCCCCGGGGAGAGCATCTGGTTCGACGACGGCAGGATCGGCGGCGTCATCGAACGGTTGGAGGATGACCAGGCCTCCATCCGGATCACCCACGCCCTGCCGGGCGGCAGCAAGCTGCGTGGTGACAAGGGCATCAACCTGCCGGAAAGCACCCTGACCCTGTCCGCCCTCTCGGACAAGGATATCGAGGATCTGTCCTTCATCACCCGGCACGCCGACGTGGTCGAACTGTCCTTTGCAAATAGTGTCGAGGATGTGGGCCGGCTGTTGGCGCACCTGGGCGGGCAGCAGGGTCCACAGCCCGCGGTGGTGCTCAAGATCGAAACCCGGCGGGGATTTGAGAACCTGCCCGGCATGCTGCTGGCCGCCATGCGCACCCCGTGCTGCGGGGTGATGATCGCCCGCGGCGATCTGGCGGTGGAGTGCGGTTTCGAGCGTTTGGCCGAGGTGCAGGAGGAGATCCTGTGGATCTGCGAGGCCGCCCATGTGCCGGTGATCTGGGCGACCCAGGTGCTCGAGACGCTGGCCAAAAAGGGGATGCCGTCGCGGGCCGAGATCACCGATGCCGCCATGGGCCATCGCGCTGAATGTGTCATGCTCAACAAGGGACCGCACGTGGTCACCGCCGTGCAGCTGCTGGACGGGATCCTGCGGCGCATGCAGGCCCACCAGACCAAAAAGCGGGCCATGCTTCGCGCCCTCAAACTGGCCTTCTCCCTCCCCGGTGAACCGTGAAGCGGGCGGCACCCCTGTCTCGACAACAGGCGAACAATTGCCAGTGTGACGTCGGCCTGTCGGCAAGTGTGCCCACGCGGCCGGTCGATCCGGCATACGAGCGGAGCGTTGCCTCGCCGCCCGCCCGCTGCCAGCGGCGATATGCCGCCTGGTCAAAGCGGGCGTTGTGCATGCGCAGGTCGTGGTTGCCCCGCAGCGGCACCAGCGTCAGCCAGCTGTCCAGGGCGAGCAACAGGTCGATCACCCGCCTCGTATCCGGGCCTTTGTGCACAGAGTCACCCAGGGTGATGAGGGTGTCCGCCGGGGTGAGGCCGATAACGTCACACAAGGCCCGCAGGGCATCGGAGCAGCCGTGCAGGTCGCCCATGACGAGCTGGCGGCTCATGCCACCCACCTGTCACACCGTGGCGGACTGAGGACGACCGGCGCGACCCCGCCCGACCGGGGGGCAATCCTCATCCACTCCTTACCGATCGCTAACCAAGCCTTTGCTATGATAGCCACCGGCCAGGGGCAGGGCGGGCGCCCTCCCTTGCGAGGCAAAGGTTCCACCGCAATCACTACGCCGCAGAACGAAGACATGAGCACACCGATGAAGAATTCAACGGAAGCATTGTTCACCAGGGTCATTCGCATGAAGGATATTGCCGTCCACTTTCAACCGATCATTCACCTGCAGAGCCAGCAGATTTACGGCTACGAGGGACTGGCCCGCGGCCCGGTCAACACCGTGCTCCATTCCGCCGACTGCCTGTTCAACGCGGCCAACCAGTTCGGCCAACTGGCGGAACTCGACCTGATCTGCCGCGAGCGGGTGATTGAGCGCTTTGCCCAACTGGGCCTGCCGGGGCGACTGTTCATCAATGTCGACCCGCACAGCCTGGCCAACGAAAACTACCGGGAGGGCCAGACCCTCGCCGTGCTCGATCGGGTCGGACTTTCTCCGGAGCGGGTGATCATTGAACTGACCGAAACCCACCCGGTGGAGGATGTGCACCTGATGCGCATGGGCCTGGAACATTTTCGCCGGATGGGATTCCGGGTGGCCCTGGACGACCTCGGCGCCGGCTACAGCGGCCTCAAACTCTGGTCGGAAATCCGCCCGGACATCGTCAAGATCGACCGCCATTTCATCCAGAATATCGGCGATGACCGAACCAAGCAGCAGTTCGTCAGCGCCATCCACAAGATCGCCACCAGCCTGGGCTGCCGGGTGATCACCGAAGGGGTGGAAACGATCGAGGAATACGCCACCCTGCGCAAGCTCGGGGTGGAGATGGTGCAGGGGTACTATTTCTGCCGGCCGACCGAGGTGCCGCCCACCACTCTTTCCCCACGCCTGTTCCGCAGCGAGGAGCGCACCGACCTCGAGGCAGGGGTGCCCACGGTGGAGACGCTCTGCCGGACGGCGGTCACGGTGGAGGCCTCCACCCGGTTCCTGCGGGTGGGCGAACTGTTCACGACCATGCCGGACCTGGAGTCCATCGTGGTCACCAGTCACGGTGAAATCCTCGGCCTGGTCCTGCGCAAATCGTTCATGAACCTGTACGCCAGCCTGTACGGCAAAGAACTGCATGGCAAGCAACAGATTCTCGGTTTTGTGAACCGCAACGTCCTGCAGATCGACAAACACACCACCCTGGAAGAAGCCAGCTTCCGGTTGACCACCTCGCTCGACATCCACACCGATGAATTCATTGTGGTCGATGCCGGCAGCGTGGCCGGCAAGGGCCGGTTGATCGATCTGCTGCGGGAAATCACCAAACTGCAGGTGACCCGCGCCCGCTACGCCAACCCGCTCACCCTGCTGCCCGGCAATGTGCCCATCCAGCAGCAGCTGCAGCGGCTCTTTGGCGCGCACGCCGACTTCGTCGTCTGCTATTTCGACCTCGACCATTTCAAACCCTTCAATGACTTTTTTGGTTTCAGCCGCGGTGACATGGTGCTCAAGTTCGTCGCCGAACTGCTCACCACCACGCTCACCGGCCCTGATGATTTTGTCGGTCATGTCGGCGGCGACGATTTTGTCGCCATCCTGCATGGCGCTGATTGGGAGGCGGCCATACGGTCCATTCTCCACCAGTTCGATGACTGCATCGGCGGATTTTACAATGGTCACATCGGCTGCGTGATCACCGCCACGGACCGGGAGGGGACGTTGCGAGACTACGACAAGATGACCCTGTCGGTCGGCGCAGTGGTGGTCAGCGGCGAGGCGGAGGAATCGGCCGCCGCCCACCTCTCGACCGCGGCGGCCACGGCCAAGCACCATGCCAAGGCCATGCCCGGCTCCAGTCTCTACAGCCTCGATGCGGCGACCCACCCGGTGTTTGCACCGGCGCCCTGAACGACCCCGGGGCACCGACGGCCCACCAGACCACCATCCGGCTGGCCTTCAGGAGGCGGCGATCCTCGCCGCCCTGGGGATGCAGGCGATCCGGTTGTGCCGGTCGAGGAACAGGGCGTCCACGCCCCGGTCCGGATGGCGGTTCACCTCGCGCAGCAGGTGGATCTCGCGCAGGTCCATGCCCCGGATGCCCAGGAAGGTGAATCCCCGCACCCCGGGGCAGGTGAGCATGCAGTGCGCCCCGGTCGCTTCGAGGCTTTCCACCAGGAAGAGCACACAGGCCGCCCGGTGCGGGGTGTCCGGCGTCCCGCGCCGGCAGCAGGAGATCCGGCCGCCGGTGCGGCCCCGGGCGGCGATGACATAGTCCGCTTCTTCCAGGGGAACCGGGCGACTGCCGGTGTGGTGGATGATGTCCGCGTCCAGGTGCGGACCGTCCACGGTGGCGAAGGTGGTGGTCCGATCCATCAGGCAGCCGAGCAGCTGCAGTATTGCCGGGGTTCCGGCCGGGTTGTCCGCCAGGGCAAAGACCCGGCCCGGGCTGGACAAGGCCTGCAACACCGGCCAGAAAGTGGTTCGTTCGAGCAGGGTCGTCGCTGTGTGCATGGGTTTTCCTCGACTCAGGGAGATGGTTCGGGACAACAGCCGGAGGGGCGTGAACCGCCGGCCCTGGCGCTCGCGGCCTTCCGCCGCATCACCTGGTGCTGTCTCTCGTGCACAGGTCTGCTCTTGTCTCTACCACCGGATTGTTCACAGAGTATTCGACTTGTGTTTGCCCTTGGTTGGCCAGGAACCGCGGCGGGACGACCGGCTAACGCAATCCTCACCCGTTCCAAACCCTGTGCTCATCCGATCCTGCTAGAATGGTGGCCGTCAAAAATCGACCCGGGCAGGTGGGCTGCCCCAGCCGGCGGGTCCGGCGCCGCCGCGCGACGGGTCTTCCTGCCCGACCGTGCCTTGCTGCCAACCCCTTCCATCGAGGTGTCCCATGCTCCACGTGCTGTTCGTCTGTGAACACAACTCGGCCCGCAGCCAGATGGCCGAATCCTTCCTCACACACCTCGGCGGCGACGACTTCCGGGTGGAAAGCTGCGGCCTGGAGGCCGGGACCGTCAACCCCCTGGTGGTCGAGGCCATGCTTGAAATCGGCCATGATCTGCGCGGGGCGACCACCCGGTCCGCACTCGATCTGCTCAAGCAGGGAAACCGCTACGACCTGGTGATCACGGTCTGCTCCCGCAAGGCGAGTGAACAGTGCCCGATCTTCCCGGGCCGGTCGCTGCGGCTCAACTGGCCCTTTGCCGACCCGTCGACCCTGGAGGGAAATCGGGAGGAGCAACTTAAAGCAATACGGGTGATCCGCGATGATATCCGCCGCCAGGTGGAGGCCTTCCTGGCCGAATACCGGGCCAAGGGATTGACCATGTTCCTCTGAAAGGGCTGGCCAGCACGGCATCCGACCAGGTTTTTTCCCTCTTCTCCATGCAGCCCGGGACCGCACGGTCCCGGGCTTTTTTGTGGCCCTGCTCCCGCCTTTTCCGCGAGCAACGGGCGGTACGGCGCTGCCTGCGACTCCGACCTGCCGGCACCGGGGACAGCAGGCGCGCCCTTGTTTTCAATTTTGATGGCATCGTAAAAAGTCAAAACCCGCAAAGTTACGCTTCGCAAAAACAGCC
>CAZMNU010000116.1:4041-6822 GCA_964567725.1 uncultured Desulfobulbus sp. | reverse complement strand
GGATCTCGTTGAGCACCTCGGCCCAGCGGGCCGGGCTCGAGGCCGTGCCGTGGACGAGCACCAGCGGGATGCGGCCGGGCCGGAACGGCGCCATGAGAAAGACGTTGTCCTTGAACCGGGCCGACTGCTTGAACAGGTGCAGGTCGCCGGAGAGGAGCCCCTTGAGTTCCAGGTCATACACCTGCGAGCCCTCGAGCGTCGAGGCGAGCGCGGTGGTGGGCCGGAAATCGAGCGGCACCCGGTGGTCGTTGACCGTGACCTCGGGCTCCTCCTGGGGGGTGGTCAGGGTGATTTCGCCGCGCAGCCGGCCGGAACGAAGCGTCTCCCCGATGTTGTCGATGCGCAGGAAGGCAGTCACCGGCACCTTGAGCACCGACGGCACCAGGGTGTATTCGGGCACCTCGGCCCCGGGGATGTGCCTGAGCGAGGCGACCATGGCCGCGCCGAGGCCGGGCCAGCGGTAGTCGTTGCGCAGGCCGCGCACCTCGAGGCCGGCCGCGGGGGTAAAACGGACCAGGGTGAACGGCCCCCAGCGGAACTCCTCCGGGTCGACGCGGACACTCAGTTCGCCGAAGGGCAGGGCCAGGGTGGCGGCGCCTGTGGGCAGTTCCACCGAGTTGGGCGCAGCACCGGCCAGGCCGTAGGCCAAGCCCTGGTTGTAGAGCAGTACCGCGGTGGTCAGGCGCGGGTCAAAGGGCGAGGGCAGGCCGGCGTCCGAGCCGGGAAAGAGAAAGGCGTAGGCGTAGAGGGCGGCGGCCAGATACTGCGGCCGGCCGCCGCCCTGGCCGGCGTGGAGAAAGCTCAGCTCGGCCAGGGCGAACAGCCGGTCGGCGGCGCCGGCCAGGGGCACGCCGGCGCGCAAGGCGGCGATGGCCGCGGCCGGGTCCCGACGCTGCTGTTCGGTGAGCCCGGCCCGGTTGAGCAGCTGCTGGGTGGGTGCGCTCAGGCTTTCGTTGGCCAGAACGTTTTCGGTGAGCCGCCGGTTGGTGTCGGCGCGGTCCAGGGGGCGAACGCCCACCGGGGTGGCGCAGCCGGCGAGCAGCAGGACCACGGCCGCAAGCAGCCAGAGGGTGAACAGCGGCCGGTGGGCCGAGGCGATGCAGGCTTCCCCCGAAAGGCGCATGGCAGGGCGGCAGGAGGGCTACCGGTCGAGGGCCGCCGCAATCTCCTTCTGGATGGCGGCGATCTGGGCGGCCGGGTCAGCGGCGTCGCGGATGGGCCGGCCGATCACCAGGTAGTCGGCGCCGTCGGCAATGGCCCGGCCGGGGGTGGCGATGCGCTGCTGGTCGCCCGGGTCGCTGCCGGCCGGGCGGATGCCCGGGGTGACCATGGCGAAGTCCTGGCCCAGGCGGCTGCGCAACAGCTGCGCCTCGCCGGCGGAGCAGACCACGCCGTGGCAGCCGAGGCGAAGCGCTCCCTCGGCCCGCTGCAGCACCAGCTCCTCCACCGGCAGGGTGCAGCCCAACTCCGCGGCCTGACCCGGGCCGAGGCTGGTGAGCACGGTCACCGCCAGGATGCCCACGCCGGTGTCCGCGGCCAGGGCCGCCTCCACCACCGGCGGGTAGCCGTGCACGGTGGCAAAGGTGATGCCGCGGCCGGCGAACTGCTGCACCGCCAGCCGCACCGTGGCCGGGATGTCGTGCAGCTTGAGGTCGAGCATCACCTTGCAGCCGCGGCCGACGATGTGGTCCACCACCGGCCAGCCGCCGGCAAAGAACAGCTGCAGGCCGACCTTGAAGAAGCGGATCCGTTCGGACAGCCGGTCGACCAGGGCCAGGGCCGCGGCCGGGTCGGCCAGGTCGAGGGCGAAGATGATTTGCTCCTCCAGGGGGATGGGCAATCGGTTCATGCCTGGATCCTCTCCTCGGCGAGCATGCGGTCGGCGAAATCGAACACGAACTGGCGCTGCGCCGGGGTGGCCCGGGCGATGCAGGAGCAGTGCATATTGCTGGCGCAGCGCACGAGCAGCTCGAAACGCACAGAATCCTTTTCGAGCACGACCGTGCAGTAGAACGGGCCGCAGTCCTGGTGGCCCTGCTGCTCCGGGCCGAGCAGGTCGTCCGGCACGGCCAGGAAGAAGACGCCCTCCAGGCCGCCGGCCTTGAGGGTGCGCTTCAGGTAGCTGTCCAGGGTGTCGCGTTCGAGAAAGGAGATCTCGTCGATCATGTACTGCCGCATGGGGTGTCCTCGTCTGCCGGTCGGGGCCGGGATCACAGGTATTCGGCCGCCAGCGAGGCCAGGTGGCTGCGCTCCGAGCGGACCAGGGTGATGTGGCCGCAGGCCTCCTGGCCCTTGAGCCGCTCCACCGTGTAACTCAGGCCGTTGCTGCTGGCGTCCAGGTAGGGGTTGTCGATCTGTTCCGGGTCGCCGGTGAGCACCATCTTGGTGCCCTCGCCGGCCCGGCTGATGATGGTCTTGACCTCGTGCGGGGTCAGGTTCTGGGCCTCGTCGATGATCACGTACTGGCGGGAGATGGAGCGGCCGCGGATGTAGGTGAGCGCCTCCAGTTCGATGCGTTCCTCGCGCAACAGCCGCCGCACGCCCTGTTCGGCGGCCTCGTCCTGATGGCCGCCGTTGTGCAGGCCCATCAGGTAGCTGAGGTTGTCGAAGATCGGCTGCATCCACAGGTGCATCTTTTCGTCCTTGGTGCCGGGCAGGTAGCCGATGTCGCGGCCGAGCGGGATCACCGGCCGGCTGACGAGCAGCTTCTCGTAGCGGCTCGTCCGCTGGGTGGAGGCCAGCCCGGCGGCCAGGGCGAGCAGGGTCTTGCCGGTGCCGGCC
>CAZMNU010000116.1:0-3941 GCA_964567725.1 uncultured Desulfobulbus sp. | reverse complement strand
CGGCCCGGCCGACCGCGGTGTGGCGCTCGTTGGCCGCGTCCACCAGGAGGACGAACTCGTTGGGCTGCAGGCCGCCCTCGTCCAGGCGCAGGGTCTTGTCGTGGTGGAACCGGTCGATGGTGGCCCCGTCCGCGGTCATGCGCCGCAGGCCGGTGTACAGCTGGTCGAAGTCCGCCTTCTCGCGCTCGAAGTCCTGCACCTCGATGCCCAGGGCGTCGGCCTTGAGGCGGGCGTTGATGTCCTTGGACACGAAGATCACCCGCTTGCCCTCGCCGAGCAGGCGGAAGGCGGTGGCGATGATGCGGTTGTCCGGGATGTCCAGGTCGATGCAGGTGCCGCCGCTCTCCTCCTTCTCCATGGTGATGAGCACCGTGCCGCCGTCCCCGGTGGGCACGCCCCGGCCCAGGCTGCCCCGGCCGCGCAGTCCGTCCAGGGTGCGGATCACCCGGCGGGCGTTGCGGCCGAGTTCGTCGTTGTTTTTCTTGAACTTGTCCAGCTCCTCGATCACCGTCATGGGCAGAACCACGGTGTTGTCGGCGAAGCAGGTGATGGCGTCGCTGTTGTGCAGGAGCACGTTGGTGTCGAGGACGAAGAACTTGCTGGACATGATCCTCCTTGCGGCTGGCGGTCCGGGCGGGGTTAGAGGTCGAGGCCGGTGGTGTCGCGGTTGAGCACTTCGGCGCCGTGCTCGCCCACCACCACCATGTTTTCCAGGCGGATGCCGCCCCATTCGGGCAGGTAGATGCCGGGTTCGACCGTCACCACCATGCCGGCGCGCAGCTGTTTGCGGTTGGTGCGGGACAGGCGCGGCGCCTCGTGCACCGCCAGGCCGACCCCGTGGCCGAGGCTGTGGCCGAAGTGGTCGCCGTAGCCGGCGTCGGCGATCACCTGCCGGGCGACGCGGTCGACCTCAGCCCCGGTGACCCCGGCGCGGATGGCGCCGATGCCGGCCTGCATGGCGGCGCGCACCACCCGGTGGCGGTCGATGTAGGTCCGGTCGGGCCGGCCGGCGACAAAGGTGCGGGTCATGTCCGAGCAGTAGCCCCGGTGGATCAGGCCCATGTCGATGAGCACCAGGTCGCCGGCCTGCAGTTCACGGTCCGTGGGCACGGCGTGCGGCCGGGCGGCATTGGTGCCGAAGGCGACGATGGTGGGGAAGCTCGGCCCCTCGGCGCCCATCTCGCGCATGGTCAGCTCCAGGGCAAGGGCGATCTCGCGCTCGGTCATGCCCGGCTCGATGGAGGCGTAGACCGACTGGAACACGGTCTCGTTCAGGCGGGTCGAGGCGCGCAGCAGCTCGAGTTCGTCCGCGCTCTTCACCTCGCGCATGGCCTCGATCAGGCCGAGCTGGGGCACGAGGGTCAGGCCGCGCTTGTTGGCCATCCCGGCCAGGCGCTGGAAGGTCGAGTGGAGCAGGTAGTCGCTCTCAAAGGCGAGGCTCTGCAGGCCGAGCCGGTCGATCAGCCGTTCGAGCAGGGGCAGCAGGCCGCGGCTGTAGAGTTCGACCAGGAAGAGCGGCGCCTCGGCCTCGGCCTGGAGGGTGAAGCGGGCGTCGGTGAGCAGGTAAGGCCGGCCCTTGGCGGGGATGAGCAACAGGCCGGAACTCTCCTGGATGCCGTGGTCGGGCGCGGTGTAGCCGCTCAGGTAGCGGCGGTTGTCCGGCTGGCTGACGAGCAGGCCGCCCATGTGCCGGCGGCGCAGGCCGGACTGCAGGCGGGTGATCCGTTCCAGCTGCGCGTCCATGCTCAGACCCCGGTCCAGGCGCGCAGCTGGGCCTTGAACTGCTCCAGGGCCTGGCCGTACTGGCCGTCCAGGTCGGCCTCGAGGCGGGTCCACTGTTCCTTGAACTGCGGCTCCATGGTCGGGTCAATGCGGGCGGTATCGGCCTTCATGCCCTTGCGGGCGAGCAGCTGCTCGATCTGCATGCGCATCTGCTCCTTGAGCTGGTCGTACAGCTGGGTGCGGTGCTGGCCGTACTGGCTGGCGATGGTCTGCATCTCCTGGCAGAGCGAGGCGATGTCGCCGGAGTTCGGGTTGAGCTCGACGATGCCCTGCAGGGCCCGGCCGATGCGCGCCCGGCCGTCCTCCTCGCGGGGCAGGAAGACGTTGCGCAGGAGCGATTCGAGCATGCCCCGGCGGACGGGTTCGCGGCGGGCGCCGTCCTGCTCGGCGAGCACCGCGGCGAGGCTGGCCTGCTGGCCGTTCAGGTAGGCGGCGGTGAGCTGCATGCCGGTCTTCTGGTCTTCCTCCTGGCGGATTTCTTCCGGGGTGGCGATGCCCATGCGGGCGGCCCGCTCCATGACCAGATCCATGGTCGATTTTATTCCAGCCATTGGCGGTTTCTCCTGGGGGATGAGTGGCAATCGTGCGGTTGAACGGCGACTATAAACATTGTCCGGACAAACGACAAGCAGCGCTGTGGCAGAGGCGGGCGGCGAAGAAGCCGTCCAGGCCGTCGACCGGGGTGGGGTGGAAGCAGCCGGTCGCGTCCACCAGCCGCCGGGCAGGTTCGGGCAGCAGGGGGGCGGCCGGTTCGAGGCTGAAGTCCGGGTGGCGGGCGAGGAAATCGGCCACCACCTCTTCGTTTTCCTCGGGTTCAAGCGAGCAGGTGGCGTAGACGAGCACCCCGCCGGGCTTGAGCAGGCGGGCGGCGATGGCGAGCAGCTGCAGCTGGTCCTGCCGGTGGGTGGCCAGGTCCTCGGGCTGGCGGTTCCAGCGGATGTCCGGGTGGCGGCGGATGACGCCGGTGCCCGAGCAGGGCGCGTCGATGAGGATGGCGTCGAACGGCGCGGGCCGGGTGGCGGCGAACTGGGCGAGGTCAATGCGCAGGGCGTCGACCGATCCGCCCAGGCCGAGGCGGGCGAGGTTCTCGCGCAGCAGGCCGTAGCGCCGCCGGTCCGGCTCCACCGCGACCAGGATGCCGCCGGCCGGGAGCAGTTCGGCCAGGTGGGAGGTCTTGCCGCCCACGCCGGCGCAGCCGTCGAGCACCCGGCAGCGGGCGGGCAGGGGAGGGATGAGCAGGCTGGCCAGCTGGGCCGCCTCGTCCTGCACCTGGAACAGCCCTTCCGCGTAACCGGGCAGGGCGGTGACCGCGCCGGGAAAGGCGGGCACGACCAGCGCGGCCGGGCTGTAGCGGCCGTTCTCGACGACGATGCCGCTCTGCGCCAGGCGGGCCCGCAGCAGGGCGCGACCGGTGCGGCGGGTGTTGGTCCGCAGGGTGAGCGGCGGCTCGGTGTTGTTGCACCGGCAGATTGCTCGGGCGAGTGCGTCGCCGTGGCGGGCCCGCCAGCGGTCGACCAGCCAGTCCGGGTGGTCGAGCAGGGGCGGCTCGGCCGCGGCCAGCGCCTCGGGCGAGGGCAGGGTTGCGCGTTCGCGGGCCACGGTGCGCAAGAGGCCGTTGACGAAACCCACCAGCCAGCCCGGCTGGCCGGCCGCCTTGAGGGTGTTGACCGTGGCGTTGACCGCTGCCGACTCGGGGATGCGCGACAACAGAAGCAGCTGGAACACGCCGATGCGCAGGGTCATCAGGGTGCGCACCTTCATCTTGCGCAAGGGGTGGCGGGAGTGGCTGCGGATGATGTGGTCCAGGTACTGCTTGCGGCGCAGCACCCCGTAGACCAGGGTCTTGACCAGGCCGCGGTCGATCTCGGCCACCCGCGGCGCGGTCGCCTGGAAGAGGTGGTCCACCGGGTTGTGGGTGGTGGCCCACAGGCAGAGGATCTCCACGGCGGCGGTGCGCGGCGCGACCGGCGAGTCGGCCGGTTGTCGGGGGGCGGTGGGGCTCATGGCGCGTCCGTGCCGGCGGCGGGAAAGGGGCGCGAGCCGGCAGGCCGGTCCGCGGCAAAAAGAAACGGCGCGTCCGCTCCTGTGAGCGAACGCGCCGTGCATATCTGGCGTCCCCAACCGGATTTGAACCGGTGTTGCCGGCGTGAAAGGCCGGT
>CAZMNU010000115.1:0-6901 GCA_964567725.1 uncultured Desulfobulbus sp. | reverse complement strand
GCGGAGCCGGGCGATTTCGGCATACTGGCGCAGGCTGTCCACCTGGCTCTGCTGCGCGGCAAGCTGCCGGTCGGTCTGCTCGCGGGCCACAAGCGCATCGTTGACCTCGCGGAAGCCGTTCTGCACCGCCCGCTGGTAGGCGGCGAGCATCTCCGCCTGCATGGCCTCGGCCTCGCGCACGTTGCCCGCGATCCGGCCGGCGGTGAAGATGGGCAGGCTCACCGGCACGGCGTACTGCCAGATCTTCGCCGGCCCGGTGAACAGGTCGTCGAGGTCGCCGCTGGCCGAACCAAAGGTCCCGGTCAGCCCGATGCTCGGAAAATAAGCCGCCCGGGCGGCGCCGATGCGGGCGTTGGCCGCGATCAGGTTCTGCTCGGCCTGGCGGATGTCGGGCCGTCGCTCGAGCAGGGTCGAGGGCAGGCCGGCGGCCGGTGTCGCCACCTTGAGTTCGTCGATGGACAGGCCGCGCGGAATAGGCCCGGGATTGCGGCCCAACAGGACGCACAGGCCGTTCTCCTGCTGCGCCACCGACTTTTCCAGGGCCGGAATGGCAGCCAGGGCCTCCTCGTACTGGGAGCGGTTCTGGCTGAGTTCCAGGTCGGAGATGAGGCCGCCGGCAAACCGTTCCTGGAACAGCTTGTAGGACTCCTCACGGGTGCGCGCCGTCTCCCGGGTGATTTCCAGCTGCCGGTCCAGGGCGCGCAGGTTGACATAAGCCGCGGCAACGTCGCCCACCAGGGTGAGCACTACCCCGCGGCGGCCTTCCTCGCTGGCCAAAAGCTCAGCCTGGGCCGACTCGGTCAGGCGCCGGATGCGGCCCCACAGGTCGATCTCCCAGCCGGCGCTGACCGCCGCGGCGAAGCTGTCGGTGGTGGTCCGGTAGCCCGGAGTGACCGGGTTGTCGCCCGCCTCGGTGACCCGCTGCCGGGCGTACTCGGCACTGCCGCCCACTTGGGGGAAGAGTTCGGCGCGGGTGGCGCCGTAGCGGCCGGCATACTGTTCCACCCTGGCCGCGGCGATGCGCAGGTCCCGGTTTTCCAAGAGGGCCAAGGCAATCAGTTCGTTGAGCACCGGGTCGCCGAACTGCTCCCACCAGGCGGTGTCGGCCAGTGCACGCCCATCCTGTTCGGCCAGGCGCCAGCCGGTCGGGGTATCGAGCTCCGGTCGGCGGTAGTCCGGCCCGATGGTGCAGCCCCAGAGGGCGAACATCAGCACACAGAAAGAGAGAATCCGTTGCATGGGCTCACCTGCCTCCTGCGTGATCGGACGTGGTCCGGTCACCCGCTGGCGGCACGGTCTTTTTCCCGCCGCTCAATTTTTCGACCACGAAATAGGTGACCGGGATGATAAACACGCCGATGCAGGTGGCCGCCAGCATGCCGCCGATGACCGCGTTGCCCATTACCTGGCGCGAGACGGCCCCGGCCCCGCTGGCGATGGCCAGCGGCACGCAGCCGAGGATAAAGGCGAACGAGGTCATGAGGATGGGCCGCAGGCGCAGTTTCGCGCCCTCCAGGGTCGCCTCCAGGAGCGGCCGCCCCTTGTCGTATTCCATCTTGGCGAACTCGACGATGAGGATGGCGTTCTTGGCCGACAGGCCGATGAGCATCACCAGGCCGATCTGGGCGTAGACGTTGTTCTCCTGGCCGCGCAGCAGGAGCGCGCCAAACGCACCGGCCACGGCGATGGGCGTGCAGAGCAGTACGGAAAAGGGCAGCGACCAGCTCTCGTACTGGGCCGCCAGGATGAGGAACACGCACAGCAGAGAAAAGGCGAAAATCACCATGGGCGAGACCCCCTTCTGGGCCTGCCATTCCTGGTACGACATACCCATGTAGTCGAAACCCATCTCCGCGGGCATAGTCTCGGCAAACACCTCCTCCATGGCCCGCATGGCCTGGGCCGAACTGTAGCCGGGAGCGGCGCCGGCATTGATTTGCGCCGAACGGTAGAGGTTGTAGCGCATGGTGAATTCCGGTCCGGAGATGTTCTGTACCGTGGTCAGGGCCGACAGCGGCACGCTCTTGCCGTCCTTGTTGCGGACGTAGAACTGGCCGATGTTGTCGATATTGGTGCGGTACTCGCCCTCGGCCTGGATATAGACCTGCCATTGACGGCCGAACTTGTTGAAATAGTTTATAAAGCCGCTGCCCATGAAACTCTGCAGGGTCTTGTAGACATCATTGACGTCGACCCCCTGCTTGAGCACCTTGTCCTGGTCGACCTCGACGTACAGCTGGGGCACCGTGGGCCGGAAGGTAGTGGAGACCGTGGCCAGCTCGGGCCGCTTCTTGGCCGCCTCGATGAAGGTGGCGGTATTGGCGGCGAGGAACTCCAGGTCCTTACCCGCCCGGTCCTCGAGCATGAAGGTCACCCCGCCCGAGGTGCCGATACCGGGGATGGCCGGCGGCGAGAAGGCAAAGCCGACGGCGCCGCTGAGACTGCCCAGCTTCTTGTTGAGCGCCTGCTTGATGGCCTCGTACTGCACGGCCGGTTCCGTACGCTCGGCCCAGTCCTCCAGGGTGACGAAAAAGAAGGCGCTGTAGGTGTTGGTCACCTGGCTGAGCATGGAATAGCCGATGACCGAGGTGCAGTATTTGATTCCCGATGTCTCCCTGATCAGCTGTTCCGCCTGTTCGGTGAGTTCGCGGGTCCTCTGCAGGGACGCGGCATCGGGGAGCTGAATGCCGGCAAAGATGTAGCCCTGGTCCTCTTCCGGGAGAAAACCGGAGGGAACGGTCTTGCCGAAAAACCCGGTCAGGACGACCATGCCCGCGAGGAACAGGAGGCTGATGGCGCTCTTGCGCACCGCCACCCGGCAGAGACCGACATAGCCGTCGGTGGCCCGGCCGAACATCCGGTTGAACCAGTCGTAAAACTTCTGCAGCGGCCCGCTGCCCTTGACCTTGGGCTTGAGCAGCAGGGCGCACAGCGCCGGGCTCAAGGTCAGGGCGTTGAAGGCGGAGATGATCACCGACAGGGCGATGGTCAGGGCGAACTGCTGGTAGAGCCGGCCGGTGATGCCGGGGATGAAGGCCGTGGGCACGAACACTGCGGCCAGGATGATGGCAATGGCGATGACCGGTCCGGACACCTCCTCCATGGCCTTGAAGGTGGCCTCCTTGGGACTGAGGCCGTGTTCGATGTGGTGCTCCACCGCCTCGACCACGACGATGGCGTCGTCGACCACCAGGCCGATGGCCAGCACCAGGCCAAACAGGGACAGGGTGTTGATGGAGAAGCCGAACAGCGGGAAGAACATGAAGGTGCCCACCAGCGACACCGGCACGGCCAACAGCGGAATGAGGGTGGCGCGCCAGCCCTGCAGGAAAAGGAACACCACCAGGATGACCAGCACCAGGGCCTCGAACAGGGTGTGCTTGATCTCCTTGATGCCTTCGGTCACCGCCAGGGTGGTGTCCAGACTGACCACGTAGTCGAGATCGGGCGGAAACCGTTTTTTCAGTTCCTCCATCAGCGCCTTGGCGCCGGCCGCGGGCTTGCCGTTGAGACGGCCCTCCATGCTGTAGGTCTGGGCGCCCAACTCGATGCGGGCCACATCGCTGACCCGTACGATCGAACCGTCCGGGTTGGCGCGCAGGACAACATTGCCGAATTCCTCCGCGGACTGCAGCCGGCCCTGGGCCCGGACCGCGTAGGTGAACTCCTGGCCCGCCGGCACCGGTTCGGCGCCCACCTGGCCGGCCGGGTTGACCGTGTTCTGGGTGTTGACCGCATCGACGATCTCGGGAATGGTGATGTTCAGTTTGGCCAACTGATCCGGCTTGACCCAGAGCCGCATGGCGTACTTGCCGGCCCCGAAGACGGTGACGCTGGCGATGCCCTTGATCCGGGTCATCTGGTCGTTGATGTTGATGTAGCAGTAGTTGGCGAGGAAGGTGTTGTCGTAGGTGCCGTTTGGTGAATAGAGGCCGAACATGATCAGCGGCGAGGAGGTCGATTTCTCCACCTTGACGCCGTAGTTGCGTACATCCGCCGGCAGCTGCGACTCGGCCTGGCCCTTGCGCATCTGCACCAGCAGTTGGTCGGTGTTGGTGTCGGTCTTGATGTCGAAGTTGACCGTCAGCTTGGTTTCGCCGTTGTTGGCGTTGATGGAGTACATGTAGTTCATGTTGTCCACACCCGACATCTCCTGCTCGATGGGCGTGGCCACCGCCTGCTCGAGGGTGAGGGCGTCGGCGCCGGTATAGGTGGTGGACACCTTGATCTCCGGCGGGACGATATCGGGGAATTGGGCCGTGGGCAGGCCGGTCATGGCCACCAGGCCGACGATGACCATGAGGATCGAAATCACCATGGCCACGATGGGACGGTTGATGAAGAAGCGGGCCATGGCTCACCCCTTGTCCGCTTGGGCTGCGGCCGGCTTGGCGCCGGCGGGTTCTTCCGGGGCAAAGGGTTTGGTGGTCACGGACATGCCGGGCCGCACCTTCTGCGCCCCTTCCACCACCACCTGCTCACCGGCCGCGAGTCCCTGCTCGATCAGCCATTCGGCGCCAATGCGCTCACCGACCTGTACCGGTCGCACCTCGACGGTGTTGTCCGCCTTGACCACGGCCACCAGGTACCGCCCCTGGACCTCGGTGATTGCCCGCTGGGGGATGAGCAGCGCGCCCTGCCGCTCCTCGACCCGCGCCCGAATGCGGCCGTACTGGCCGGGCCGGAGCTGGTTGTCCTGGTTGGGAAAGAGCGCACCCACTTTCAGGGTGCCGGTGGTCGGGTCGACCTGGCGGTCGGCCAGGGCGAAACGGCCCTCATGCGGGTAGACGGTGCCGTCGGCCAGGATCAGTTCAAGCGCCATCTGGCCGACCTTGTCCACGCCGACCTTGCGGAAATGGAGATACTCCCGCTCGCTGAGGTTGATATAGACCTTGATCGGATCGACCGTGGACACCGAGGTCAACTCCTCCTGCATGGTCGGGCCGACCAGGTTGCCCAGTTGGGTCTTGGCGATGCCGGCGATGCCGTCCACCGGCGAGGTGATGCGGGTGAAGCCGAGGTCGAGCTCGGCCTTGTCAAGGTTGGCGGCGGCCACGGCCACGCCGGCCCGGGCCGCCTCGACCCCGGCGCGCGCGGCCAGTTCCCTACCGATGGCGTCGTCCAGGTCCTTTTTCGAGACCGCGTTCTTGGCGGCCAGCGGCCGCACCCGGGCCAGGTCGGCCCGGGCGGTGATCGCCAGCGCCTCCTGCCGGGCCAGGTCGCCCCGCGCCTGATCCAGGGAGGCGCGAGTCTGGTTGACCACGGCCTGGAAGGTGCGCGGGTCAATCTCGAAGAGGACCCGCCCCTTGCGCACCACTTCCCCTTCCCGGTAGTTCTGGCGCAAGAGGTAGCCGCTCACCTGCGGCCGGATGACCGCATTGACAGAACCGTCCAGCACGCCCACCCACTCACGGTACAGGGGCACGTTCCGCTGGGCCACCGGCGCCACCGCGACCACCGGCACGGCCGGGGCCGCGGTCTTTTGCTCCTGGCGGCAGCCGGCGAGGGCCGCCACCATGAGGAGCGCCACAACAAGCAGCAGGCCTGCCGCCTGTCGCCGCCCGGCGGATCGTGTGCCTGCCACATTCTTTTCTTTCATCAGGTTCCCCCTCCTGATCAGTGCTGCTACGTCTTGTTTGCTGTCACATCCAATCGCCGGACAACCAGGAAGGAAGGCCCCCCCTCTCCGCCGAAATGGACCACGTTGATTTACGCTGTCGGGCACACTGCAGAATTCGTTGACCCGGGCCAGCACCCAGCCGAGGGAAAGAGCCCACACCTCGTGTTGGCCAGTTTCCCCCGGACCAAAGCACGGACTCTTATTGTGCCGGCAGCAGCACGAACTCCTCGTCGGAGATCGAGGTCTGCACCGGGTATCCCGCCAGCACCCAGGCCTTGCCGCCGGTGGCCACGGCCTTGGCATGGACGTAGCCCAACTCGTTGAGTGTCTTGGCGGCCAGCGCAGCGCGGGCGCCGGTTTTGCAGTAGACCAGTATCTTCTCGTTCTTGTCCGGAATCAGCGACCAGATGCTGAATTCCAGCAAGCCTCGCGGAATGTTGATCGATTCGGGGATATGGGCGACCGCGTACTCGTTGGGCTCGCGCACATCGAGAACAATCACGTCCTCGTCGTTGTCGATGGCCTGCTTGAGCACCTCAATGCTCACCTGCCCGGTGGTCTCACGGGCCCTGGACACCATGGCCCCAGCCGGTGACTGCATCCACTTGGGCTCCCGGGAAGGAGTTGCTTCCGCCCCCATCACCGGAAGGGCTGTCAACAGCACGACCAGGACGATCGGTACCAACCAGAGCTGTTTCATACTCCCTCCATATCAATCAACACGGCACAAACACCGACACCCCGCGTTCAGACGAGAGTCCGTTTCCTCTACAGAGAACAAAGCACAAACCGCACCAACTGCAGTTCGGTTTTCTTTTTCCACAGAAGTCTGATTTTATTGATTAAAACAGAGGAGAACAGGTTGCCGACGGTTGACCCGCGGGAAAAGGGCGAAATATCAACTGCAGGTCGGGCGATATATCAACCACTGTTCGTGTCCACGACCGATGCACTCGAAAAAACCGGGTCATCTCACCACCTGTCATGGACGGCATGCCGCAAGACGTTCCATCCCTTCGAACAGCGTCAGATAGACCGGACAATATGGATCCTTTCGGTGCAGATCGCCCAGCATGGTATAGGCCCGGACCGGGCATCCGCAATGGCAGATCCCCAGGTAGCGGCACTCGATGCAGTCTTCGCGCTGCACCAACACTCCTGGTCTCTCTGCAAGTCGGCGGCGGGCATCGCTGTTCCCGAGGATGTCGAAAAGGCTGTCACCACCGAAAATAGAAGTGGCGCCGGAAAATTGGACACGCCTTTAAGTGGAAAATCTGCTAC
>CAZMNU010000114.1:3573-6951 GCA_964567725.1 uncultured Desulfobulbus sp. | reverse complement strand
GCCCACTGTGCAGGAGGGCGTCATGACAGCCTGGTCCCTGGTGTACGACACCTTTGATCCGAAACAGGAAGGGCTGCGCGAGGCCCTGTGCACCCTGGGCAACGGGTATTTCGCCACCCGCGGGGCTGCGCCCGAATCCGAGGCGGACGCGGTCCATTACCCGGGCACCTATCTGGCCGGCGGGTACAACCGGCTGCAGACCGAGATCGCCGGGCGCACCATCGAAAACGAAGACCTGGTGAACATGCCCAACTGGCTGGTCCTGACCTTCCGGCCCGAAGGCGGCGACTGGCTGAACCTGCTCTCCGTGGAGATCCTCTCCTTTCGCCAGGAACTGGACCTGAAAACCGGGATCCTGTGCCGGACCATGCGGTTCAAAGACCGGCAGAACCGGGAGACCAGCCTGGTGCAACGGCGTTTCGTCCACATGAAAGAGATGCACCTGGCCGGGCTCGAGACCATCGTCACCCCGGAGAACTGGTCCGGCCGCATGGAGGTCCGCTCCGTCATCGACGGCACGGTGATCAACGGCGGTGTCGACCGCTACCGGCAGCTCAACTCCAAGCACCTCGCACCTGTGCGCGGCGAGGCGGTGCATGACGAGACGGTCTGCCTGCTGGTCGAAACCACCCAGTCCAACCTGCGGGTGGCCGAGGCGGCCAGGACCCGCGTCTTTGTCGACGGGCAACGGGTGGACCTGCAACCGCAGCTGATCGAACAGCCCGGCTGCATCGGCCAGGAGTTTTTCATCGAGGCGGCGGAGGGGAAACCGGTGCGCATCGAAAAGATCGTCTCGCTCTGCACCTCCAGGGATTTCGCCGCTTCGGAACCCGCCCTGGAGGCGGCGGCGGCCGTGGAGCATGCGGGCGGCTTCGACGAACTGCTGGACAGCCACGCCCTGCAATGGGCCCATTTGTGGCAGCGGTGCGACATCCGGCTGGAAAACAGCGACCGGGCCCAGATGATCCTCAGGCTGCACATCTTTCACCTGCTGCAGACGGTTTCGCGAAACACCATGGACCTGGACGTGGGGGTGCCGGCCCGGGGGTGGCACGGCGAGGCCTACCGGGGGCACATCTTCTGGGACGAAATCTTCATCTTCCCCTATCTCAACCTGCGCATCCCGAATCTCACCCGGTCGCTGCTGCTCTACCGCTACCGGCGGCTGGACCAGGCCCGCCTGGCGGCCCGGGCCCAGGGGCTCGGCGGCGCGCTCTATCCCTGGCAGAGCGGCAGCAACGGCCGGGAGGAAACCCAGCAGCTCCATCTGAACCCGAAATCCGGGCGCTGGAAAGCGGACAACACCCACCTGCAGCGGCACGTCAACCACGCCATCGCCTACGACGTGTGGCACTATTACAAGACCACCGGGGACCAGGAATTCCTGGCCACCTACGGCGCGGAGATGATTCTTGAAATCGCCCGGTACCTGGCCGCCATCACCACCTTCAACGAACAGCTCGGCCGCTACGAAATCCTCGGGGTCATGGGTCCGGATGAATACCACGACGCCTACCCGGACGCGGAAACACCCGGGCTGAACAACAACGCCTGCACCAACGTGCTGACCGTCTATGTGCTGCGCACCGCCCTGAAGGCGATCGAGTCCATCGCCCCCAGGCGCAGGACGGACCTGCTGGAAACCCTGGGCCTGGAGCAGGAGGAACTCTCCCGCTGGCAGGACATCATCCGCAGGATGCGCGTCGTGTTCCACGGGGACGGGATCATCAGCCAGTTTGAAGGCTACGACCGGCTGGAGGAGTTCGACTGGGAGGGGTACCGGAAAAAATACGGCGACATCCAGCGGCTGGACCGGATCCTGGAGGCCGAAGGCGACACCCCCAACCGGTACAAGGTGTCCAAGCAGGCTGACGTGCTCATGCTTTTTTACCTGTTCTCGGCGGAAGAGATCCAGGAGCTGTTCACGCAGATGGGCTACGACTTCGACCCTGCGAGCATCCCCCGCAACATCGACTATTACCTGCAGCGCAGCTCCCACGGCTCGACCCTGAGCAACATCGTCCACTCCTGGGTCCTGTCCCGCTCGGACCGGCCGCACTCCCTGGAGCTGTTCCACAAGGCGCTGGAGAGCGACGTTTCGGACATCCAGGGCGGCACGACCCACGAGGGCATTCATCTCGGCGCCATGGCCGGGACCGTGGACATTCTCCAGCGCTGCTACACGGGCCTGGAGTTTCACGACGATGTGCTCTATCTCCATCCGGACATCCCGGAAGAACTGCCCGAGATGTCCATGCGCATCAAGTACCGGTCCAACTGGTTCGCCATCACCCTGACCGCGGACTCCATGACCGTTACCTGCGAACGGTGCAAAGGGGTGGCCACGAAAATCTCGTTCCAGGGCACGGTGGACGAACTCGAGCCGGGAGAAACCAGGACCTTTGCCCTGGGCAAGGGAGGAAAGAAAGGAGGTGCCGATTGACCGCACAGAAAACGATCCTGTCCCTCGCCATGAACCCGGCCATTGACAAGGCCTCGAGCGTCGATCATGTGGTGGCCGAGCGGAAACTCTACTGCAAACCGCCGCGTTTCGAGCCGGGAGGGGGCGGGGTGAACGTCTCCCGGGCCATCCGGAAACTGGGCGGCGAATCCCTGCTCCTCTATCCGGCCGGCGGCCTGACCGGAACCAGGCTCGAGCAGCTCCTGGACGCGGAAGGACTGGAGCAGCGGCCGTTTCCCGTGGCCGGCATGACCCGGGAGAGCCTGGTCATCCTGGAGGAATCCACCGGACTGCAGTACCGCTTCGGCATGCCGGGGCCGAAGCTCAGAAAAAAGGAATGGGAGCCGCTGCTCGAGGAGCTGTCGGCCATGGAGCCCGCGCCGGACTACGTGGTGGCGAGCGGCAGCCTGCCGCCGGGCGTGCCTGTCGATTTTTATGCACGGGTCGCCCGTGTCGGCAAGCAGAGGGGGGCGAAAACCATCGTGGACGTTTCGGGGCGCGCCCTGGAGGCGGCCCTGGAGGAAGGGGTGTTCCTGATCAAACCCAATGTCCGTGAATTCAGGGACCTGGTCGGCAGGGAGGTCAGGGAGCAGGCACAGATCGAGGCGGCGGCCCTGGAACTGGTCGAAAGCGGCCGCTGCGAAATACTGGTGATCTCGCTGGGCGCGGCAGGGGCCCTGGCCGTGTCCAGGGACTTCAGCGAACACATCCTGCCGCCCACCGTGCCCATTATCAGCAAGGTCGGGGCCGGGGACAGCATGGTGGCCGGCATGGTCCTGAGCCTTGCCCGGGGCAGGTCGTCCAGGGAATCCGTGCTTTTCGGCGTGGCCACCGGCACCGCCGCGGTCATGACGCCGGGAACGGAACTCTGCCGCCGGGAGGACGCGGAACGGCTGTATGCAGGCATCAGGACCGGG
>CAZMNU010000114.1:0-3473 GCA_964567725.1 uncultured Desulfobulbus sp. | reverse complement strand
CCCTGGACTGGGCCGCGGCCGATGTGCCGGTGCTGACCACCTACCTGGCGGTACGTGGAACAGACGCCCCATGAGCCGGCTGAGCCCGGGCCATGCACGAGGCGTTGGTCGACGCATCCTTTGTCGCGCTGGATCTGGAACAGGACCTCCGGGATTTCGGCCGTTGATGCAGGAAGAAGCTGACCCGATCAAGGTTGCCAAATCTGTACGAGAATGGTTGTAGTCGAGTAAAAATGCATTCCCGGCCCATCTCCCGACAAGCGCACACCGGAACACCTCATGACCGACCCCACCCCCCGCTGGCAGTACCGGTTCGATCAGTACCGCCAAGCGTTTACCCTGTTGCGCGAAGCCATCGAGCAGGAACAACCGCTGACCCGGTTGGCAAAGGAAGGGGTGGTCCGGCGGTTTACCGGCACGATGGAACTGGCCTGGAAAACCCTCAAGGATTACCTGGAAAGCGAAAACGTCGTCCTGGAACCGGTCACCCCGCGCACGGTCATCCGCCGCGCCTTCGAGGCCGGCATCATCGAGCAGGGCGAAACCTGGCAGCAGGCACTCGACGCGCGTAACCGCATGTCGCACACCTACAACCTGGAAACCTTCGAGCGGGTGATTGCCGATATTCGCACCAGCTACCTGGCCGCGTTCGAGGAGTTGTCCATCTTCCTGCTGGAACGGAGAATCGCCGCGCCATGAGCGACCCTTTCGGTATATCCGCTGCTCAACAGGACCTGCTCGGCGAGATCCTGGCCACCGCCTGCGACCGCATCGACCGGGTGGCGGTGTTCGGTTCGCGTGCCACCGGCCGGTACCGGCCGAATTCCGACCTGGACCTGGTGCTCTACGGCAGCGCTGACCAGGCGGTCTGCGACCGGTTGTGGACGCTCTTCCAGGAAAGTCCCCTGCCCTTTTCCGTGGATGTGGTCAGCTACGCGGCCATCGACTCGCCACCGCTTCGCGCCCATATCGACGCCGTGGCCCGCCCCCTTTTTGTCCGCACCCACAGCGGGCTGGAGGCTTTCGATTCGGCCTGACTTCGTTGCAGAAATCATTTTTTTCCGGCCCGTTCCCTGATTCCCCCTTGTCGGTCTGACTTTTGTATGCAAACCCTTTTTCCGGAACCGGCGGACAATGCCGCCGGTGCGACCGCGGCCGGCCGGTTGTTCGGCAGGCCGGACTTGGTCGCGACGATGAACGATGCCCCGGCCCCCTTGAACAGCAAGGCAGGTTGATGATGAACAGTGACGGTATGAACAACGAACCCAAAAACAAAAGCGCCAAGGGCCTGTGGTGGAAGCGGTTTTTTTACACGGTCACCGGCGCGGACCTCGATTACGAGATCGGCCCCAACTGGTTCGCCTCGGTGATGGGCACGGGCATTATCGCCAACGCCGCCGCCTCGCTGCCGCTTTTCGCCGGCAAGCTCGGCACCTTCGCGCTGGTGGTCTGGTGCCTCGCCTCGTCGATGCTGATCGGCCTGGTGCTGGCCTCGGCCTTTTTCCTGTTTCACCGGCAGAACGCCTGGGCCAGGCATTTGCGCGACCCCATGATGGCGCAGTTCTACGGGGCGCCGCCCATGGCCATGCTGACCGTTGCCGGCGGGGCCCTCCTGGTGGGGCATCAGCTCGTGGGCCGGGAGCTTGCCCTGGACATCGCCTGGACCCTCTGGCTCATCGGCACGGTCACCGGCCTGTGCTCGGCGGTGATCATCCCCTACCGCCTGTTCACCGTGTTCAAGGTCCGCCCCGACTCCGCCTTCGGGGGCTGGCTGATGCCGGTGGTGCCGCCCATGGTGTCCGCCGCCATCGGCGCCATGCTCGTGCCCTACGCGCCCGCGGGCGTGCCGCGGCAGACGCTCTTCTACCTCTGCTATGCCCAGTTCGGCCTGAGCCTGCTGGCCGCGATGATCATCATTGCCATGATCTGGAGCCGGCTGGCCCATCACGGCACCTCGGGCACCTCGCGCGTGCCGACCCTGTGGATCGTGCTCGGGCCGCTGGGACAATCCATGACCGCGGCCGGCATCCTGGGCACGGTCGCCCAGGGGGCGCTGCCGGCGAACATGGCCTTTGGCTTTGAACTGTTCGCCGTGTTTTACAGCGTGCCGGTCTTCGGTTTCGTCCTTCTCTGGACCTGTCTGGCCATCCTCCTGACCCTGCGCGCCCATTACCGGAACATGAAATTCGCCCTCACCTACTGGGCCTTCACCTTTCCGGTGGGCACCTGTGTCACCGGCACGGCGCAGCTGGCGCATCACACCGGCCTGCCCCTGTTCGCCTGGGCCAGCGTGCTGTTCTACGCCGGTTTGCTCCTCGCCTGGCTGGTGGCCGCCTTCGGCACGACCAGGGGCATGATCACCGGGCATCTGTTCCGGCCGCCCACCGCGGCCGCGAGCCCCATCGTCTCGGTCAAGGAGTAGGTGCCGCCGTGCTGACCGGAAGCCTTGTCCGGGTTTCGCGGGCCGCATTCGTCCTTGCCGGGGAAGGGAAAATCGGGTTGAACAACGCGGCCCGCTCCCGGTACGCGGCGGGCCGATAACGCCGATCCGCCGCCCCCGACCCGCCGAGGTTCATCGTGGTTTTCAGCTCCATCACCTTTCTCTTCTTTTTCCTGCCCGCGGTGCTTCTCCTGAACGGTTGCAGCAGGGGGCGGGCGAGCAATGTTCTGCTCCTTGTCGCCAGCCTGCTGTTCTATGCCTGGGGCGAGGGGATCTACCTGCTGGTGATGCTCGCCTCCATCCTCGGCAATTTCGCTGCGGGCCTGCTCATCGACCGTTTTCGGCGAACGACCGCCGGCAGGGCGGCGCTCGGCCTCGGCGTGGGCCTCAACCTGGTCCTGCTCGGATTTTTCAAGTACGCTGGCTTCCTCGTCGACAACCTCAACCAGCTCCTCGCCCTCGTCGGCCTGCCCGGGGTGGCCCTTGGACCTGTGCACCTGCCCATCGGCATCTCCTTTTTCACCTTTCAGGCCATCTCCTATCTCATGGACCTGTACCGGGGCACGGTGCGGGCGCAGCGCAACCTCATCGATCTCGGCCTGTACATCGCCCTCTTCCCCCAGCTGATCGCCGGCCCCATCGTGCGCTACCACGACATTGCCGCCGAGATCGTCCGCCGCCGGGTGACGAGCGTGGATTTCGCCGCCGGGGCGGAACGGTTCCTCTACGGCCTGGCCAAGAAGGTGCTCCTGGCCAACCCGCTCGGCCTGGTGGCGGACAAGATCTTCGCCCTGCCCGTGGCCGAACTCTCGCCCGCCCTCTGCTGGCTCGGCGCCCTGTGCTACACCTTCCAGATCTATTATGATTTTTCCGGGTACTCGGACATGGCCATCGGCCTGGGCCGGATGTTCGGCTTCCACTTCCTCGAAAACTTCAACTACCCCTACGTCGCCGCCTCCATCCGCGATTTCTGGCGGCGCTGGCACATCTCGCTCTCCAACTGGCTGCGTGATTACGTGTACATCCCGCTGGG
>CAZMNU010000113.1:0-7067 GCA_964567725.1 uncultured Desulfobulbus sp. | reverse complement strand
CGCCGCTCAGGCCGGCGAGCACCACGCTCTTCACTGATTCCTGCTGCATGAACCCTTTCCCGTGCAGGCCGAGCCGTGCCTGCAAATATATTTTTCAGACCATAAAACAAAATGTAGACGAACAGACCTCACCCTTTTTTGCGCTCTCGCGGCACGGCCCCCAGGTCGTGCGCAGGCAGGCCCAACTCACCCCAGACCTCGTCGTAGAGGGCATTGAGCCGCGCTTCCAGTTCCTGGCGGAAGACCTCGACCTCGGCGTGGCTGACCGGCGTGGGCACGAACAGCGGCTCGCCGTGGTGGAGCACGATGGTGGCAAAGGGCTTGGGAATGAGGGTGCGGTCCCAGCTGTTGACCGCGAGGTAGCGGTCCGCGGCCCAGGCCATGGGCAGGATGGGCCGGCCCGACTTGCTCGCCATGAGGATGGCGCCGGACTGGGCCCGCCGTGCCGGCCCCTGGGAGCCGTCGGCAACGATGCCGGCGTTGCTGCCCCGACGCATCAGTTCGACTATCTCGCGCAGGGCGCGGAAGCCCCGCTGGTTGGAGGAGCCGCGCACCGGCTGGTGGTGGAACCGCTCGGCCAGGCGGGCGATGTACTCGCCGTCCCGGCTGGAACTGACCATCACCGCGGCCGAGTAGGCGCGCAGGTGGTAGAAAAAGTACAGAAAGGAATAGTGCCAGAAGGCGGCGATGGCCGCGCCGTGTTCGCGCACCGCCTCCTCCATCCGCTCCCGGCCGCGCACCCGCAGCCGGCAGGTGGCGAACCACCCCCTGAGCAGGGTCGCAACCACCGGCGGGGCCACGGCAAGCGAGCATTTGTACCAGAAATCAGCCAACGGCAAGCTCCATCATCCTGAGTTCCCTGATCCGGTCACGGTAGCCGGCCGCCTCCTCGAAGGCCAGCTGCCGCGCCGCTTCCTGCATCTTTTTCTCCAGGCCGGCGATCTCCCGGCGCAGCTCGTCGACGCTGTGATAGACCACCTCCGGCTCGGCCGCGGTGAGCAGGCCGAGCGATTCCGCATCCTCGCCCTCGGCCGGATGCCAGCCCGAGGCGCGCAGGTGCTGGGCCATGGCGTCCTTGATCTCCGAGATGATGGTTCGCGGGGTGATATTGTGCGCCTGGTTGTGGGCCGCCTGGATGGCCCGCCGCCGGGCCGTCTCGTCCATGGTGGCCTGCATGGACGGGGTCACCCGGTCGGCGTAGAGGATGACCATGCCGCCTGCGTTGCGCGCGGCCCGGCCGCAGGTCTGCACGAGCGAGCGCTCGGAGCGGAGGAACCCCTCCTTGTCCGCGTCGAGCACGGCAACCAGGGAGACTTCCGGGATATCCAGACCTTCGCGCAATAAGTTAATGCCCACGAGCACATCGTACTCGCGCTGGCGCAGGTCGCGGATCAGCTCCACCCGCTCCAGCGTCTTGATGTCCGAGTGCAGGTAGCGCACGCGCACGCCCAGCTCCTCGTAGTAGCGGGTCAGGTCCTCGGCCATGCGCTTGGTGAGCGTGGTCACCAGCACCGCCTCGTTGCGCTCGGCGCGCACGCGGATCTCGGCGAGCAGGTCGTCCACCTGGCTGGAGGCGGGCCGCACCTCGATACGCGGGTCGAGCAGGCCGGTGGGCCGGATGAGCTGCTCGATCACGCACTCGCCCGCCCTGTTCAGCTCGTAGGGTCCGGGCGTGGCCGACACGTAGACCACCTGGTGGATGCGCTGCTCGAACTCGTCGAACCTGAGCGGCCGGTTGTCCAGGGCCGAGGGCAGGCGGAAGCCGTAGTTGACCAGGGTCTGCTTGCGCGAGCGGTCGCCGTTGAACATGCCGCCCACCTGGGGCACGGCGATGTGCGACTCGTCGATGATGAGCAGAAAGTCGTCCGGGAAATAGTCGAGCAGGTTGGGCGGCGGCACGCCCTCGGGCTTGCCGGTGAGGTGGCGGCTGTAGTTCTCGATGCCGTTGCAGTAGCCGAGTTCGCCGATCATCTCCAGGTCGAACATGGTCCGCTGCTCCAGCCGCTGGGCCTCGAGCAGCCGGTTCTCAGTCTGCAGTTCGGCCAGCCGCAGCTGCAGCTCGTCCTGGATGGAACGCACGGCCATTTTCAGATTGGCCTGACTGGTGACGAAGTGGCTGCCCGGGAACACGGTCAGCTCGTCCATGGTCTCCAGTTCCACCCCGCGCAGCGGGTCGATGAGCACGATGCGGTCGATGGTGTCGCCGAAGAACTCCACCCGCACGGCCCGCTCCTCCTCGTGCACCGGGAAGATGTCGATGACATCGCCGCGCACCCGGAAGGTGCCGCGGTGGAACGACATCTCGTTGCGCTCGTAGAGCATGAACACCAGCCGGCGCTGCACCTCCTCCATGGGGTAGTCGGTGCCTGCGCGCAGGAACAGGTGCATGGCGCTGTATTCCTCGGGCGAACCGAGGCCGTAGATGCACGACACCGAGGCCACGATCAGTACGTCCCGGCGGGTGAGCAGGGAGCGGGTGGCCGAGTGGCGCAGCTTGTCGATGGCGTCGTTGATGGCCGAGTCTTTCTCGATGTAGGTGTCCGAGGCCGGAATGTAGGCCTCGGGCTGGTAGTAGTCGTAGTAGGAAACGAAGTATTCCACCGCGTTGTGCGGAAACAGTTCGCGGAACTCGGCGAACAGCTGGGCCGCCAGCGTCTTGTTCGGGGCCATGACCAGGGTGGGCCGCTGCACCCGGGCCACCACCTGGGCCATGGTGAAGGTCTTGCCCGAGCCGGTCACGCCGAGCAGCACCTGGTCGCGCACCCCGGCCTCGATGTTGGCCACCAGGTGGTCGATGGCCGCGGGCTGGTCGCCCGAGGGGGTGAAGTCGGTGACGATCTCGAAGGACCGGCTGCTGTCGTAAAACGGCGTGGTCGCGGCCGCGGCCGCGGGCGGTCGGGAAGCGTTCACGGCCGATGCGGGGGCTGAAGGGACGCGGGCCGGCCAGCCGGCCGGACGGGGTTCATTCTCCTGGTCATGTTCGCGGGTGATGCGGCTGGACGTTCATGGTTTTCGCACGGCCACGGTCAGCCGCGAAATGCAGATCGGGTTGTCCTGCTCATCACGAATGGCGATGTTCCACACCTGGGTGGTGCGGCCGATGTGGATCGGCGTGGCCCGGCCGATCACCCAGCCGCGCGGCGCGGGCCGCAGGTGGTTGGCATTGATCTCCAGGCCCAGACAGACCGTGCCTTCCGGCACCGCCAGGTAGGCGCCGGCCCCGCCCAGGGTCTCGGCCAGGGCGGCCGAGGCGCCGCCGTGGAGCAGCCCCATGGGTTGCATGGTGCGCTCGTCCACGGGCATGCGCGCCTCGACAAAGTCCGCGCCGATCTCGGTGAACTCGATGCCCAGGCACTGCACCAGGGTGTGGTTGCAGGCGACCAGCATTTCTTCCAGGCTGGGGTGTTTCTGCCACAGTGGTGCTGGGACGGGAGGGGCCATGGTGCTCCTTGCTGGCGGTTTCAGGCGGCTGCCCGCGGGCGGCGTCCGGTCTTCAGGGGCGGCAGGCTGTCAGTCCTCGAATTCCTCGTCGTCCTCGTCGAAGTCGTAGGGGGCCAGATCGCGGATGATGCCGAGGAACACACCCAGAGACTCGCTCAGGTTTTTGACGATCTCGCTGTACTGCTTCTTTTCCTCGACCGATTTCGCCTTGGCCATGGCCTTGAGGGTGGCGGACAGTTGGTCGGACAGTTCGTGCATCACGTGTTCGGGAATCATGCGTGCTCCTTGAGGGTTCAGGGGAATCAATGCGGACGAACCATTCGTGCCGCTCACAGCAGCCCGCTCATCAGCCCGACCGCGACCACCACGAGAAAGGCAGACACGATCCACTGCACCGAGCGGAAGGTCATCTTCTTGAGCAGTCGCTTGCCGCCGTAGGCGCCGGCAAAGGCAGAGCCGCTTGCGGCCGCGACCAGCAGCCAGTCGATCCGGTGGGCCTGGCCGACAAGATCGAAGCCGTACACGACCAGGCGCGCCATGTCAACCACCACGGCCAGGACCACGCCGGTGGCGACAAAGGCCTCCTTGTCCAGGCCCGCCTTGACCAGGAACATGCTGCGAAACGCCCCCTGGTGACCGGACAGGCCGCCGAAGAAGCCGCTCACCAAACCGCCCAGCGGCAGCCACCGCCGATCGAGCGCGACCCGGGCGAACACGGGCAGGAGTTCCAGCACCACGAACAGCAGGATGAGCGCGCCGATGACCAGCCCCAGGAGCGAGACCTGCTGCTCCCGACCGAACACCTGGTACACGGCCAGCGGCTCCCTGGCGCCGAGCGAAACGAGCACGAGCGCGCCGGCAAAGGCGGCCGCCACCGCGGGCAGGCCGAAGCGCAGCACCACCGGCCACTCGGCCCTGCGGCCGAGCAGGCCGACCTTGAACAGGTTGTTGGCCAGATGCACGACCGCGGTCATGGCCACGGCCAGTTCCAGGGGGACGAACAGGGCGAACACCGGCATGAGCAGGGTGCCGAGCCCGAACCCGGAAAAGAGGGTCAAACCGGAGGCGACCAGGGCCGCGAGGCTGACGATGAACAATTCCATGCCAGTGTCCTGATCCGCCCCTGTCAATCTTCAGGGGCGTGACGAAAGTTGTCGGTTTACCAGTTGGCCGAGCGACCGCCGGCGGTGTCGATGAGCCGCTGTACATGGTCGACGATCGCCACCGGCGCGTCCACCCCGAGCGGGCCGCCCACGGTGGCGAACAGCTCGCGGCCCCACTGCCAGGTGGCGCGGTAGGCCGCGCAGAGCGCGTCCGGTTCGGCCGACCCGGTGCACCCCTGGTAGCGCACCCGGACGAAGATGGACAGGTCGTCTTCGAGCGCGCGCGACGGGGTCGGCCAGTGGTCGGTGCGCCGCTCGTGCAGCCGCACCAGCTTGAGCAGGGGCTCGTGCGCCCGGCCGAGCAGACCCCAGGCGCGGGCGTACTCGCCCCGGTGGAGCAGGTTGCCGCCAAGGAGCATGAGGTTGAGCAGATTAAGCACCAGGCTGTGCACCTGCATTGCCCCGCCCCGGGCCGGCGGGCCGCCGACGAGCGCGGCCGCATAGTGCGCCAGCTCGCCGGTGCGGTCGAGCAGCACACCCGCGTCCAGTGAGGGTAGCCAGCCGTGTTCCTGCCAGGTGGCCACCACCGGCAGGTCGGAGCGGCGCAGAAAATGGAACTCGCCGCGGATGGTGTTGCTGAACAGGGCGGTCTCGTGGCCGAAATCGTCGGCAAAGAACGCGGCCACCGGGCTGATGGCGTCGAGCCAGGCGTGCCGGTCAAAGGCGGCAAAATCCTCGTCGCCAAGGAACACCGCGAACTCGATATCGGAAAACAGGTCCGCCTCGCCGGTGGCGAACGAACCGTACATGAGCACCGCAACGATGCGCCCATCGTGCTCGGCAACGGCGCGCAGGCGCTCGATCATCTCCTGTTGGAACATGGCACTCCTGTGCACCGGCCGGGTTTGGGGCCGGCCCCGTGGTCGGTCGGATGGTTGCAGTCTGGCCGAATGCTCACAACGGCCAGACAATGAGCAGCAGCGGCACGGCCACCGCGATGAGCACCAGCTCCACCGGGACACCCAGCCGCCAGTAATCGCCGAAGCGGAAGCCGCCCGGCCCGAGAATGAGGGTGTTGTTCTGATGGCCGATGGGGGTGAGAAAGGCGCACGAGGCGCCGATGGCCACGGCCATGAGAAAGGTGTCCGGGTTGACGCCGAGCTGCATGGCCGCGCCCAGGCTAATGGGCGCCATGACCGCGGCGGTGGCGGCGTTGTTCATCAGGTCGCTGAGCGTCATGGTCGTCACCAGGATGACGACCAGGCCGACCACCGCGTTGCCCTGGGCCAGGGTATCGAGCAGTACCCGGGCGATGAGGTCCGCGGCGCCGGTGTGCTCCATGGCCCCGGCCACGGGCAGCAGTGCGCCGAGCAGCACGATCACCGGCCAGTCCACCGCCTCGTAGACGGTGCGCAGCGACACCGTGCGCAAGGCCATGGAGGCGAGCACACCGCCGAGAAAGGCCACCGCCGCGGGCAGCAGGCCGGCCGCGGCCACGCCCACCGAGGCGAGCATGATCAGGATCGCCAGGATGGCCTTGCGCCGGTCCGGGATGCGCAGTTCGCGCTCGGCCAGGGGCACGCAGCCGTTGTCCGCCGCGAATTCAATAATCGCCTCGGGCGGCCCCTGGATGAGCAGCAGGTCGCCCGGCCGCAGGGCCAGCGAGCGCAGCCGCACCATGGACCACTGGCCCTGGCGGGAGACCGCGAGCAGGTTCAGGCCGTAACGGGTGCGCAGGAGGATGTCCCGCGCCGAACGGCCGACGAGCATGGCCCCGGGCAGCACCGCGAGTTCCATCAGCGCCACCTCGTCCGAGCGTCGGGACGGTCCGTCCTGGTCGGCGTCCTCCTTCCGGTCGGTGTCCCCTGCCCTGTGCTGGTCCGCTGATGTGTCCGGCAGCGATTGCACCTTCCGGGGGGCGCGGCTCTCCTCCAGCGGTTGCTGCTCGCTGCCCTCGTGACCTTCTCCGGCATCCCCGTTTTCGTTCTCCGGTTCCGGCGGAACCGCCTCCTCGAGTTCGAGGCCCAGTTCGCTGAGCAGGGTCGCCAGGGTATCTGCCTCGGCCTCGACCATGAGGATGTCGCCGGCGCTCAAGCGGCGACTCGACCGGGGCGCCACGAGGTGGGTGCCGTTGCGCACCAGGCCGACCACCTGCACACCGATTTCGTCCAGGGTTCGCTCGACCTCGCGCAGGGTCATGTCCACGACCTTGCTGTCCTCGGGGATGCGCACCTCGGTCAGGTAGGAGCCGGTCTCGAATCCCTCGATGCCCGCCTGCTTGCGCGACGGCACCAGCCGCCAGCCGACGAGCACGATGAAGACCACGCCAACCAGGGTCAGCGGCCCGCCGACCGGCAGGAAATCGAACATGGCAAAACCGTCCAGCCCTTCGCGGCTGTCGCGGAAACCGGCGATGATCAGGTTCGGCGGGGTGCCGATGAGGGTGGTCGTGCCGCCAAGAATGGAACCGAAGGCGAGCGGCATGAGCACCTTGCCCGGCGGCAGCTGGAGCCGGCCGGCGAG
>CAZMNU010000112.1:0-7129 GCA_964567725.1 uncultured Desulfobulbus sp. | reverse complement strand
CGCCGAGGCGCGCCGTGGCGGTTGCGCCGAAGACAAGGCGGACCCATAGTAGGGGCATATCGCCCTGCCGGACCGATGGAGCCGATTGAACGGTTCGGGTCCGGGCAGCGGCCACCGCCCATCCTCAACATTGGAGGCTCTCATGCACAAATACCTGTTCACCCTCACCCTCGCCGTCCTGCTGCTGTTCGGCCAGAACGCGTCCGCCGCGGCCCGCGCCTGGGAACTGGACACGGACCATTCCAACGTCTATTTCAGCATCGAGCACATCTACGCCAAGGTTCAGGGCCGCTTCGACACCATCGCGGCCACGGTCCACTTCGACCCGGCCAACCTCGCGGAGAGCCGGTTTGACTTCGAAATCAAGGTAGATTCCATCGACACCGGCATCGACCAGCGTGACGACCACCTGCGCTCGCCCGACTTCTTCGCCGCCACCACCCACCCGCTGATCACCTTCCGCTCCACCGGGATCACCGATGCGGGTGAGGGCGTCTACCAGGTGGCCGGTACCCTCACCGTCAAGGGAAAAAGCCGTGACCTGGTCCTGCCGCTCACCCTGGCCGGGGTCAAGGACCACCCGACCACGCCGGGCAAGCAGGTGGCCGGTTTCAACGGCCGCTTGAGCGTGGACCGGCTGGCGCTCGGCGTGGGCGACGGCAAGTTTTACAAGATGGGGCTGCTCGGCAAGGACGTGGACGTGCTCGTCACCCTGGAACTGCTGGCCGACAAGCGGTGAGCGTGAATGTCCCCTGACCGCCCCGGGCGGAACCCGCCCCTGGCTTCGCCCGGGGCGTCACACCCTGCAACCGGCCGGGAGGCTCCCCTGCCCGAGCCTGCCGGCGGCCGCACCCTGATCACCGTGGCCTTCGGTCCGCACCACCTGGAGGCCATCCCGGCCATGGTGGCGGCCATGCGGACGCACCAGACCATCCTGCTCGAAGAACCGCCCTTCCCGTGTTTCAGCGACCTGCTCGCCGGCCGCCTGGCCATCGACGACTACCTGCTGCAGATCGACCCGGGCTTCCCCCGCTTTGCCCGGGTCCTGTGCCGAGAATTGCAGCACCTCCATGCCCGCGGCCACCGCATCCTCCAGGTGGAGCCCTTCCTCGACGGCCTGGCAGAGATCCACGAACGGTTCGCGGACGGGGCCACGCCTGCGGCCATCCTCGCCGACGAGGGGCTGCAGGACATCTACCTGGCGGAAAAGGAGGCCACCGGCGCGCTCATCGCCTTTTACGCGGCCAGCCGCACCGATGATTTTCCCGCGCTCATCGAGGCGGTGTGCACCTTCGCCCGCCGGGACGCGGCCCGTATCCGCTTGCGCGACCAACTGCGTGCCCGGGCCATCCGCGACCTGGCCGCCACCGCCCCCAGCCTCTACGTCGAGGCCGGGTTCATCCATTTCGACCTGTTCCGCCGCCTGCGTGCCGTCACCGCCCCGGGGGTGCGGGTCGAACCGCTGTTCCTGCTCCAGCCCGAGGTGGACCGGCTGGGCGTGACCCGGCGCAACATCGGCCCGGGCGATGTGCTCACCCTGCACTACGTGTTCCACCACCGGCTCCCCGCGGCCCGGGCCGGACTGCTGGCCGCGCGCAGCCTGATCGCGGTCCAGCTGGTGGCCCGCGAGGAGCTGGCGCCGGAGGCGGCCGCGCCCTTTCCCCACTGCGCGGACGACGCCCTGGTCAACCGGCTGGTGGACCGGCTCGACCTCGAGCAGTGCCGTCGCCTGCACGCCCGCATCCGCGGCGTCAGCCGCACCGAGGCCCTGCAGCTGACCCGCCGCCTGGTCGGCGCACCCGACTGAACACCCCGCCCGCAACCGGCGTCCGCTTTTCCGGAGGCCATGGATTCGCGCCTTGACTTCCCCCCACACCGCAGGTATGGTAGCGCCCACATTGCGTTCAGGTGTCCGTATCAACGGATGAAAAAGGGAATCCGGTGAGAAACCGGAACGGGCCCGCCGCTGTAACCGGGGACGAGTTCCGCACACAGGCCACTGTTGTCCGCACGGGCACGGGAAGGCGCGGAACGAGGGTGATCCGGGAGTCAGAAGACCTGCCTGAACGAGGCCCGTGCTCACGGCACAGCCACGGACCACGAGATTCCAGCGGGACACAAGGGACATCCCGGATCAGCAGCCAGTGATCCGGGATTTTTGTATTTTCAGGCCACAGCAGGGAGGCAGCGGGTGCAGGGAAGCGCGGCGATTGTCCTGGCCATGTTCGGAACCACGGTCGATGCCGGCCTGCGCGGTCTGCTCGCGGTGCGCGACACCGTGGCCCGCACCTGGCCGCGCACGCCGGTGCGCCTGGCCTTCACCTCCGACCGCATCCGCGCCACCTGGCGCAAACGCGCCGTGGACCCGCAGTGGCGGCTCGAGCACGCGGACATCAGTGCCGACATCCTCCACGTCCAGGGGCCGCTGGCCGTGCTCGCCAGCCTGCAGGAGCAGGGACACAACCGGGTGGTGGTGCAGCCGGTGCACATGGTCCCGGCCGAGGAATTCCACGACCTGGCCGCGCTCGTTCGCGGCCTGGCCGCGATCCGCGGCATGCAGGCGCACAGTCGGCCGTTCGCCACCCTGGCGCTGGGTCGACCGGCGCTGGGCGGCTGCGACCCGAGACACCCGGCCAGTGCCGACATCCGCCGGGTGGCCGCGGCCCTGGCCGCGGATGCCGACCAGGCCCGCCGCGAACAGGCCGCGCTCGTCTACATGGCCCACGGCAGCCGCCATTTCCCGGTGGGCGGCCTCTACCTGGAGTTCGCCGCCTGCATGCGCGAACTCTACCCGGAGGTGCGCACCCTGGTGGGCACGATCGACTCCTTTCCCTCGCTGGACCCGGTGGTCACCGAACTGCACGGCCACGGAGCGGAACGGGTGCTGCTCAAGCCCCTGCTCATCGCCAGCGGCCTGCACGCGGCCCGCGACCTGGCCGGTCCGGGGGCGGATTCCTGGCAGTCGCGGCTCACCGCCGCCGGCTGCACCACCCTGGTCGAGCCCGCCGGGCTGGGCGAACAGCCCGCCTTCTGCCAGGTTCTGGTGGAACACATCGCCGAGACCGCGGCCGCGGCCGGCCTGGAGCTTGCCTGATGCGCCCGGCCGCCGCCTCCGCCCTGTGGCTGCCGCTCACCGGGCTGCTCGTGTTCGGCGTCTGCTTCTCGGCCACGCTCGGCTTCCTCGACGTCTCCATCCCGGACGTGGTCGCCATCCTCTGGGCCCGGCTCACCGGCCAGCCCCTGCCCGCGGGTATCGATCCGGTGGCCGCCACCGTGGTCGCCGACGTGCGCCTGCCGCGCATCCTCGCCGCCGTACTGGTGGGCGGCATGCTCGGGGTGAGCGGCGCGGTGTTCCAGGCCATCCTGCTCAACCCGCTGGCCGACTCCTACACCCTGGGCATCAGCACCGGGGCCGCCTTCGGCGCCTCGCTGGTGATCGTCCTGCAGATCTTCGGGCTGATGCTGCCGGTGGGCGTGTCCGTGCCGGTGTTCGCCTTTGCCGGCGGCGTGGCCACCCTGGCGGTGGTCCTCTACCTGGCCAGCGGCGACCGCAGCCTCAGTTCCACCAGCCTGATCCTCGCCGGGGTGATCGTCAGCGCCATCCTGTCGGCGGCCATCGGCTTTCTCAAGTTCCTCGCCGACGAGCAGGTGGGCATCATCATCTTCTGGCTCATGGGCAGCCTGGCCGGGGCCACCTGGCCGAACATCGGCCTGCTCGCGCCCGTGGCCCTGTTCGGCACCCTGGTGCTGCTCTTCCACAGCCGCGACCTGAACATCATGGCCACCGGCGACCGGGCCGCCACCTCGCTCGGGGTACAGACCGTGCGGCTGCGCACCGTGCTCCTGGCCACCGGCACCCTGCTCACCTCGCTGGCGGTGAGCGTGTCCGGCATCATCGGCTTTGTCGGCCTGATCGTGCCGCACCTGCTCCGCCACCTGGTCGGCCCGGACAACCGGCGGCTGATCCCGCTCAGCTTTCTCACCGGCGGGCTGTTGCTGCTCATCGCCGACACCATCACCCGGGCGGCCCTGCCCGCGGAGGTGCCCATCGGCGTGCTCACCGCCCTGCTCGGCGGGCCCTTCTTCTGCATCCTGTTCAAGCGGCGGCAGCGCCATGGCGCCAGCGACTTCTGATCGGGCCGACCAGGCGCTGTGGTCGCTGTCCGACCTGGACTTCGGCTACGGCGAGCGCATGGTGCTGCAGCGCGTCAGCCTGGAGCTGGTGCCGGGTCGCTGCTACGGCATCCTCGGCCCCAACGGCAGCGGCAAGACCACCCTGCTCGACCTGCTCAGCGGGCTGCTCCAGCCGCATGCCGGCCGGGTGACCTTCCGCGGCCGGCCCCTGCACAGCTGGCCGAAAAAGCAGCTGGCGCGGCGGCTCGCCCTGGTGCCGCAGGACTTCATGGTCCGCTTCGGCTACACCGTACGCGAGGTGGTGGAGATGGGGCTGCACCCGCACCTGCACCGGTTCGGATCGCCCACCGCCACCGACCTGGCCCTGGTCGACGAGGCGCTCGCCGCCACCGGCATCGAGGAGCTGGCCGACCGGCCGGTGACCCGCCTGTCCGGCGGCGAGAAGCAGCGGGTGGCGGTGGCCCGGGCCCTGGCCCAGCGGCCCGAGGTGCTGCTGCTCGACGAGGCCACCTCCAACCTCGACATCCACCACAGCCTGGAGATCCTCCAGCTGGTGCGCCAGCGCTTCGAGCGCCAGAACATGCAGGTGGTGGCGGTGATGCACGACCTCAACCTGGCCGCCCTGTTCTGCGACCACCTGATCTTCCTCAAGGGCGGCCGGGTGCTCCGCCGAGGCCCCACCGACGAGGTGCTCACCCCGGAAACCATTGCCGCGGTCTACGGCGTCGAAGCCGAGGTCCGCGACAACCCCTTTACCCGCAGCCGCCAGGTGAGCTTCCGCCTGCCGGCCAAACCCTGAACCCAACCCCCGGTCCCATGCGCAACCCCATCCTTCTCCTGGTCCTCGTTCTCTGTCTGTTCGCCACCACGGCTGCGGCCGCCGCCTCCGACCGTGCCGCCCTGCCCTTACCCGGTCCCTTCAAACGGATCGTTTCCCTGTGGCCGGCGCATACCGCGAACCTCGTTGAACTCGGCCTGGACCGGGAGATCCTGGCCGTGTCCGCGGACGACCCCCTGGCGGGCAAACGGCCGCGCATCGCCTGCGACGGGGACCCGGCGCGGGTGATCGCCCTCAAGCCCGACCTGGTGCTCATCCGCCCGCAGATCAGCCGCGACTGCCCGGCCCTGGTGCGTGCCCTGGAGCAACGCAACATCCGCGTGCTCTCCCTGCAGCCGGCCAAGGCCTCGCAGCTGTTCGCCTACTGGGAGGCGCTGGGCAAGCTCACCGGCCGCGAACGCGAGGCGCGCACCATGATCGAAACCTTTTCCCGCAAGCTGGCCACGATCACCGCCGATGTGCGCCAGATCCCGAAGGAGCGGCGCAAGCGGGTCTACTTCGAGGCGGCCCATAAGCAACTGCACACCTTTGCGCCCGCTTCGCTGGCCATGTTCGTGCTCGAATCCGCCGGCGGGGTGAACGTGGCCGCCGACGCCGAGCGGCTGCGCGAGACACCCCACGCCGCCTACGGCCGGAAGCGGTTGCTCGCCAAGGCGGACCAGATCGACCTCTACCTGGCCCAGAGCGGCCGCACCAACCCGGTGAGCGTGGACGACATCCTCCGCGAACCCGGCTTCAAGGCCATCCCCGCGGTGCGCAAGCGGCAGATCTTCCTGGTCGACGAGGAGCTGATCGCCCAGCCGACCATGGGCCTCATTCAGACCATCGGCTTCGTCAAGTCGCTGCTCTACCCGGACTACGACCAGAACGGGATCACCGGCCTGTGATGCGCCAGCCCGGACTGCTCATCGCCGGCACCCACTCGGGCTGCGGCAAGACCACCGTCACCCTGGCGGTGATGGCCGCGCTCGCCCGGCGCGGGGTGCGGGTGCAGCCCTTCAAGTGCGGCCCGGACTTCATCGACCCGAGCCTGCACCGGCTGGTCACCGGCCGGGTGTCGCGCAACCTGGACGTGCGCATGTGCGGCACGGATTTTGTCCGCCGCACCTTTGCCCGCCACGCGCCGGCGGAGGGCTGCAGCGTGGTCGAGGGGGTGATGGGGCTGTTCGACGGCGACCGCGGCTCGGCCGCCTGCCTGGCAAAAACATTGAACCTGCCGGTGCTGCTGGTGGTGGACGTGCGCTCCGCGGCAGAGAGCGTGGCCGCGGTGGTCAAGGGCTTCGACACCCTCGATCCGGATTTGCGCCTCGCCGCGGTGGTGGCCAACCGCGTCGGCTCGGCGCGTCACGGCGAGATGGTGGCCGCGGCCATCCGCGACCACTGCCGGCCCGAGGTGCTCGGCCTGCTGCCGCGACGGGCCGAGGTGGCCATCCCCTCGCGCCACCTCGGGCTGCACATGGGCGAGGAGCAGCCGCTCAGCGCAGGCGGCCTGGACCAGCTGGCCCGGCTGGCCGAGGACCACCTCGACCTGGACCGGCTGCTCGCCCTGGCCGCGGACCGGCAGCCGGTGACCGACGCCTTCCCGGCCGTGGTCGCACCCGAAGGTGGGCCGGTACGCATCGGCGTGGCCCGGGACGCGGCTTTCTGCTTCTACTACGAGGACAACCTCGACCTGCTCCGTGCGGCCGGGGCGGAGCTGGTGTTCTTCAGCCCGCTGACCGACCACCACCTGCCGGCGGATCTCGGCGGGCTCTACCTGGGCGGCGGCTACCCGGAACTGTACGGCGAGCGCCTCGCCGCCAACACCAGCCTGCGCGCCGCCATCCGCGGTTTTGCCGACAGCGGCCGGCCGGTGCTGGCCGAGTGCGGCGGCTTCATGTACCTGACCCGGGCGCTCATCGACCTGGAGGGGCGGGAACACCCCATGGTCGGCATCTACCCCTGCCGCGCGCGGATGCAGCAGCGGCTCGCCAGCCTCGGCTACCGGCAGCCGACGCTGACCCGCGACACCTGGCTCGGCCCGGCCGGCACCGTGCTCGCCGGCCACGAGTTCCACTACTCCACCCTCGAGGGCGATCTGCCCGCCACCACCGCCTTTCACCTCGACAACGGCCGGGCCGAGGGCTACCAGCACGAAAGCGTGCTCGCCGGCTACGT
>CAZMNU010000111.1:3681-7201 GCA_964567725.1 uncultured Desulfobulbus sp. | reverse complement strand
CCGCTGGCGCTCCTTGCGGCCGCGGCCCTGCTCGTGGTGGTCGGCATCGGGGGCGACCTGACCGAATCGATGATCAAGCGCAGCGTGGGCGTCAAGGACTCCGGCACCATCCTCGCCGGCCATGGCGGCATCCTCGACCGGATCGACAGCCTGCTGCTCACCGCGCCGGTCCTGTACTACCTGCTCCACTTCGGCCTGCTCGGATGAAAACCCTGTCCCTGCTCGGTTCCACCGGGTCCATCGGCATGAACGTGCTCGCCGTGGTCCGCCAGTTTCCGGACCGGTTCCGGGTGGCCGGGCTTTCGGCCGGCCGGCGTGTCGATCTGCTCGCCGAACAGGTGCGGGAATTTCGCCCCGAGGTGGTATCCATCGCCGACCCGGCCCTGGCGGACCGTCTCGTTGCCCTGCTGCCGGTCGACTGCCGGCCGCACATCCTCACCGGCGCCGAGGGTAACCGCCGGGTCGCCACCCTTCCGGCCGCGGACATGGTCGTGTCCGCGGTGGTGGGCGCGGTCGGCCTGCTGCCGGTGCTGGCCGCCATCGAGGCGGGCAAGGACGTGGGCCTGGCCAACAAGGAAACCCTGGTCATGGCCGGCCGCCTGATCATGGCGGCGGTGCGTGCCCACGGGGTGCGGCTGTTGCCCATCGACTCGGAGCACAGCGCCATCTTCCAGGCCCTGGAGGCCGGTCGCCGCCGGGACGTGGCCCGCATCATCCTCACCGCCTCGGGCGGACCGTTCCGCACCACCAGCCTTGAGGTCCTGCGGGCCGTGACCCCGGCCCAGGCCCTGGCCCACCCCAACTGGAGCATGGGCCCGAAGATCTCCATCGATTCGGCCACGCTGATGAACAAGGGGCTGGAGGTGATCGAGGCGCGCTGGTTGTTCGCCGTCGAGCCGGAACAGATCGAGGTGGTGGTGCACCCGCAGTCCATCGTTCACTCGCTGGTCGAATTCCGCGACGGTTCGGTGGTCGCCCAGCTGGGCATCCCGGACATGCGCATCCCCATCGCCTACGCCCTCTCCTACCCGGAGCGGCTCGACCTGGGATTGCCCCGGCTGCACCTCGCCCAGTGCGGCGGGCTGGAGTTCGAACCGCCGGATACGGACCGTTTCCCGGCCCTGCGCCTGGCCTGCGAGGCCCTGGCCGCGGGCGGGGTCAAGCCGGCTGTGCTCAACGCGGCCAACGAGGTGGCGGTGGCGGCCTTTCTCGATGGCCGCATCGCCTTTGCCGCCATTGCCGCCATCGTCGCCTCCGCCCTCGACCAGGTCGACCAGGCGGACGACATGGACCTGCAGGCCATTCTCAGTGCGGACCGCGCCGCCCGCGCGGTCGCGGCGCGCCTCGTCCAGGCCGCCTGATCGCCGCGGCCCCACGGTCGCGGCCCACTCTTCTCTCTTCCCGGGTTTTTCCGAGCATCCCCATGAATTCCCTTCTCAGCTTCATCCTCGTCCTCGGCGTTCTCATCTTTGTCCATGAACTCGGCCATTTCCTGTTTGCCAAGCTCTGCGGGGTGAAGGTGCTGAAATTCTCCCTCGGCTTCGGCAACCGCGTCTGGGGCCGCCAGTGGGGCGAGACCGAGTACCTGATCAGTGCCTTCCCCCTCGGCGGCTACGTCAAGATGTACGGCGAGCAGGAAGGCGAGGAGGTGCAGGCGGCCGAGCGACACCGCTCCTTCTCGCACAAGCCGGTGTGGCAGCGGTTCGGCATCGTCTTCGGCGGGCCGCTGTTCAACCTGGTGTTCGCGGTGCTGCTGTTCTTCGCCCTGTTCGTGTTCGTCGGCCTGCCCGAACCGGTGGACTCGACGAAAATCGGCGAGATCACCCCGGGCTCGGTGGCCGAGCAGGTCGGCCTCAAGACCGGGGACGAGATCCGCACCATTAACGACCGGCCCACCACCACCTGGACCCAGGTCTCGGACGCCATCAAGGACAGCCAGGGCCGCCCCGTCACCGTTGCGGTCGAGCGCGGCGGCGAACAGTTGACCGTCACCGCCCAGCCCACCATGCAGAAGGTGAAGAACCTGTTCGGCGAGGAGGTGGGCGAGCGCTACATGCTCGGCATCGTGCGCAGCGACGAGGTCCGCTACCGGGAGGCGGGGCTCGGCGAATCGGCCCGGGCCGCGGTGGTGCAGACCTGGAACCTCGGCTATCTGACAGTGCTGGGCATCGTCAAGATGGTGCAGCGGGTGATCCCGGCGAGCGAACTGGGCGGGCCGATCCGCATCGCCGAAATCGCCGGCCAGCAGCTCGAGGCCGGGTGGATGAACCTGCTCTATTTCATGGGGCTGTTGAGCGTCAACCTGGGCATCCTCAACCTGCTGCCCATCCCGGTGCTCGACGGCGGCCACCTGGTCTTCCTCTCGCTGGAGGCGGTGCGCCGCCGGCCGCTGGGTGAGCGGACCATGGAGATCAGCCAGAAGATCGGCATCGCCGTGCTCGGCACCCTGATGGTGTTCGTCTTCTACAACGACATCGTCCGCCTGATCAAACGATGGCTGGTTTCCTGACCCTGGCCATCGAGACGGCCACCGGCTGCGGCAGCGTGGCCCTCACCCGGGGCGGACTGGCGGACGGCCGGGTGCTGGGCGAGTACACCCTGCAGCCCGAGGTGGTCCACTCGCGGCGTCTGCTCGGCCTGGTCGAACACCTGATGGCGGCCACCGGCATTGCCTGGGGCGATCTGGAGGCCGTGGCAGTCAGCCAGGGGCCGGGCTCGTTCACCGGTCTGCGCATCGGCATGGCCGCGGCCAAGGGCGTCGCCCTGGCGGCCGGCCGGCCGCTCGTCGGTGTGCCCACCCTGGACGCGCTGGCGGCCCAGGCCTGGGGTGTGGGCGGCCAGTTCTGCTGCGTGCTCGATGCGCGCAAAGGGCAGGTGTACGTCGCCTTTTACCATGGTGATGCAGGCGGCAAGCGTCACCGCAGTGGCGATTTTCTCGTGCTTTCGCCCGCGGCCCTGGCGGCGCGCATCACCGGTCCCACCCTGGTCCTCGGTCCGGGCGCGGCCCTCTGCGCCCCCTGGCTGGCCGATTGCGCCGAGGCGCGAGTGGCGGTCTGCGCGGCCCTGCACCCGCGGGCGGCCCTGGTCGGCTTCTGCGCGGCCGATACCCTGGCCGCCGGAGCGACGGACGGGAGCGCGGACCTGGCCCCCCTGTATGTGCGCGCCTCCGAGGCGGAACTGGGCCTGGGTGCGCCAACCCGAGGAACGAAGCGATGATCGAACGGAAAACCACCCGACAGATCCATGTGGGCGGGGTGGCCGTGGGCGGCGGCGCGCCGATCGCGGTCCAGTCCATGACCAACACCCTCACCAACGACGTGGAGGCCACGGTCCGCCAGATCCACCAGCTGGAGCAGGCCGGCTGCGAGATCATCCGCGTGGCCGTGCCCGACCTGGCGGCGGCCCGGGCAATCACCGCCATCCGCGAGCAGATTGCCATCCCGCTCATTGCGGACATTCATTTCGACTCCCGCCTGGCCGTGGCCGCGGTGGAGCACGGCGCCCAGTGCATCCGCATCAA
>CAZMNU010000111.1:1602-3581 GCA_964567725.1 uncultured Desulfobulbus sp. | reverse complement strand
AGTTCGGACACCCTGACCACCATCGCCGGCTACCGGCGGCTCGCCGCCCGGACCGACTACCCCCTGCACCTGGGGGTGACCGAGGCGGGCGGGCTCATCGCCGGCACGGTCAAATCGAGCGTGGCCCTGGGCATCCTCCTCTTCGAGGGCATCGGCGACACCTTCCGCATCTCGCTCACCCGCGACCCGGTGGAGGAGATGCGGGTGGCCTGGGAACTGCTGCGCTCCCTGCGCATCCGCGAGCGCGGCCCGGAACTGATCTCCTGCCCGACCTGCGGCCGCACCCGCATCGATCTGTTCAGCCTGGCGGAGCAGGTCGAGGCCCGGCTGCAGACCATGCGGGCGCCCATCAAGGTGGCGGTCATGGGCTGCGTGGTCAACGGCCCGGGCGAGGCCCGCGAGGCCGACATCGGCATTGCCGGCGGCCACGGGGTGGGCATCCTGTTCAAGAAGGGCGAGCTGTACCGCAAGGTTCCCGAGGACCAGCTGCTCGCGGTCTTCCTCGAGGAACTGGAGCGGATCGAGGCCGAGTGGGGCGGCCTCCAGTCCTGACCCCCATCACCTGACCCTTGTTTGCCTCCATGCCGACACCAACCTGATCGGAGACCGGTTATGCGCTACACCCAGATGTTGTTGCCCACCACCAAGGAAATGCCGTCCGAGGCCGAGGTCATCAGCCACCAGCTGCTGGTCCGCGGCGGTTTCATCCGCAAGCTCACCTCCGGCATGTACACCTTCCTGCCGCTCGGCTTCCTCGCCCTGCAGCGGGTCACGGCCATTGTCCGCGAGGAGATGAACCGCGCCGGCGCCCAGGAGATCCTCATGCCCATGGTGCAGCCGGGCGACCTGTGGGAGGAGTCGGGCCGCTGGAAAAAGTACGGCCCGGAACTGCTCCGCTTCCGCGACCGGCACGACCGCGACTACTGCCTGGGGCCGACCCATGAGGAGGTGGTCACGGACATCGCCCGTCGCGAACTGCAGTCCTACCGCCAGCTGCCGGTCAATCTCTACCAGATCCAGACCAAGTTCCGCGACGAGATCCGCCCGCGCTTCGGGCTCATGCGCGGCCGTGAGTTCGTCATGAAGGACGCCTACTCCTTTGACGAGGACGATGCCGGCGCGAGCCGCAGCTACGAGATCATGCGCGAGGCTTACAACCGCATCTTCACCCGCTGCGGGCTCGAGTTCCGCGCCGTGGAGGCGGACAGCGGCGCCATCGGCGGCTCGTTCTCGCACGAGTTCATGGTGCTGGCCGAGACCGGCGAGGACACCCTGGTCATCTGCGAGGCGTGCAGCTACGCGGCCAACGTCGAGAAGGCGGCGGTCCGCCTGGCGCCGGCCGAACCCGCCCCGGCGGAACTGCAGGCCATGATGCCGGTGGAGACCCCGGGCATGAAGAAGGTGGCCACGGTCGCCGCCCACCTGGGCGTGCAGGCCAGCGACCTGATCAAGACCATGCTCTACCTGGCCGACGGCGAGCCGGTGGCGGCGCTGGTGCGCGGCGACCGCGAGGTGCAGACGGTCAAGCTGAAGAACCTGCTCGGCGCCACCGAGGTCGAGCCCCTGGACGAGGACCGGGTGTGGGAGCTGACCCGCCTGCCGGTGGGCTATCTCGGTCCGGTCAACCTGCCCATCCGCAGCGTGGCCGACCAGGAGGTCATGCGCATGGTCAACGCGGTGGCCGGCGCCAACGAGAAGGGCCGCCACCTGGTCGGGGTCAACCCGGGCCGTGATTTCCAGCCCGACCTGAGCGGCGACCTCCGCCAGGTAACCGCCGACGACCGCTGCCCGCTGTGCGGCGGTTCGGTGCGCCTCAAGGAGGGCATCGAGGTCGGCCACATCTTCAAGCTCGGCACCGGCTACTCCGAGGCCATGAACGCCACCTTCCAGGACAGCGACGGCCAGCAGAAACCCTTCATTATGGGCTGTTACGGCATCGGCGTGAGCCGGGTGGTGGCCGCGGCCATCGAGCAGAACAA
>CAZMNU010000111.1:0-1502 GCA_964567725.1 uncultured Desulfobulbus sp. | reverse complement strand
GTGGCCTCGACCCTGGCGTCCATGCGGCTCGACCTGGACACCATCGTCGCCGGCCTGCTCCACGGCACCCTCAAGGAGAACGTGGTCACCCGCGAGGAACTGGAGCGGCTGTTCGGCGCCCCGGTGGCCAACCTTGTCGACGGCGCCACCCGCATCACCAACGTCCGCTACAATTCCCAGCTCGCCCACCAGGCGGAGAACATCCGCAAGCTGCTGCTCGCCATCGGTTCGGACATCCGCGTGCTGCTCGTGCGGCTGGCCGACCGGCTGCAGGACATGCTCGCCCTGGAAGCGGTCAGCCCGGAGGAGCAGCGCTACAAGGCCCGCGAGACCATGGACCTGTACGCGCCGCTGGCCAGCCGCATCGGTATCGAGTGGCTCAAGCGGGAACTGGAGGACCTGGCTTTCCGCTACCTCTACCCGGCCGAGTGGGCCGATCTGAGCAGCCGCCTGGAGAGTTCGCTGGGTGAGCGCCAGACCTACGTGGACGAGGTGATCGACATCCTCCACCGCAAGCTCAAGGCGGCCGGTGTGGTGCCGGTGCGCCTCATCGGTCGGCCCAAGCATCTCTATTCCATCTACAAGAAGCTGGTGGTGCAGAAGATCCCGCTGGAGCGGGTGTACGACAAGGTGGCCTTCCGCATCATCGTGCGCACGGTCAAGGAGTGCTACCAGGCCCTGGGCACGGTGCACGCCGACTGGACGCCGGTGCCGGGCCGGATCAAGGACTTCATCAGCGCGCCCAAGGCGAACAACTACCAGTCGCTGCACACCACCGTTTCCGGGCCGCGCGGCCATTTCATCGAGATCCAGATCCGCACCGAGGAGATGGACCGCATCGCCCAGGAGGGCGTGGCCGCCCACTGGGCCTACAAGGAGGGTCAACGGATCAGCACCGGCGACGCCCGCCTGTTCAAGGACCTGAAGAAGCTGGTGCAGGCCCTGCAGGAGGTCGAGGATCCGGGCGAGTTCATGGACTCGCTCCGCGGCGAGCTGTTCGAGCCGGACATCTACGTGCTCACCCCCACCGGCGAGGTGCGCGAACTGCCGCGCGGCAGCACGCCCATCGATTTCGCCTACGCCATCCACTCGGCCGTGGGCGACACCTGCGTGGGCGCCAAGGTCAACGGCCAGATGGTGCAGCTCCGCTACGAACTGCAGAGCGGCGACATCGTCGAGATCCTCACCCAGAAGAACCAGCACCCCCGCCGGGCCTGGCTGCAACTGGTCAAGACCGGCCGGGCACGGACCCGCATCCGCCAGTACCTCCGCCAGGAGGAGCGCGACCACTCGCTCAAGCTCGGCCAGGAGATCTGCGACCGCGAGCTGAAGAAGTACGGCCTCAACCTGGGCGCCCTGCTCAAGAGCGGCCATCTCCGCCTGCTGCTCAAGGAACTGCGCTGCGCCTCGCTGGACGACCTGATGGTGCGGGTGGGCAACGGCTCGGTGACCATGTCGGCCCTGATGCGCATCCTCCAGCCCGAGGAGTTCCGCGAGGCCGA
>CAZMNU010000110.1:3462-7246 GCA_964567725.1 uncultured Desulfobulbus sp. | reverse complement strand
GCGGCCGGGATAGCCAGCTGCGGGTGGGCGGTGTCCACACAGAACACTTCCAGGCCGATACGGCCAAGCGCGGCCACGCAGGCCCGCACCTCCTCGCGGAAATCGTCACTGGCCACATCACTGAGTTCGTCCAGGCGCACGGTGCGCTCCGCTTTGAACACGTGCGCCACCTCGGCCAGGCTGCGCGGCTTGGGCAGGCCGCTGGCCACGTAGTTGGCGCCGGTATTGAAGTCACCGGCCAGCTGCGCCACCTCGGTGAGGGCGCGGATCACCGCCTTGTTCGCGTCCGGGGTGGTGCCGGCGGTGTAAACGATCTCGCTCGTCGCCGGGAAGGTGGCCGGGTCCCAGGCGAGCGCGGCCACGGTGGGGATGCCGGTATCCAGGGAGAAGTCGTTGAGGTGCACCTGGATGCCATTGTTGTGGAACTTGGCGAGCAGCTCGCGGGCCACCGGATCAACGATCGATTCCGGGTCGATCACCGGGGTGGGGATGCGGTCCCGGGTGACAAGCGCGCACACGTGGCGCTCGACCACCTCGCTGATCCCCTGGAGGATGGCCTCCTCGCAGGTATTGCCGGCCGAGGGGCCGTTGAACTCGTTGATCGCGTAGAACCAGGAAAAGGGCACGAGCACCGGCGACTCGTCGACCAAACGCACTGCCCAGACCCAGCGCAGGGGCAGGCCGGCGAGCAGGCTGCGGAGGAGCGCGGGCGGGGTGGTCGTATCGTGCACCGAACCCAGCAGGGTCTCCACGGGCAGGACCGGATGGCCTGCCGCTTCCATGGCCGCGTAGTCGCCGGTGAGAAAGTTGTTCCCGTCCTGGACGAAGCTGAAAAAACTGAACCGCTCGGCCAGTTCCATGCAGGCGCTGGCCCGGGACTGGGCCGGGGTCGAGCCCTTGCCCATCTGTTTCCTGTTGCCGATCACCCGGCGGGCGTCGTCGCCGCAGAGGCTGAAATAGACCGGGATGTCCAGGCGGCCGTTGTCGATGCGGCGGATCTCGCGGAGCACGTCCAGGTCGGTGGCGCGCAGCCGCTCCTGGAAGCGGGCCACGGTCTCCTCCGGGGTGCAGGCCTTGTCCTGGTCATAGGTATAGCCCTTCGGACAGGATGAAAGGCGGATGAGACGTCTGTTCATGAAGGTATGGAGGCGAGGCTGCGCGGCCGCCCGGGCGGCCGGAGTCAGTGGTTCACAAAAGGATGGTTGTCAGGTGGCGGGCCAGTTCGGCCAGGCGCGCCTGCCAGGACTCGCCATGGGGCTCGAGGGTGATCCGCCGGGCCTGGTCCGCCTCGATCTCGAAACACAGGTCGAGCCGGTCCGCCGGGGTGAGCACGCCGAGCCGCTCGGGCCACTCGACCACGGCCACGCCGTTGGTCTCCAGGGCGTCGGCCAGGCCGGCCTCGACCACCTCGTCCGCATCGGCGAGCCGGTAGCAGTCCATGTGGTGGATCTGCAGGCGGCCGTCGTAGGTGTGCAACAGGGCGAACGAGGGGCTGGACACGTACTGGTCGTCGCCCACGCCCAGGGCCCGGGCCAGGTGGCGAGTCAGGGCGGTCTTGCCCGCGCCCAGCCCACCGAAGAGGCAGAGCACGTCGCCGGGGGCGAGCACAGCGGCCAGTGTCCCGGCGAACGCGGCCAGGGCCACCTCGTCGTCACGGCCGATGCGGACGGTTATTTCCTCTGCGGCCATGGCCCTGGTCCTCAAGGTTGACCCGCCCCGGCGGCGCGGGACGGGCGGGGAGCGAAGCGGGGCCATTGTACGAAGGAAACCGCCGCCAGGCAAGCGGTAACTCGACCGGTTCCGGCCCCGCGCCGCCCGCTGACCTTGCCCCGGCCGTGTTTGTCGGCTAGCCTGTGGGCTGCGACCGTCCTGTCCCCCGAACACTCCTGTGGAGAACCGCCATGCACATCGACCGCACGCGCATCGAACAGGCCGCCCACGCCACCGGCATCGATGTCGACGACCTGGCCGCCTTTTTTGCCCAGGGCGAGGAGCGCATCTACGCACCGGGCGAGTGGCTGTTCCAGGAATCGACCCCGCGCCGCTGGGCCGGCATCCTGCTCGCCGGCGCCATCGAAATCGTCCGCGGCCTGCACGGCGCCTCGCGCCACGTGGCCACCATGAACGAGGGCTCGCTCATCAGCGAGGGACTGCTGCTCGACGACGACGCCCATGCCAACGGCGCCTTCACCCGCGGCGGGGCCACGGTCTGGCAGATATCCCGCGAACGGCTGCTCGCCTTCCGCGACCGATGCCCTCCGGTCTACTACCGGATCGTCTCCCGGGTGGCGGTGAGCATCAACCGGAGGCGGCGACTGCTGGCCGAGCAGCTCTTTCACAACCGCCACGAACCCGGTCTGGTGGGTCCGATCCGCATGGAGCACGACTCGCTCGGCCGGCGCGAATTGCCCGACCAGGCCTACTACGGCGTGCAGACCCTGCGGGCCATGGAAAATTTCGCCATCTCGGGCATTGCGGTGCGCACCTTCGACCACCTCATCGAGGGGCTGGCCATGGTCAAGAAGGCCGCAGCCGAGGCCAACCACACCCTCGGCCAACTCGACGAAACCCGCACCCGGGCCATCTGCGAGGCCTGCGACGAACTGCTTCGCGGCCGCCTGCACGACCAGTTCACCGTGGACATGTTCCAGGGCGGCGCCGGCACCTCGACCAACATGAACGCCAACGAGGTGATCGCCAACCGCGGTCTCGAACTCATGGGGTATCGCAAGGGCGACTACACCCACCTGCATCCCAATGACCACGTCAACCGCAGCCAATCGACCAACGACGCCTACCCCACGGCCGTCAAGCTGGCCGTGCTGCTCGCCGGCCGCAGCCTCACCCGGGCGATGCGCGACCTGCGCCGGGCCCTGGACGAGAAAGGTGCGGCCTTCCACGACGTGCTCAAGATGGGCCGCACCGAAAACCAGGACGCGGTGCCCATGACGCTCGGCCAGGAGTTCAGCGCCTACGCGGTGATGATCGACTCCGCCATCCGCGCCATCGACCACGCGGCCGAGGAACTGCTCGACATCAACATGGGCGCCACGGCCATCGGCACAGGCATCACCAGTCCGCCCGGCTACGCCGATCTCGTCACTGCCCGCCTGGCCGGGATCAGCGGCTTCCCCCTGCGCCGGGCGCGCAACCTGGTGGAGGCCACCCAGAACGCCGGCACCTTCGTGCAGATGTCCGCCGCCCTGAAACGGGCCGCGGTGCAGATCTCCAAGATCTGCAACGACCTGCGCTGGCTCAGCTCGGGCCCGCGCTGCGGTCTCAACGAGATCAACCTGCCGCCCATGCAGCCGGGCAGCTCGATCATGCCCGGCAAGGTCAACCCGGTGATCCCGGAACTGGTCAACCAGGTCTGCTACCAGGTGATGGGCTACGATGCGGTGGTGTCCATGGCCGCCGAGGCGAGCGAACTGGAACTGTGCATGGCCGAGCCGATCATCGCCTACGATCTGCTGCACGGCATGATGATCCTCAAAAATGCCTGTATCACCCTGGTTGCGCGCTGCATCACCGGCATCGAGGCCAACCGGGAGATCTGCCGCGGCTATGTGGATAATTCCATCGGCCTGGTGACCGCGCTCGTGCCGGTGATCGGCTACGAACTGTCCGCCGCCGTGGCCCGGGAGGCCCTGCAGACCGGGGCGAGCGTGACCAGCCTGCTGCTCGACCGCGGCCTGCTCTCCCGGGAGCAGTTGGAGGACCTGCTGCGGCCGGAAAACATGACCGATCCGCGCGAGATCCCCCGCTGACCGGTCCCGGCCGGCTG
>CAZMNU010000110.1:0-3362 GCA_964567725.1 uncultured Desulfobulbus sp. | reverse complement strand
TGAGCACCGCCCTCTACCCGGAATGGCCCATGGCCGCCCTGCCCGCCACCCCGGCCGAACTGGTCCGCCGGGTCACTGCGGCCCTGCTCGCCATGGACGCGGACGACCCGGCCGCCCGGGCGAGCAACAGCGCCGGCTGGAGCGCGCCGCTCAACTACCAGCCGGTGCACGACTGCCTGCTTGACCTGCGCATCGGCCCGTACGTGGATTTCGGCCAGTTTACTCTCACCGACGTGCTCCGCCGCTACTGGCGGCAGCTCACCCTGCTCCTGCTCGCGGTCGGCGCGGTGGGTGCGGCCGCCCTGGCCATCCTCCAGCTCAACCGCCGCCTGGTGGAGAAGAACCGCGAGATCGATGCCCTGAACACCACCCTCGAGGCCCGGGTGGTCGAACGGACCAGCCGCATCCACAGCCTGCTCGACCAGGAACTCTACCTGCGCGAGATCATGGAAACCATCAGCGAGATCAACACGCTCCTGCTCTCGACCGCGGATGTGGACGCGCTCCTGGTCGAGGCCTGCCGGGTGATGAGCGCCCACAGCCACTACGGTTTCTGCTGGATCGGCCTGCGCCGGCAGGACCGGGTGGAGCGGGTGTTCAGCGCCGACCCGTCCGTCCGCCTGCCCGGCGAGCCGCCCTACCCGCTCACCGATCCGGGCCATCCCTTTGCGACCTCGGCCGCGGCCCGCTGCCTGCGCGACAACACCACCGTGGTGCTGGTCCAGTGGGACCCGCAGGCCAGCGTCACCCCCTGGCTCGACCGGGCCAACACCGTCCACTTCCGGGCGACCATCGCCCTGCCGCTGCGCGCCGCCCGCGAGGCGGACCCGCTAGGCGTGCTCAGTGTCTGCACCACGCGGCGGGAGGGGTTCGAGCCGGAGGAGATCGCCATGCTCGAGGAACTGGCCGGCGACATCGGCTTCGCGGTCCACGCCCTGGGCCAGCGCGAGCAGGTGGAACGGCTGGAGCGGGAGCGGCGGGAGAACTACGAACAGACCATCCTCTCGTTCGCCGACATGATCGACCAGCGCGACACCTACACCGCCGGCCACACCGTGCGGGTGGCGCGCTACAGCCGCCTGCTCGCCGCCCGCCTGGGGCTGTCCGGGGAACAGACCGACCTGCTCCAGCAGGCGGCCATCCTCCACGACATCGGCAAGATCGCTACCCCGGACTCGGTGCTGCTCAAGCCCGGGCGGCTCTCCCCGCTTGACTACGAACTCATCAAGCAGCACGCCCAGGCAGGCTCGGCCATGCTCGCCGGCATCGCCATGTACCGGGAACTGGCCACGATCATCCGCCACCACCACGAGCGCTATGACGGCATGGGCTACCCGGACCGGCTGCGCGGCCCGGGCATCCCCCTGCTCGCCCGCATCCTGGTGGTGGCCGACAGCTTCGACGCCATGACCACCAACCGCATCTACAAAGCGCGCAAGTCCGTGGACGAGGCCCTGGCCGAACTGCGCTCGCTGTCCGGCAGCCAGTTCGACCCGGAGGTGGTGGAGGCGGCCATGGTCGCCTTCAGGGGGATGGCGCTCCCCGAGTCGGTCAGCCAGCTGCCCAGGAACCAGATGGAACAGCGGCGCTTCTCCTATTTTTTCAGTGACAAGCTCACCGGCCTGTACAACGAGGACTACCTGCAGATCGTCCTCCAGGATCCGCGCACCCTCGCCGACTACCACTGCCTGCACAGCCTGCACGTGCAGCACCTGGCCGACTACAACCGGCGCCACGGCTGGGAACAGGGCAACCTGCTCGTGCTCCGGCTGACCGAGGAACTGCGCCGGATGTTCCCGGAGGCGCTCCTGTTCCGCGCCTTTGGCCGCGATTTCGTGATCCTCAGCCGCCGCCACTTCTCCTTTACCGAGCAAGCGGCTTCATTCGCCTGCCTGCAGGGCACCGGCGTCCGGGTGGAGACCAGCCACCTCGACCTGCGCGAGGATGCCACCTACTACATCGACAAGCTGGAAAACCTGGAGATCCTCTGCGACATGGAGTGTCCGCTCTGAGGGGCTCGTGCCGGGTCCGGCACAGAACGATTGTCGTTCTCGTAAAAAGCCACGAGAACGACGTCTCTTGCTTCGCAACAGGTTATTTTTACAAACGTGCTGTTGCAGATTTTGGCTTTTTACGGTGCCATCACGATTGACGTTGTCGCCGCTCCGTTTTAGGGTAGCCGGCCGACACCCCGGCGTCCCGGTCGGGCGACGGACAACGGACCCACACCAGAGAGGAGCAACGCATGGACGACAAGGAATTCGAGGCCTGGACCCGCCAGGCCGAAACCCGCAGAGGCATGGCAACCACCCCGGAAGAGGCCCGGTTCTACCAGGGCTACCTGCAGGGACTGCAGCGGGCCTACCATGGCGAGGCCTACCTGGACGAAGCCGAGCACCAGGCCAACCTGGCCGCGGCCCTTGACGAGGCGGACCCTGACCGCCGTTTCCACGGCCAGGGCTACATGGCCGGGTTCAACGCCGTGGACCCGATCACCGCCCTGGGCATGATCCTGTAGCAGGATCCCCCCACGCCCTGCCGACACCGGGTCCCCGCCCCGCCCGGGCAGGCGCCCGCAACGCACCCCCAAAAAAATCAGCTACGACAATAAAGAAATACGGCTTACGCTCCGATTCGATTGCACCGAGTTCACAACCACGCCCACGGTCACCCGCCTCGGCCAGGACGAGTTCGGCATCCTGCTCATCGATATCGAGGATGTGAACAGCATCACCTGGATCATCCGGCGCATCTTCACGGCCTTTGCCGAGGGATTCCAGGTGGAGGGCAACGAGGTCCGGGTGGCCCTGAACGTGGGCATCGCGGTGGGCCCGAACGACGGCCGGACCCCGGAAGAACTGGACAAGAACGCCGCCGCGGCCAGGAGCCACGCCCGCAGCACGCTTGGCGCGAACACCTACTCCTTCTATGCCGACAGCATCCACGCCGGCGCCCTCCGCCACCTGAAGATCGAAAGCCAGCTGTACCGGGCCGTACAGAACGATGAGTTCGTGCTCCACTACCAGCCGAAAATCACCCGTGCCTCCGGGGCCATCTGCGGTTTCGAGGCGCTGGTGCGCTGGAACGATCCGGCCACGGGCCTGGTGCCGCCCGGGGACTTCATCCCGGTGGCCGAGCATTCCGGGCTGATCGTCACCATCGGCGAGTGGGTGCTGGCCACCGCCTGCCGGCAAATGCGCGCCTGGCTCGACCTGGGGCTTGCGGACTGCTGTGTGGCGGTCAATTTCTCCAGCCAGCAGTTCCGCCAGCGCAACCTGGTCGCCAACATCCGCACCAACCTGGAAACAAACGGCCTCGATCCCCGCCACCTGCTGGTGGAGATCACCGAGAACGTGTTCATG
>CAZMNU010000109.1:0-7844 GCA_964567725.1 uncultured Desulfobulbus sp. | reverse complement strand
GGGTGACCTGCTGGGTTTCGGCCACGGCAATGAAAATTTCCAGTTGTCTGAAAGTTATAGACATACCTTCCTGGTATCAGTCGGTTTGAATGGAGTCATGATTGAAATTGAAAAAGCACCGCTAAACTACCATTCCGTGAAAATTGGTCAACGACTTTCCAGTTGAAATGGTACAGATTTATTGGCAAAAGGAAATTGCCGTTGAAGAATCATTCATTCGCATTATGCTTGACAGCGGTCGGGGTTTTCAGTAAAAAATAAAATTCCTTGATCAATTCGATCAATTTAGCTGATGCTTGGCGGGCTTCGCGATCGGTCACACACGCGGTGGTCCGCCTCGCTCGCCAACGGCTGGCTGGCAGGAGGAAGGAATGGATCAGGTCGTGCTCACCAACATCATTTATGTGGCCATTTTCCTTGCCGGAGCCCTCGCCTTCGGACTCGGGCCGATCATCATCGTCTACCTGCTCAGCCCCTCCTCCCACACCCGCCAGGCCGCCGGCCGCGTTGACCAGCTGATCGAATGCGGCATGGAGCCCATCGGCAGCGCTTGGATCCGCTTCGGTATCGTCTACTATCTGTATGCCCTGATTTTTCTCGCCTTTGATGTTGATGTCCTCTTCCTCTTCCCGGTGGCGGTCGCCTACAACGACCCGAGCCTGGGAGCCTGGGATTTTGTCGAAATTCTGATCTTTGTCGCCATTTTGTCGCTGGCCGTGGTCTACGCCTGGCGCAAGGGAGTGTTCACGTGGGAGAAGAAAACGTACCAACGTCCGTAGTCCAGTTCGCCCAGCTCGATACCCTGCTGAATCTCTGCCGGGCCAACTCGCTCTGGCCGATGACCTTCGGGCTGGCCTGCTGCGCCATCGAGATGATGTGCACCGGCGGGTCCCGCTTTGACATCTCCCGCTTCGGCGCCGAGGTGTTCCGGCCGTCGCCGCGGCAGAGCGACGTGATGATTGTCGCCGGTACGGTCAACAAGAAACTGGAACTGGCGGTCCGGACCCTCTACGATCAGATGCCCGAGCCCAAGTGGGTGATCGCCATGGGCAACTGCGCCATTTCCGGGGGGCCGTTCAAGGTGAAGGAAAATTACAATGTGATCGAAGGGGTGGACAAACTCTTCCCGGTGGATGTGTATATCCCGGGCTGCCCGCCGCGGCCCGAGGCCCTCCTGGAGGGTATCATGACGCTCGAGGAAAAGATCACCGGCAAACGGCGCTGGCCGCGCGTTCAGGCCGGCTGCTGAGGGAGGGCAGGGCATGGACCTGACGGAGACCACCCGCGCGGCCCTGGCCGCGCTTTTTCCGGGAGCAACCGCGCCAGCGGCGCCCGCGACCGAGGATGAAACGACCAGCGCTGCGGCCGAGCCGGCGCCGCTCGGGGTGAGCGTGCTCGACCCCGCCCGTGCCGGTACCTGGCTGGCGGTGCACTGCCGGCCCGATCAGGTGGTCGAGGCGGCCCGCATCCTCGACGGGCAGGGCTTCTTCCTCGAGTCCATTGCCGGTGTCGACTGGCCCGACAGCGGCCAGATGGAAGTGCTCTACGACTATAACCGCCTGGGCGGCGCAACCTGCCGGGTGCTCGTTCGTGCCCGGGTGGCCCGGGATGAACCGGTGCTGCCGACCATCTCCTCCGTCTTCCCGGCCGCCGACTGGCACGAGCGGGAGACCTTCGACTTCTACGGTATCCGCTTCGAGGGCCATGCCAACCTGATCCGCATCCTCCTGCCGGAAGATGCCGATTTCCACCCGCTCCGCAAGGATTACCTGCCATGAACGTTCCCGTTCACCTGCGGCCGGACGAGACCTTCGTCCTCAACCTGGGGCCGCAACATCCGGCGACCCACGGGGTGCTGCGCGTCAAGCTCACCATGGACGGCGAATACATCGTCCAGGCCGAGCCGGTGCTGGGCTACATCCACCGCATGCACGAAAAGCTGGCCGAGGCCGGCACCTTTGCCCAGTTCATGCCCAACACCGCGCGCATGGATTACCTGCACGCCCTGGCCTTCAACCACGGCTGGGCGCTCGTGGTGGAAAAGGCGGCCGGCATCGAGGTGCCGGAGCGGGCGGAGTATATCCGGGTGATCACGGTCGAACTCAACCGCATCGCCAGCCACCTGCTCTGGTGGGCCGCCTTCCTGCTCGACCTGGGCGGGTTCACGCCGCTGCTCTACGCCTTCGACGACCGCGAGCAGATTATCGACCTGCTCGAGCGGGTGACCGGGTCGCGATTGACCTACTGCTACATGCGCTTCGGCGGGGTCTACAACGACATCGACGATGAATTCATCACCGGCACCCGCGCCTTCATCCAGCGGCTGCGCGGCCGTCTGCCCCGCATCTACCACGACCTGGTGACCCACAACATCATCCTCATCAAGCGGATCAAGGACATCGGCTTCGTCAGCGCCGAGCAGTGCCGCCGTTACGGCGCCACCGGCCCGGTGGCGCGCGGATCCGGGATCAGTTACGACGTCCGCAAGAACGAACCCTACTCGGTCTATCCGGAATTCGATTTCGACATCCCGGTGTTCCCCGAGGGCGACTCCATGGCCCGCTACATGGTGCGCATGCACGAGATCGAGCAGTCCCTGCGCATCATCGAGCAGGCCCTGGACAAACTGCCCGGCGGGCCGGTGATGGGCAAGGCGCCGAAAATGCTCAAGCCCGAGGCGGGGTACTACTACTCGGCGGTGGAGACCGCCCGCGGTTCGCTCGGCCACCGGCTGGTCTGCGACGGTGGCAAGAACCCCTACAAACTCAAGCTGCGTTCGCCCACCTTCTCCAACCTGAGTCTGTTCGGCGAGGTGGCCGAGGGCATGCTGCTGGCTGACGCCCTGGCCTTCATGGGCAGTCTGGACCTGGTCATCCCCGAGATCGACCGCTAACCGAAGGGGCCTGAAAGCGTATGGAAACGAGTATCTGGCGAGCCCTGTTCTACCTGGTGGGCATCATGGCCTTTGCTGCGCTCAATGCCGCCTACCTGGTCTGGTGCGAACGCAAGGGGGCGGCCCGCATCCAGCGACGCAGCGGCCCCACCGAGGTGGGCTACGAGGGATTGCTCCAGCCGCTGGCCGACGGCCTCAAGCTGATGTCCAAGCAGCTGCTGGTGCCCAGGAGCGTGGACGGCATCATCTTCCGGCTGGCGCCGGTGCTGGCGATGATCCCGGGCATCACCTCCCTGGTCGTCATCCCCTTTTCCGGCAACATCCAGGCCCGGGCCATGGAGCTTTCGCTCCTGCTCATCTTCGCCCTCGCCTCGCTGGGCATGATCGCCATCCTCCTCGGCGGCTGGGCCTCGGGCAACAAGTACGCGATCATCTCCTCGGCCCGTGCCGTGTCCCAGAACCTGGCCTACGAGATCCCCATGCTGCTCACCGCGATCACCGTGGTCATGATCTCCGGATCCATGAACCTGCGCGAGATCGCCCTCGACCAGCAGGGCGGCTTCTGGCAGTGGAACATCTTTCGCCTGGAGAACGGCCACTTCCTGACCATGTGGGTGTCGTTCATCATCTTTTTCATCTGTTCGGTGGCCGAGACCAACCGCGCCCCCTTCGACATGGCCGAGGCGGAAAGCGAACTGGTGGCCGGCTACATGACCGAGTACGGCTCCATGGGCTACGGCCTGTTCATGATGGGCGAGTACATCAACATCGTGGTCGGCGCCTGCCTGACCGCCACCCTGTTCCTCGGCGGCTGGGACTGCCCCTTCGGCCTGACCTCGGGGGTGTGGTGGTTCATCCTCAAGATCTACATCCTCATCTTCACCGTCATCTGGATCCGCTGGACCTATCCCCGCACCCAGATCTACCGGCTGTTGAACCTGAGCTGGAAGATCCTCATTCCCTTTGCCATGGCCAATCTGCTGATTACTGCGGCCCTGATCAAGGTCTTCTGACATGAACAGCTACTGGAGCGACATCATCAACGGCGGCAAGAGCCTGGTGGTCGGCCTGGGCATCACCGCCCGGGAGTTCTTCAAGCCGGTGGTCACCGAGCAGTACCCCTGGGAGACGCCCACCATGCTCCCGCGTTTCCGCGGCCACATCGAGCTGATCGGCAACGAGGAGACCGGCGCGCCGAACTGCGTGGTCTGCGGCATGTGCCAGCGGGCCTGTCCGTCGAACTGCATCAGCCTGGACGGCCAGAAGGCGGAGGGCGGCAAGGGCAAGGTGCTCACCCGCTACATCCTCGACTTCACCAAGTGCAGCCTTTGCGGTTCCTGCGTGGAAAGCTGTAATTTCAATGCCCTGCGTTTTTCCAGGGAGTACAACCTGGCCAGCTTCGACAAGAACGATTTTGTCATGGATCTGATGAAACGGCTGGAGGACCAGAATCGATGCAAGCACTAGTCTGCCAGCCGGCCGTTGCCCCGCAGCTCTTTTCTGCGGAGGGCGTGGTCGGCGTCATTTTCCTTCTGACCGTGGCCCTGGTGCTGACCGGGGCGATGATCGCGGTCAACGCCCGGCGCCTGGTGCGGGCCGTCGCCGGCCTGGCGATTTGCTTCACCGGCCTGGCCGGGGTCTACTATTTCCTGCTCAGTCCGTTCCTGGCGATGATGCAGCTGCTCATCTACGTCGGCGCGGTATCCATCATCATCGCCTTCGGCATCATGCTGGCCACGCCCGAGGAGAAGACCTCCGCCGGGGCCCGGTACCGGTCGCCGCTGGCCGGGCCGCTCGCCTGCAGTGTCGCCGCCCTGATGTTCGCCGCCATGAGCCTCCTGGCGGTGCGGACCGAGTGGCAGGTGTTTCCCCGCCGGAACGCAGGCGACATCAAGGCCGTGGGGTTGGCCCTTCTGACCGAGCACGCGCTCGTCTTCGAGCTGATTTCCCTGCTCCTCTTGCTGTCCATTCTCGGCGCCCTGGTGCTGGCCTACCGAGGGAGGAACTGACCCGATGCATGTCCTGAACCTGTACAACTGCCTCTCCACCTACCTGATCATCGGCGCGCTGCTCTTCGCCTTCGGCGTCTACGGTCTGCTCGCCCGCCGCACCGTCATCGGCATGCTCATCTCCGCCGAGTTCGTGCTCGCTGCGGCCTCCACCAACCTCATGGCCTTCAGCCGCTTTGTCGCGCCGGACCCGGCCACCGGCCAGATCTTCACCCTGTTCATCATGGCCGTGGCCGCCGCCGAGGCCGCCATCGCCATCAGCATCATGATAGCCGTCTACCGCAACTACAAGTCCATCGACAACGATGATCTTGTCGATCTGCAGGGGTAACCGGAGAGAATGTCCATGCAAGCCGCTTCTGTGACCGCGCCCGTCGTCGAGAGCGCCACCCTGCTGCTGGCGGTGATCATCCCGCTCATCGGCAGCCTGGTGGTCATGACCCTGAAGAACAACCCCAACCTGCGGGAGTTCGTCTCGTCCTGCGCGTCGGTCCTGCTCTTCCTGGTCGTCCTCTCCTTCATCCCTGCCCTGAAGGCCGGCGAAACCCTCACCTACACGCTGTTCCGGCTGCTGCCCGGGCTGTCCATCACCCTGCGGGCCGACGGCTTCTCCATGATTTTCGCCCTGGTTGCCTCGTCCCTGTGGATGATCGCGGTGTTTTATTCCATGGGCTACATGCGCGCCCATGACGAACACTGCCAGACCCGCTTCAACGCCTGTTTCGCCCTGGCCATTTTCGGGGCCATCGGCGTGGCCCTGTCGGACAACCTGCTCACCCTGTACCTGTTCTACGAGATCGTCTCGGTCTGTACCTACCCGCTGGTCGCCCACCACCAGGACAAAGAGTCCTACGAGGGCGCACGCAAGTACATCGTCTACCTGACCGCCACCGCCAAGTTCTTCCTGCTGCCGGCGCTGGCCCTCATCTACGTGCTGGCCGGCACCCTGGACTTTCCCCACAACATCAGCACCGGCATCATCCCCGCGGACGCCACCGGCTGGGTGGTGACCATGCTCTACATCTTCTGCCTGTTCGGCTTCGCCAAGAACGGCGTCATGCCGTTCCACCACTGGCTGCCCGGGGCGATGGTGGCGCCCACCCCGGTTTCCGCCCTGCTCCATGCCGTGGCCGTGGTCAAGGTCGGTGTGTTCTGCACCACCCGGACCATGCTCTACGTGTTCGGCGTGGACACCATGCACCGGCTCAACCTGGGCATCCCCACCGCCTACTTCGTCGGCTTCACCATCATCATGGCCTCGGTGATCGCCCTGTCCAAGGACAACCTCAAGGCCCGGCTGGCCTATTCCACGGTCAGCCAGCTGAGCTACATCATCCTCGGCGTGGCCCTGCTCACCCCGCACGCCATCGAGGGCGGACTGATCCACATCGTCAACCATGCCTTTGCCAAGATCACCCTGTTCTTCTGCGCCGGCGCCATCTACATCGCCGCCCACAAGAAGGACATCTCCGAGATGGGCGGCCTCGGCCGGACCATGCCCTTCACCTTCGGCGCCTTTGCGGTGGCCTCGCTGTCCATGATCGGCGCGCCGCCGGTGGCCGGGTTCGTGTCCAAGTGGTACCTGCTGGTCGGCTCCATGGAGGCGCACCAGGTGGGCATCCTGCTCATCCTCATCGCCTCCACCGTGCTCAACGTCGGCTATTTCGCCCCGGTGACCTACAGGGCCTTCTTCGGCAAACGGCCAGCGGGCGAGGTGGAGACCGGCATCAAGGAGGCCCCGATGAGCATGCTTGTTCCCCTGCTGATTGCGGTCACCGTGTCGGTGATCATCGGCATCTTCCCCAATTTCATGATGCAGTTTGTCAGGATGGTGACAGGATGACACATCTGATTGCCTTTCTCCAGGCCAACGAAAAGAGTGTGCGAGCCGTTTGCTGGGCGCTGCTGGCGGTGTTCGCCGGTGCGACCTTTTTCGTGGACAACCACCACGCGCACACCTGGGTCGAACGGCACGTGCCGTTTTTCTGGTCGTTCTTCGGTTTCGGCGCCGCCGCGGTGATCATCGGCGCGGCCCGCTGGCTGGGCCGTTCCGGCATCCAGACCGGACCGGAGGTGTACGGCTGTGCGCCTTCCGCCACCTGCGAGGACGAATAAATGGAAGCCGGATTCATCCATCCTTCGCTGCTCCTCATCCTGGGCGCGCTGTTCATTCCCTTCCTCCAGGGACCGCTGCGACGGCCGTACCTCCTGCTGGTACCCCTGCTGGCCCTGGCCGCGGTCATCCTCAACGCGGCCCAGCACGGTAATTTCGCCACCTTTGCCTTCCTTGACTGGCAGCTGGTGTTTGGCCGGGTGGACAAGCTCTCCACCGTGTTCGCCCTGATCATGGCACTGATGGCGGTGATCGGCACCATCTACGGCCTGCACGTCGACCGGGCGGTGGAGCACATGGCCGCCTGGTTCTATGCGGCCGGCTCGCTCGGGGCCATCTACGCCGGCGATTACCTGACGCTGTTCCTCTTCTGGGAGATGATGGCCTTTGCCTCGGTGTTCCTTATCTGGTTCCGCCGCGGCCCGCAGTCGATCCCGGTCGGCTACCGCTACCTGCTCATCCACACCATCGGCGGGGTCATCCTGCTGGCCGGCATCATGCTCCGCTACCAGGCCGTGGGCAACATCACCTTCGACCTGATGGACGTGGCCAACCCGCAGCCCTACACCTGGCTGATCATGATCGGCCTGGGCTTGAACGCGGCCCTGGTGCCGCTGCATTCGTGGCTGCCCGAGGCCTACAGCGAGGCCTCGTTCAATGGTGCCGTGTTCCTGTGCGCCTTCACCACGAAGACCGCGGTCTATACCCTGGCGCGGGCCTGCGCCGGCATGGACATTCTCGTGGTCGCCGGCGTGGTCATGGCCCTGTACGGCGTGATCTACGCGGTGATGGAGAACGACATCCGCAAGCTGCTGGCCTGGTCGATCGT
>CAZMNU010000108.1:0-8020 GCA_964567725.1 uncultured Desulfobulbus sp. | reverse complement strand
ACCCGCCGGGAGCGGCCGAGGCGGTGGAGCAGGTCCGCGGCGGGCCACTCCGGCCGGTAGAGGGTGTTCAGCCCGGCCATGCGCAAACTCCGGGCCAGCCGACCCAGGGTGGCGTCCACCAGGAAGGCCGGCCGGCCGAGCCGGTCCGGGCGAAGCAGGGTGGGGCGGCTTACATCCCAGGGCACGGTCACCGGCAGAATGTCAAACGATTGATGATCGCGCACCAGGTGGCTGAAGTCGATGTCGCGACCGTCGCAGAGGAGCCGGCCGATCTCGGTGTGGGGCAGGCCGAAGGCCTCCACCTGATCCTTGATCGAGGTACGGCGGGTGAGGGCGAGCACGATCGGCTGCGGCCCGCGCCAGCGGCGGCGGAGCAGTTGGACCAGGTCGCCGTGAAAATGGTAGGTGGCTGCCATGCGCTGTCCAAGGGATGGGGGACCGGGGTGGGGCGGCTGGAGCGCGTCATCGCCTCCCTGCCACTGTACCGGAAAACTGCCGGGTCTGCAGCCGCTCGCCCACCCCGGCCGGTTTTCCGCCCCATCCAGTGGTTGCCGCGGCTCCGGGTTGGCCGACCACTGCTTTCGTGGTAGAGTGGCCAAGCGATCACAGGGTCCCCGCTTAAAAGAGGAGGTGTGAGATGGGAAGACTTCTGCCAGGCCTGCTGGTTGCGACCCTTCTGGCCGTTGGCCCGGTGCGGGCGGCGGACCAGGCGCCCACGAACGAGGCGACCGATGACGGCGAGGTGATGGAGTGGCTCGACGAGGTGCACGAGCAGGGCTCGGTCGGGGTGCGCCGGGCCTCGAACTGGCTCGACCACTTTTTCGACGACGAGCGGAGCGCGGCCGAGGAGAACCGCAGTCGGGTGCGGTTGCGCCTGACCGCCGGGGTGGAGGAGGGCGACGGCGTGGACTTCGAGCCGCGGGCCAATATCCGCATTCACCTGCCCAAGCTTTCCAACCGGCTCAACCTGCTCTTTTTCGCGGCCGAGGATGACAACCCGGAGGAGGATAGCACCCGCCCCGACCCGGACGTGCGCGGGGACAACAACAAGAAGGACGCGGCCGTTGCCCTGCAGTATTTCCTGCGCGAGGCCAAGCAATCCAACCTCTCGGTGACCCTGGGCGGCTCCTACGACTACCTGTACACCGGCGTGCGCGGCCGCTACACCAGGGACTTCGGCCCATGGACAAGCCGGCTTGTGTCGCAGCTGCGCTACTACACGGACAACGACTGGAAGTTCCTCAACTCGCTCGACTTCGAGCGGCCGCTGTCCGAGCGCTGGTTCTTCCGTGCCACCGGCCAGCTCGACTGGATCGAAGAGGACGACGAACTGCCCGGCGGCCTGCTGTTCCGTCTCTACCAGGCCCTGGACGTGAACAAGGTACTCAGCTACGAGTGGCACAACTCCTTTGACGACGTGGGCAACGAGGATTTGTCCGAGATCAAGCTGCAGGTCCGCTACCGCCAGCGCTACCTGCGCGACTGGCTCTTCTTCGAGGTGTCGCCTTACGTCCAGTTCGAAGAGGAGGAGGACTGGAACACGGTGCTCGGCTTCTTCGGCAAGATCGAGATCATCTTCGGCTTCAGCGGTACGGGCAACGGTGACCGGGTCGACGACCCGGGCAGTCCTGACCGCGACCTGTGACCCTGGCCGCCCGCGCTCAAAGCCCGCGCGGGCGGTGGTCCAGGAAGGTGCCGTCGCGGTAGGCGGCAAAGGCCTGGCGCAGTTCCTCCTCGGTGTTCATGACGATCGGCCCGCGCCAGGCCACCGGCTCGCCCAGCGGCCTTCCGGCGGCGAGCAGCAGGCGCAGCCCTCCTGCCGCGGCCGCGATCCGCACCAACTCCCCGGTCCGCTCGTAGAGGACGGTCGTGCCCGCCCCGTGCGGGCGGCTGTCCTCGCCTTCCTCGAAAGACCCTGCACCGGAAAGTACATAGGCAAAGACCGCGTGGTCCGCTGTCCGAACGCTGGTTCTTCCGCGCCACCGGCCAGCTCGACTGGATCGAGGAAGACGACGAACTGCCCGGCGGCCTGCTGTTCCGTCTCTACCAGGCCCTGGACGTGAACAAGGTACTCAGCTACGAGTGGCACAACTCCTTTGACGACGTGGGCAACGAGGATTTGTCCGAGATCAAGCTGCAGGTCCGCTACCGCCAGCGCTACCTGCGCGACTGGCTCTTCTTCGAGGTGTCGCCTTACGTCCAGTTCGAAGAGGAGGAGGACTGGAACACGGTGCTCGGCTTCTTCGGCAAGATCGAGATCATCTTCGGCTTCAGCGGTACGGGCAACGGTGACCGGGTCGACGACCCGGGCAGTCCTGACCGCGACCTGTGACCCTGGCCGCCCGCGCTCAAAGCCCGCGCGGGCGGTGGTCCAGGAAGGTGCCGTCGCGGTAGGCGGCAAAGGCCTGGCGCAGTTCCTCCTCGGTGTTCATGACGATCGGCCCGCGCCAGGCCACCGGCTCGCCCAGCGGCCTTCCGGCGGCGAGCAGCAGGCGCAGCCCTCCTGCCGCGGCCGCGATCCGCACCAACTCCCCGGTCCGCTCGTAGAGGACGGTCGTGCCCGCCCCGTGCGGGCGGCTGTCCTCGCCTTCCTCGAAAGACCCTGCACCGGAAAGTACATAGGCAAAGACCGCGTGGTCCGCTGGCAGGGCGTGGGTGAACACCGCGCCCTCCGGCAACTCCACCATGGCCAGGGTCGGGTCGATGACGATGTCGTCCACCGGCCCGTGCGCGCCGCACAACTCGCCCGCGATCACCCGCACCCGGCCGCCGCCGGCGAGCGCCACCTCGGCAATGGCCGAGGCCGCGAGGTCGCGGTAGCGGGGCGCCATCATCTTGTCCGCAGCCGGCAGGTTGGCCCACAGCTGCAGGCCCTGGAGCACGCCGTCCGCGGTGCGCCGGGGCATCTCCTGGTGGATGATGCCGCTGCCCGCGGTCATCCACTGCACCTCGCCGGCACCGATGGCGCCGCTGTTGCCCAGGCTGTCGTTGTGTTCGATCAGCCCGGTGAACACCATGGTGATAGTCTCGATGCCCCGGTGCGGGTGCCAGGGGAAGCCGGCCAGGTAGTCCTCCGGCCGGTCGGAGCTGAAGTCGTCGAGCAGCAGGAAGGGGTCGAACAGCGGCGTTTCGGCGAACCCGAAGGCGCGGCGGAGGCGGACGCCGGCCCCTTCCAGGGTCGGCTGGCTGACAAAGGTGCGGGCGATGCGGCGGGTGGTGGTCATGGTCGGGAACCTCCTGGCTGGGGCTGACGGGCGACCGCACGGTCGACCAGCTCGATCGGGTTGGAGAGCACGGCCTCGGGCATGCGCGCAAAGGGCCGCTCGCAGAAGGCGAGCCGCACCCGGTAGCGTCCGGGCGGCAGGTCTGTGGGCAGGGGGACATCGAGGAAACGGGTGGATTTGCGGTCCGGCAGCAGGTGGCAGCTGCCGCTTTCGGCGAGATCCAGGCCCGCCGGATGGCCCGGGCCGTCCGCATCGTGCTCGGTCACGAACGCTACCCTCGGCACCACCCCGAAGCCGAAGGTGGATACCGAACTGAGCGACAGCCGCACCGTTTCCCCGGGCAGGTAGCGGTCGTAGAGGGTGGCCAGGGTGACATGGCGGTTCTCGTCCGGCTCCGGCGCGCGTGTGCCCGAGGTGGCTGCCTCCCAGAAGCGCGGCCGGCCCGCATCGAGATGGATGGTGCGGCCGCCGTAATGGCCCACGCCGGCGCAGTTCTCGGCGCGGATCATCTCCCACAGCTCCTTGCCGTCCACCCCCTCGATCCAGAAATCGAGCGCCAGGCCGTCCAGGTGGGTACTGGTGCGGGCCGCGTTGCCGCCCTTTTTGCGCAGGTTGTCGTTGTACTCCGGGCTGCGGTACCCGGATTCGATGTGGATGGTCCGGCCGGGTGCGACCCGGTCGGCGAAGTGGCTGAGCAGCAGGAGCAGCCGGGGCGAGATGTGCTCGCCTTTTTCGGCCGTGGGAAAGCCGAACACCCGGTCCACCTCGGTCAGCGCCGCCTCGCTCAGGCCGCCGTCCCGGGCGAGCAGCTGTACCCGGGCCTCGCGGTCGTTGCGGTGGTTCAAGAGGTGCAGCTCGCCGCTGCCCATGCGGAAGAAGCGTTCCAGTGGCGCCGCCGCGGCCGGCGGGGCGAGGGTGAGCGGCAGGAGGAGCGCCATGACGAGTGCCAGCAGGGCGATGGCGTGGCCGGGACAGGACAGGGGAGGGGGTGTTCGGGACATGGCAGCGGGTGGCTGAAGGAATGGAGGGTACGGGGCCGGCGGCGCTGCGCGCGCCGGACCATACTGGGACCACTTTACCCGATGGCATCCATCGTGGCCACCCCGGGTTGCCCCTCGTCCCCCCTGGCCGCCGCCCCTGCCGGGTGGACAGAACCGCCGCGAATGTCTATGATGCGGCCACTATCAGCCAGTCCCACCTGAAGGCCGGTCCCGTGCCGGCTGCCACCACCCGCCCGAGGAGATCAGCATGGCCCGCGTCACCGTCAATACCTTGGCCCCGGATTTCACCCTCGACGACTATACCGGCCGGCCGATCCGCCTGGCCGACTTCCACGGCCGCCAGTGGGTGCTGGTGGTGTTCAACCGCGGCTTCCTCTGACCCTTCTGCCGCCGGCACATGGCGCAGTTGCGCCGGGACTGGGACCGATTCGTGGCCTTGAACGTGGCCGTGCTCGTGGTCGGGCCGGAGGACGCGGCCGGCTTCCGCGCATTCTGGGAGCGGGAACAGCTGCCGTTCATCGGCCTGCCCGATCCGGAACAGCGGGTGTCCGGCCTCTACGGCCAGGAGGTCAAACTGCTGGCGCTCGGCCGGCTGCCCGCGCAGATGCTCATCGACCCGGACGGCCTGCTCCGCCAGGTCCACTACGGTCACTCCATGGCCGACATCCCGACCACGGCCGAGACCCTGGCGCCGCTGGCCGACACCGCCTGAAACAAAAAAGAAACATGCAAAATAAGGAGTTATGAACGATCCCCACATGCTCATTGCCGTCCTCACCCTGGCGGGTGCGGCGGTGCTGCTCGTCACCAACTGGATCCGCGGCGACCTGGTCGCGGTGCTGGTCATGCTCACTCTTATGCTCACCGGCGTACTCGATCCGGCTGATGCCCTCTCCGGCCTGTCCAGCCCGGTGGTGGTGATCATCGCCTCCATGTTCGTGATCAGCGAGGCGATTGTCCACACCGGCCTGGCCCAGCGCATGGGTGAGACCATCATCGCCCGCGGCGGCACGAGCGAGGTCCGCCTGCTCGCGCTGCTCATGGCCGGCTCGGCCCTGGTCGGCTCGTTCATGAGCAGCACGGCCACGGCCGCCATCTTCATCCCCATCACCCTGGCCGTGGCGGAGAAGGCCGGGCTCAACCACCGCCGCCTGCTCATTCCCCTGGCCGCGGGCGCGCTCATCAGCGGCATGATGACGCTGGTGGCCACCACCCCGAACATCGTCATCAACAACGCCCTGCGCAGCCACGGCCAGGAGGCCTTAAGCTTCTTCAGCTTCACCCCGTTCGGCCTCGCTGTGCTGGTGCTGGCCATCGGTTTCATGGTGGTGGCCGGCCGCCACCTGCTCTCCGGCGGCCAGGGCGCGGTCAGTCGCCGGCGGGAGCGCTCCATCGAGGAGATCCTCCAGGGCTACGACATCCAGCAGCGGGTCGGCGTACTCCGCGTCCAGCCCGGCTCGGATCTGATCGACCGCTCGGTGGCGCGCATGCAGCTCGGCGCCCGCCACCACATCAACCTGATCGCCCTGCACACCGTGGCCGACAGCGGCCGCGCCTTTGTGCCGGCGCGGCCGGCGAGTGTCTTCCTGGTCAACGACATTCTCGTGGTGGTCGCCGAAAAGGAGGCCATCGACCGGTTCGCCGAGACCTTCCAGCTCGAACGCATGGAGCTGCAGGTCGACCCGGCGCTGCAGCGCGAGTTCTTCCAGGCAGTGGGCGTGGGCGAGGTGATGCTCACGCCCGAGTCCAACCTGATCGGCAAGTCGGTGCGCGAGATCGGCTTCCATTCGCGCTTCCGCTGCCAGGTGCTGGCCATTCGCCGCAAGGGCGCCACCCTGACCACCGGTTTCGCCGACGAGCCGCTGCGCTTCGGCGACGTGCTGCTCGCCTGCGGCGCCTGGGAGGACATCCTCCAGCTGCGCGACCACCGCGACCAGTACATCCTCCTCAACCTGCCCCAGGACTACCGCGAGGTGATCCCGGCGCGCAGCCGCGGCCCGGTGGCCGTGGCCATCCTCGCCGCTATGGTCGGCCTCCTGGTGTTCGACCTGCTGCCCACGGTCACGGCCGTGCTCGTGGCCACCGCGGCTCTGATCCTCTTCCGCTGCGTGGATGTGGACAGCTGCTACCGGGTGATCGACTGGCAGACCGTGCTCATCATCGCCGGCATGCTGCCCTTGGCGCTCGCCCTGGAGCGCACCGGGGCCATCACCCTGGTCACGGACTGGCTGCTCGGGCTGTTCGCCGGGGTCGGCCCCATGGGGGTGCTGGCCGTGCTCTTCCTGGTGACCGTGACCATCGGCCTGTTCCTCTCGAACACGCCCACTGCGGTGCTGGTGGCGCCCATGGCCGTGGAGATCGGTCTGAAGATGGGCATTCCGCCCCAGGCCTGTGCCATGACCGTGGCCATCGCCTGTTCGGCCGCCTTCATCTCGCCGCTGGGCTCGCCGGTGAACATGATCGTGCGCGAGCCGGGCGGCTACACCTTCATGGACTACGCCCGGGTGGGCGTGCCGCTGGTGGCGCTCAGCCTGGTGGCCACCCTGGTGCTCATCCGGCTCATCTACCTGCGTTGAACCCGGCACAGGAGGATTGGTATGGCTTTTGTCCACTTCACCCCGACCCTGGCCATCGATGAGAAAGAAATCGAATGGAGCGCCATCCGCGCCCAGGGCCCGGGCGGCCAGAACGTCAACAAGGTGGCCAACGCGGTGCTGCTGCGCTTCGACGTGCGCGCCTCGTCGCTGCCGGAGGCGTGCAAGGCGGCCCTGCTCGCCCGGCACGACCGCCGCCTGACCGCGGAGGGGGTGCTCGTTATCCGCGCCGAGGAGTTCCGCAGCCTGGAGCAGAACCGCGCCGCCGCGCTCGCCCGCCTGACCGAGCTGGTGGTGGCCGCGGCCACGCCGCGGCGCAGGCGGCGCGCCACCCGGCCGACCCGCGGCTCGGTCCAGCGCCGCCTGGACACCAAGACCCGGCGCAGCCGCACCAAGGCCCTGCGCCGCAAACCCGAATGAGCGGGCCGCCGTTGCCCGCCGGACGCCCCATGGACGAGACCAACCCTGAACTCCTTCTGGCCGAGGCCTTTGTCGAGGAGACCGACGCCCCCCTGTTTCTCACCGGCCGGGCCGGCACCGGCAAGACTACCTTCCTGCAGCAGCTCGCCGGCCGCACCTGCAAGCGGCTGATCGTCACCGCGCCCACCGGCGTGGCTGCCATCAATGCCGGCGGCGTCACCCTGCACTCGTTTTTCCAGCTGCCCTTCGGCCCCATGGTGCCCGGCGACACCAGCTTCTTCGCCCGTCACCGGTTCAGCCGCGACAAGCGCAACCTGGTGCGCAGCCTGGATCTGCTCGTCATCGACGAGATCAGCATGGTGCGCGCCGACCTGCTCGACGGCGTGGACGCGGTGCTGCGCCGCTACCGGGGCAGCGACCAGCCGTTCGGCGGGGTGCAGCTGCTCATGATCGGCGACCTGCACCAGCTGGCGCCGGTGGTGCGCGAGCCCGAGTGGCAGCTGCTGCGGCCGCACTACGCCTCGCCCTGGTTCTTTGCCGCCCAGGCCTTGCAGCAGGCGGCCATGGTGGCCATCGAACTGCAGCGGGTCTACCGCCAGGCTGACCAGCGGTTCGTGGACCTGCTCAACCGCATCCGCGAGGGCCGGGTCGACGCGGCCACCCTGGCTGAGCTGAACAGCCGTTGTGTGCCGGATTTCGTCCCGGACGAGGGCTGCATCACCCTGTGCACCCACAACAGCCGCGCCGACGCGGTCAACCGGGCCCGCCTGGACGCGCTGCC
>CAZMNU010000107.1:0-8039 GCA_964567725.1 uncultured Desulfobulbus sp. | reverse complement strand
CCGGTTCCGGCCCCTGCTCGGTGCGCACCATCACCTGGTCGCCGCGCACGAGGTCGTCGGCGTGGGCGCTGGCCGTGCATTCCTGGCCCTGGGCGCGGAAGCGGATCTTGTAAAAATGAAGGGCCGCCTCCTCGCCGCCGCTCTCGCTGGAGTGCGGCTGGTCGGGGGGCAGCGGCCCGGGCTGCGTTTCTGGCATGATCGTTTACGATGGCGGAGGGGTGCAGTCGAACAGTTCCAGCAGGAGTACCTCGCTGGCCAGGCTGCGGCTGCAGTTGCGGGCGAGCGCCTTCTCGGTGCGCTCGATGGCGGCCATCTTAGCAGAAAGCTGAACCAAATTCCAGCGTTCTCTTGCCCGCAGGACCTCGGCGGGCCAGTCCGGACGGCTCACCCCGGCCCGGGCGGCCAGGGAGTTTTTGAAAAAAATCCGCAGGAGCACGAGCAGCAGCGGTACGCTCTCGCCCAGGGCCGCCATCTCCGCGGCCAGGGCGAGCGAGGTCTCGACCCGATCGGCCGGGCGGCCCGGCTCTTCACCAAGGGTGGCGACGATCCGCCGGTAGAGCGGCAGCACGCCCTCCGCCTCCATGGCCAGGGCCTGGCCCGGGCAGCCCTCGGCCAGGGCGGCCAGCACCTGGCAGTCGGCCGGGGCCAGCTCCGGCCGGTGTGCGCCGATGATTTCGGCGGCAAGCTCCAAATCCAGCGGCGCAAAGGGGATCACCTGGCAGCGGGAGACGATGGTGGCCAGGATCGAACCCATGCTGCCGCCCACCAGCACCAGCAGGTTGCCCGGCGGCGGCTCCTCGAGCAGTTTGAGCAGGCTGTTGCCCGCCTCGCGGCGCATGGTCTGCACCTCCTCGATGAGCACCACCCGCTGTTCGGCCTCGAACGGCGGATAGGTGAGGGCCCGTTTCAGGCTGCGCACCTGGTCGATCTTGATGGCCGCGCCGTCCGGGCGGATGCGCAGGAAATCCGGGTGGTTGTCGGAGATCCGCTTCAGGCAGCCGGGGCAGGTGCCGCAGGGCCGGTCGTGCACGGCCGCACGGCAGAGCAGCCATGCGGCCAGGTCCAGGGCCACGGTGGTCTTGCCGACCCCGTCCGGGCCGGTGAACAGGTAGGCGTGGGCAAGGCGGCCGCTGGCCAGGGCCCTGTCGAGCAGGCGGATGGCCTTGTCCTGGCCGCGCACCGGGGAAAAGGCCATGGGCTAGAACAGGGTCTGCTGGCGCTGATCCGCCGGTTTTTTCGCGGGGCGGGGCGGGCCGGGCTCAAGACCGGGGTCCGCGTCCTCGTCGCCGGGCTCCGGCTCTTCCCCGGCCTCGCCGTTGCCCGGCAGGTAGAGGAACCGCTCCAGGTGGCGCTGGTAGTCGCTCCACTGCCAGCCGCTGCCGGGCATCTTGCGGCGCAGCTCGACCATGCACTGCATCTTGGCGTCCATGTCGTCCAGGTGGTGGAGGAGCATGGCCTCGGGCGTCATCGGCAGCACCGGCGAGCCGTAGGCCAGCTGGCCGTGGTGGCTGAGGATGAGGTGGGTGAGCTGATCGACCCGCTCCGCGCTCATGCCGCCGGTCCGCTCGGCCGCGCGCCGGACCATCTCCGCGCCGAGCACCAGGTGGCCCACCAGCCGGCCGCGGTCGGTGTAGCCGATGGGCGGCCGGTCGTAGGCGTACTCCTCGGTCTTGGCCACGTCGTGGAGGAGCACCCCGGCGAGCAGCATGTTCCGGTCGATGATGGGGTAGTGGGCCGCGGCCCGCTCGGCCATGCCGGCCATGCTCAGGGTGTGCTCGATCAGCCCGCCCACGTAGGCGTGGTGCAGCTTCTTGGCGGCCGGCGCGCGCTGGAAGCGGGCCAGCGTCTCGCCCTGGAAGATCTCGGCGAGCAGGGCGCGCAGGCCGGGGTCGGTGAACGAGTCGATGAGCGTGGCGAGTTCCGCGGCCATCTCCCCCAGGGGCCGGGGGCTGGCGGGCATGAAATCGGCCAGGCTGACCGTGTCCGCAGCCACCGCGCGCAGGGACTGCACGGCCAGCTGCAGCTGGTCGCGGAAGGGCTTGGCCACCCCCTGGACGAGCACGAAGCCGCCCTCCGGGGCGCTGGCGTCCAGTTCGCGGGCATTGTCCCAGATCCGCGCCTCGATCTCGCCGGTGCGGTCCATGAGGGTCAGCGCCAGGTAGGGCTTGCCGGCCTTGGTCTCGGCCAGTGACTTGCGGGCCACGAGGAAGATCTCGCGCACCTGCTGACCCGGGGCCAGGTCGGTGATGAACAGGGTTTTTCCGGTGGGGGCGGTCATGACGGGTTCTCGTCCTCCGGCGGGCGGTTGGGTGATCGGCGGGCCGACACTGCAGGGGGCATGCGGACAGGGTGATTGGGCGGAAGCGCCGGCAGGCAAAGAAGCGGTTGCCGGACGCGGTCGGTCGGGTAGAGTGGCTGACAGCAAACGGTGCGGCCGGCCGGGCCGGCGCACCCTGTGATACACCATCAACCGATGCGCACGCAAGCAGTTATGACCAACGACCTGCTCCTCAAAAACTGCCGTTTCCTCGCCGATGCGGACACCGAACCCGCGCTCGCAGCCGGGTTCGTCCTGGTCCGTGACGGCCGCATCCATACGCTCGGCCCCATGGCCGACTGCCCGGCCGGGTGGACAGGGACCGTGGTGGACGGACAGGGACAGCTCCTCCTGCCCGGCCTGGTCAACGGCCACTGTCACCTGCCCATGACCCTGTTCCGCGGCCTGGCCGACGACCTGGCCCTGGCCGACTGGCTCGGGAGCCACATCTTCCCGGCCGAGGCCCGCCACATCGATCCGGAGACCGTGTACTGGTGCAGCCGGCTGGCCGCGGCCGAACTGCTGCTCGCCGGGGTGACCTGCGTGGCCGACGGCTACTTCCTCGAGGACGAGGCGGCGCGCGCCTGCGTGGATGCCGGCCTGCGCTGCGTCGCCGCCCAGGCGATCATCGACTTCCCGGCGCCGGGCGTGCCCGACCCGGGCCGCAGCATCGAGAACGCGGCCGCCTTCCTCGACCGCTGGCAGGACCACCACCCGCTCATCACCCCGGCCCTGTTCGCCCACTCGCCCTACACCTGTGCCAACCGCACCCTGCAACAGGCCAAGGAACTGGCCCGGCGGCGCGGGGTGCGTTTGTTCGTGCACGCGGCCGAGACCCGGGAAGAGATCGGCCAGATCGCCCAACCGCTCGCACACACGCCCATCCGCCACCTGGACGCGCTCGGCGTGCTCGACGCGGACACCACCTGTATCCACTGTGTCTGGGCGGACGGGATGGACCTGGACACCCTGGCCCGGCGCGGCGCATCCGTGGTCAGCTGCCCGCAGAGCAACGCCAAGCTCGCCTCGGGCGTGGCGCCGCTGGGTGCCATGCTGGCCCGCGGTCTGCGCGTCGGCCTGGGCACGGACGGCGCGGCCTCGAACAACAGCCTTGACCTGTTCCGGGAGATGCGCCTGGCCGCGGGGATGCAGACGCTGCGCGGCGGTGATCCGGCCCCGGTCCCGGCCCGGCGGCTGCTGGAGGCGGCCACCCGGGGGGGCGCCGCGGCCATCGGCCTGGAGGCGGACCACGGCCGGCTCACACCGGGCGCGCCGGCCGACCTGATCCTGGTCGACCTGGAGCAGCCCCGCCTGCAGCCGTTTCATAGCCCGGCGCAACTTGTGCACGCGGGCAGCGGCGCGGATGTGCGCACCGTGGTGGTGGCGGGCCGGCTGGTGGTGCGCGAGCGGCAGCTGCTCACCCTCGACCTGGCCGAGACCCTGGCGCGGGTGCGGGCGCTGGCCCGGCGGGTGCGCGGCTGAGCGACTCAGTCTGCCAGCAGCCCGCGCAGCCGCGCCAGGTTGTCCCGGTCCTCGGCCAGGTCGTCGCCCTTGGGCGTCTCCAGGGTCATGGGATGGCGGGCAAAACGGGGATCGTTGAGCAGCAGCCGGAACCCCTCGTCACCGATCTCGCCCCGGCCGATGTGCTCGTGGCGGTCCACCCGGCTGCCCAGCCCCTTCTTCGAATCGTTCAGGTGGACGAAATGGACCCGGGCCAGGCCGACCTCTTGCTCCAACTCTTCCATGGTCCGCGCGTAGGCGGCCGCATCACGCAGGTCGTAGCCGGCGGCGAACAGGTGGCAGGTGTCGATGCACACCCCTAGGTTTTCCGCGTGCGCACTCCGCCCGAGCAGCCAGCCCAGCTCGGCCAACCGGCTGCCCAGGGCCGTGCCCATGCCGGCCGTGGTCTCGAGCAGTACCTTCAGGTCCGTGTCCGCAGTACCCGCCTGTTCGATGGCCGCATCCAGGTTGCGGGCCACCGCCTCCAGCCCGGCCTCGATGCCCGCGCCCAGGTGGCTGCCCGGGTGGAGGACCACCCAGGCGATGCCCAGCTGACGGCAGCGGCCGAGTTCGTCCACCAGGGCATCGATGGATTTGCCTGCCGCAGCCGGGTCCGCGGCCGCCAGGTTGATGAGGTACGAGCCGTGCGACGCCACCGGCATCCCTCCCGCGGCCTGCCATTTCTCGCGAAACAGGCGGATGTCCTCCTCGCCCGGCGGTCGGACCCGCCACTGGCGCTGGTTGGCGGTGAAGATCTGCAGGGACTCGCCGCCCACCGCCAGGATACGGTCAAAGGCGCGGTGCAGGCCGCCGGCGATGGACTCGTGGGCGCCGAGCAGGGGGCGCGGCCGGGCCGGGTGGCGCTTCACATCCGCCATTCCCGCTCCAGGTAGGCGAGCCCGGTGTGGTTGGTCAGGTCGAGCTGGATGGGCGTGACCGAGATGTAGCCGTCGCGCACCGCCTGCTCGTCGGTGTTGTCGCCGCCCGACCAGTGCACCGTGCCGCCGCCGATCCAGTAGTGCTTGCGGCCCCAGGGGTCGAAGGTCTCCTGGATGGCGTCCCGGTAGACGCGGCGGCCCTGGCGGGTGAAGCGGATGCCCGGGATCTCGCCGGCCGGGATGGGCGGGATGTTGATGTTGAGCAGGGTCGATTCCGGCAGGTGCCAGGTGAGGGCCAGCGAGGCGAGCTTCCAGGCCACCGCCGCGGCCACCTCGAAGTCGAAGGGCGGCGAACCGGCGAGGGAGAAGGCGAGCGAGGGGATGCCGTACATGGTGCCCTCGATGGCCGCGGACACCGTGCCCGAATAGCTGATGTCGTCGCCCAGGTTGGCGCCCGGGTTGATGCCCGAGACGAGCAGGTCCGGCCGGGCGTCGAGGATCTTGTTCACCGCGATGCTGACGCAGTCCGTGGGCGTGCCGTCAATGGTGTAGATGTCGGGTTCGAGCGTCACCACGCGCAGCGGCCGGTTCATGGTCAGGGCGTGGCTGACCGCCGAATTGTCCCGCTCCGGGGCGACGATCACCGCCCGGCCCAGGGTTGCGACCGCCTCGTGCAGGGCGCGGACACCCGGGGCCTGGACGCCGTCGTCGTTGGTGACGAGAATGAGAGGGGTGTGCATCTGCGCTCCTTGCAGGTGTTCGGGAGGGGGCGGGGTGAACAGACTACTCGGCCTCGCCCCAGGTGCGGGTGCGGAAGGTTTCCATCTGTTTGAGGTAGTAGGCCCGGTTGCGCGGGTCAATCCGCACCGCCCGGGCCTGGGTGGCCAGCGCCTCCTCGATCAGGCCGTTGGCCCAGTAGGCGGTGGCCAGGGTATCGAGGATGTGGCCGTGCTCCCGGGCCAGGGCCGCGCCCTCGGCCAGGGTGAGGGCGCGCTCGGCATTGCGCACCTTCGGGTCGTGGGCGGTGAGCAGCAGCCAGGCCAGGTTGTTGGCGATCTCCGGGTTGTCCGGGGCCAGGGTGAGCGCTTGCTCGTAGGCGGCCACCGCCTTTGTTTCCAGCCTCCGGCTCTGGAGGAAGTCGCCGAGCACCAGCGGCCAGACGCTGTTGGCCGGCTCGAGCCGCATCTTCTGGGCGAGCACGGCCTCGGTGTAGCGGACCTCGTAGCCGCCGGCCAGCCGTTCCCCGTCCACCCGGTGCAGGGTAAAGGCGAGCAGGCCGATGGCCAGGTAGAAGGCGACGAGGCTGAGCCGCACCTTGCGGTCGTGGCGGGCGATGAGCGAGGGATCGGTCTCGCACCGCTCGAGAAAGGCCACCCGCTCGCCGATGCCGAAATGGTGCCAGCTCTTTTCCTCCCGGTTGCCGCCGCCAAGGGTGGCGATCCGTTCGAACGAGCGCACCAGCGGCCGACCGGTCCCCTGCACGCGGAACACGTAAAGATCGGCCTGGCGCTCGAAATTACGCATGAAATAGCCGAACACGAAGCGGAACCAGACGATCAGGAGCACGAGCAGGGGCGCGCTGACGAGTACGCCGAGCAGGGTTTCCGGAGCCAGCGGCAGGATTTCCAGGAGCCGGTAAAAGAGTTCGCCCGAGAGCACGAAATGCGGCAGCAGCCGGCCCAGGCCGCCGGCCAGCAGGCTGAAGCCGAGGAACAGGGTGACGTAGAGCACCAGGTGAAAGCGGCGCACATGGCCGATCTCGTGGGCGAGCACGCTGTCCAGCTCCTCCCGGTCGAGGTTGTCGACCAGGGCCGGGGTGATGAGCAGGTAGCGCAGCCCGGGCAGGATGCCGATGATGCCCGCGGTCAGCACCTGGCCCTCGAACAGCGGCCAGCAGAGCACCTCGGACCGGAACCCCTGGGCTTGGCAGAAGCTGACGATGTGCTCGCGCAGCGGCCCCGGCGGCAGCGGCCGGCAGTTCCACAGCACCCGCACCAGCGGCGGGAAGAAGAGCACGAGGAAGACCACGAACAGGCCGAACAGGGCCAGTTCCCCGTAGGCGGAGCGGAGAAACCGGGCCAGCGGCGGGTACGGCACGAGCTGGAGCAGGTCGAAAACCAGGGAGAGGATCAGCCAGGGCAGCACCGCCGGCAGGTTGGCCTTGAGGTTGGACCAGAGGAAACCAACGGCCGAGTAGCGGCTGTGGAACAGCTGCATGTACCGCCGCCTGCCCTGGTGCCAGACCAGGGCCAGCAGCAGGAAAAAGACGGCCAGGCCGCCGATGTCGGTGAGCACCGGCAGCCGGTCGCCAATGGCCAGCGGCTGCAGGTAGTATTTCAGGTCGAGCAGGCCCACCAGGAGCACGAACAGGCCCACCGCCAGGAACGACAACCGCCGCTCGGCGCGGAAGTAGCGGCCGGCGCTGGCGGCCGCGGCGAACTGCCGGCCGGCCACGGCGGCGAACAGCCAGAGCGATGCCAGCAGGATGGCCAGGGCGACGATGGGCGGCAGCCACGGACTCTCCGGCGGGTTGCTGGCGGAGAACACGAAAATGGCCACCAGGAAACAGAGCAGGTTGTTGTAGAACATCCGGTTCGGGTCCACCTGAAAAGAGGGAAGCGGCCTGCGGGTCCGGCCGGGTCGGCCGGCAGGCAATCAGGTGCTATCATAACCACTCGGCCGGCCGACTGCCAGGAAAGGCGGGGTGGTCACCGGGAAAAGCGGCAGTGCCGCCGGAAATCTGTCGCGGAAACTGCACAAAAGGCTTGACCTCCGCGGCAACTTCGCTATTATGTACCGTTCATCGAAACGCTCGGGCCTATAGCTCAGTTGGCTAGAGCCACCGGCTCATAACCGGTCGGTCCCTGGTTCGAGTCCAGGTGGGCCCACCAGAATGCATATTGAAGGGCGGGTAGCTCAGTTGGTAGAGCACAAGCTTCACACGTTTGGGGTCGCAGGTTCGAGCCCTGTCCCGCCCACCAGACGGCGGACACCGGAAGGTGTCCGCTTTTTTTTATAGCTGAACGGACGGGCTGAAGTGGAAGACAACATTGCGAGGCTTCTTGAACTCCAGGATATCGACAGGGAACTTGACAGGCTCAAAGCGGACATAGCCTCGATACCCGGGGAGATATCCATACACAAGAGGGAGATAGAGGGTCACGACGAGAGGTTCCTCCAGCAGGAGAAGACCCTCAGGGACCTCGAGGACAGCCAGAAGTCCCTTGCCGGGGAAAGATCGGATACCCTGGCGAAGGTCTCAGACTACAAGAGCAGGCTTCTCTCACTGACAACGAACGAGGAATACTCGGCCATGCTGTCACAGATAAGCCACGCTGAGAAAC
>CAZMNU010000106.1:5101-8197 GCA_964567725.1 uncultured Desulfobulbus sp. | reverse complement strand
TGCTCAACAACTGGATGTCCGGCAAGCTGCTCGAGTCGCGCATCCTCGCCGGCCGAGGCCAGTCCGCCATCCCCTACATCCACGTCCAGGACCTGGCCCAGTTCTTCCTGCGGGTGCTCGACCGGCACCAGAGCCTCGCCCGCCTCTGCACCCTGAACGCCGGCCCGGACGGGGCGGTGAGTCACCTCGACCTGTACCGCCTCGCCACCCGGTTCTACTACAACCAGGCCCGCCGCCCCCTGTGCACCCCGGTCTGGCTGCTCTACCCGATGGTGCTGGTCCGCCTGGTCCAGAACCACCTGCTTGACCGTGAGCCGTTCGAGCGGCTGTGGATGCTCAGATACGTGGACCAGCAGCTGGTCGCCGACAGCCGCCGCACCCGCGAGCTGCTCGACTGGAAGCCCACCCCGCGCAAGACCATCACCCGGAGGCTGGTGTTCCTCATCGAGAACATGCAGCGCAACCCGGAGCTGTGGCGGAGCTGGAACGAGGCCATGCTCCACCGGACCGCCAACCGGCCCCAGCTCGTCCTCCACGAGCGGCTGTGCGCGGCCATGGACAGTGAACGGGACGAGGTGATCCGTCCGGTGGTCAGGGCGCTGGTCTCGGCGGCGGAGGGGACCATCCCGGGTGCCGGTCCGCATCCTGGATCGCTCGACAGCCAGGTGCTCAGCTCGTACGTGCGTCTCCTCTGTCAGCTTATTATCACCACCCTGCGTACCCGCAACCGGCCGATGATGCAGCAGTACGCCCACACCATCGCCTTCCTGCCGTTGAACGCCGGCCTGAGCAACGGCCTGGCGAGCCACACCCTCTTTCTCCTCGGCGACCGGCTGATCACCCGCTTCCGCTCCCGGCCCGAGTTCCAGCGGCTCGCCCCCGGCGCGGACGACTACGTTGCCATGACCATCCACATGGCCGTGGATCAGATCGAGGACCGGCTGGAACTGGCCCGGCTGCAGTCGCCGGCCCTGCGCGAGGAGCTGCGCCGCATGGCGCCGCCGAAGCACAACACCCGCCTGGAAAAGGTGGTCAACCAGTTGGAGGACCTGTGCCGCGAGGCCCTGTCCGGCCAGTCCTGGACCAGCCCGCCGGTGGAGGACTGAGGCATGGAGAGGCGGCGTCAAGGTGCCACCGACTTCCGCCTGTTGGCGCTTTTTTTTGTGATTACAAGGAGAAGGTGACAGATGCGCAACTGGTGGCACAGGATAACGGGCCGTATGCCGTTGACAGGCGTGAAGAAGACGGACGGCGACGAGGCTCCGGGTCTCTCTCTGGATGCGCTGCAGGCAACCATGCTGGAGGAATTCCGCGGACTGCGCAAGACCCTGCGCAGGCAGTCGCAGGCGGTCGAGGCCGTGCGCGACCGGCTGGACAGAGCCCCCGAGCCGCGGCGGAACGAGGAAAACAGCGAGGATCTGATGCGGCTGGCCGTGGCTTTTTTCCATCTCGATCAGGCCCTGCTCGAGGTGACCGCGCACTCGCCGCGGCGTCGGCAGGCAGTCACGCTGGTCTGGGGGCAACTTGACCAGCTGCTGGACAGGAACAATGTGCGCATGATCAGGGAACCGGGCGCCGCCTTTGACCCGCGGCTGCACCGGGCCGTGCTGGCCCGGACGCCGGAAGCGCGCGACAGCGTCGTCACGGAGATGCTGGAGCCCGGGTTCATGGTGGATGGCGCCGTGCGCCAGCCGGCCCGGGTGGTCCTCGGGTCGGCCCGGGAACACGAACCGGAGGCCCTGCCGGAATCCGGGGCGAATACCCTGGCGGAGGAAAGACCATGAAGGAGATCTGCTGCGGTATCGATCTGGGCACCACCAATTCGGTCGTCGCCTTGCTGCAGGGCGGCATCCCCCAGCCTGTCAACATCGAGGAAGGCCAGGCCATCGTACCGTCGGTGGTGAGCTTTGACCCGGAAGGCGGGCGGGTCTACTTTGGGGCCCAGGCCCTCAACCGGTATGTGGCCTTTCCTGCCCACACGGTGAAATCGGTGAAGCGCCTCATGGGCAGGACCACGCCGGTGCAGGTGGGCGAGGCCGCCTATCTGCCCGAGGAGATTTCCGCCATGCTGCTCAAGCACCTGGCAACGGAGGCCACGCGGGTGCTGGGGCAGACGGTTCGCCGGGTGGTGATCACGGTGCCCGCCTATTTCGATGACGCCCAGCGTCGGGCCACCGTGCGCGCGGGCGAACTGGCGGGACTCGAGGTGCTGCGCATCATCAACGAACCGACCGCGGCGGCCTTTGTCTACGAAGGCCCTGCCGACGCCGGGGAGGAGATCATCCTGGTCTATGACCTGGGCGGCGGCACCTTCGATGTCTCCATCGTCCTGCTGCGGGGCGACATCAAGGAGGTGCTGGCCTCCTGCGGCGACACGGTGCTGGGCGGCGATGACTTCGATGAGCGGCTCAAGGATCATTTCCTGCGCCACCTGGAGCAAACATCGGGCATCGATCTGGGCCATGATTTCGTCGTGCAGGTACGGCTCAAGGATGTGGCCGAGCGGGTCAAGATTGCCCTTTCCAGCCAGCCCTTTGTCACCGTGAACGAGGTGGCGGTGGCCGTGGTCGACGGCGAGCCGCTCAACCTGGCGCTGGAGGTGGCGCGGGTCGATTTCGAGGCGATGACCGCCGACCTGGTCGAGAAAACACGGCGCAAGGTCGAGGAGGCCCTGGCCGAGGCCAGGGTGAGCGCCGCGGATGTCGACCGGATCGTGCTGGTTGGCGGTTCGACCCGCATGCCGGCGGTCCAGGACATGCTGGCCGATCTGTTCGACCAGCCCATGGAGCATGCCGTCGATCCGGACCTGTGCGTCGCCCTGGGCGCGGCGGTCCAGGCCGGGATCATCGCCGGGGAGCCCCTGCGCCACATCCTCATCGATGTGGCGGCCCATTCCCTGGGCACCCGCACCGTGGACGTGGTGGACCCGGTGACCGGGGAGGCCGATTATTTTTCCACCATCATCCGGCGCAACACCCGTATCCCCGTAACCCGCTCCGAAGTCTATTACACCGTGGCGGCCAACCAGAAGCTGGTCGAGGTCGAGGTCTTTCAGGGCGAGAGCCCCTCCTGCAGCGAAAACACCCTGATCGACTC
>CAZMNU010000106.1:0-5001 GCA_964567725.1 uncultured Desulfobulbus sp. | reverse complement strand
CTGCTGCAGGACAGCCGTCTTGCCCCCGCCTCGGTCAGGGAACTCACCCTGCTGGCGCATCGCTACGAGACGGCCGTGCTCAACGGCGCGGACGAGGGGCTGGTGGACGATCTCGAAGACGAGTTGGTGGCGCTGATGGACATGCTGGAAGAGGACCTGGACAGCCGTGGCTAAAGCGAAGCAGAAACGGGAAAAAAAGGAGCAGGAAAAGCTGCGGCGCGCCGGCCGCCACCTGGAATGGCTGGTGTCGGTGCAGGGCCAGGCCCGCACCCCCGAACTCGGCCGCGAGATCGACCAGGCCTGGCAGGAGGTCCTGCGGCGAACCCTGCGGACCCGGCAGGCCTTCGACGAATTCTGCGCGCAGATCGACAGCATCCCGGCGGTCCCGCAATCGGCGGAGATGGCGTTTCTCCTGTCGCTCAAGGGGTGCCTGGCGGGTGACGCCGAGGCGGCGGAGACCCTCCTGGCGGCGGAGGGCCTTGCCGGCGCCTACCAGGTGGCGCAGGCGCGCCTGCGCTCGGTCCTCGACCCTGCCCTGGACTGGCGGGCCATCGCAGATCGGCTGGCCCTGCTGGCGCGCGATCCGGGCCGGGTCAGCCGCAGGCAGTACCAGGATCTGGCCGGTTTGTTTGCCGGCACCCCGCTGGCACCATCCTTCCAGGCCCTGGGCGACGGCATGGCAATCTTCCGCCGGCTCAACCACAAGACGAGCCTGCACAAGCCGCTCTCCGCGAACCTGCTGGCCGATCTCTGCGAGGCCGATCACCGGATGGAGCGGGCGGTGGCATCGTTCCTGCCGGCCCTGCGCCGCCTGGTTTTCCTGCCCTTTGCCTGCCAGGTGGTGCTCCATCTGCGCCAGTGCCACCAGGCGCCGTCACCGCACCAGGCCAGAGACCTGTTCCGGGCCGTGGAGGGGGCGTTCATGTCGGGCGCGGGCGAGCTGATGCCTCCGGAACTCCGCGACCTGCTCAGTGCCGATGACGACGACACGCTGACCACCGCCGGCCTGGATCGGATGGAACAGGCCTTTGGCGCCGCCACCTTCGAGGGCAAACTGGTCCTGCTGCGTGATCTCCGCCGGGCTTTCGGCCGTGTTGATCCGTTCCCGGGCCGCATTGACCATCCTTTGTTCTCCGACATGTTCGGTCAGGAACAGGAGGTCATGGAACGCCTGCTCCTCCGGTTCCATGCACAGGTGCTCAAGGAGATCGGCCGCCGCCTGCCGCTGCTCTCCTCCCGGGAACGCCGCTCCCTGGTCGTCGTTCTGGACCCGATCCTGTCCCAGGATGCGAGTGACCTGCTCATTCCCGGAACGGACAACGAGGCGCTGGTCGATCTGCTGCTGCAGGCCGCCGGGGTGGGATGCATGGGGCCGCGACTCGCGGTGGTCGCCTCGCTGGTGGCTGTCCAGGCCCACAGTCGGCGGCTCGGCACGGTTGCGGCCACGGCCCTGCGGGACGGTCCCGGCCCCGGAGCGGAGGATCTCCGCTGGATCATGCAGGAACACGGGCCGCTGGCCATCCGTTCGCCGGCAGTGCTGCAGATGCTCTTCGACCGCATCAGGGCCGACGAGGCGCTGGTCGGGAGTCTGGCGCAGGCGGTCTGGGAGCAGGCCAGGACCGGTTTCCTGGTCAATTCCGGCCTGCCGGATCTCCCGCCCATACTGCGACGGCTCGGCGCCACGGTTGGCTCCGCCGAGTTGTTCAGCCCGGCGACGCTCCAGGGGCTGGCGGAGTTGGCCGGCCAGGTTGACACGTTGGCCCCCCTGGCCCGGTTCCTGGCCCTTTTTCCCGAGGGCCGGGTCAATGCGGCCGGACTGCGGCAGTGGATGGCCCAGGTGTGGAGCGAGGCGGACGGCTGCCTCGAGTTCGTGGCCGGCGTGCGGTCGCTGCTGGTCGAGGCGGGAGAAGCGACGTTGCTCGACGATCTGTTTGCCGCCGCCGGGCAGGACACCGATCACGGCAGCGCCGGCTTGCGGCTGCAATGCGCCGGGGCGGTGGTCGATTTTTTGCGCGACCATGCCGACGATTTTCGCCGTCTGCCCCTGGAGGCGGTCGAAGCCCTGGCCGCGCACATCTTTCCCGCGCTCGAACGGCAACCCGGCTTTCCTTCCCTGCTGATCAAAACCTGCAATGCCCTGGGCGCCCGGGAGGATGCCGGCGACCGGCGGTGTGCAGCCCTGCGCGATGCGCTCGACAGTCAACTGCGGGCCATCGCCGGTGGCGGGCGCAAACCGGCGCGCTCCTCCAGGCGTCGTTCCTGAAAGGTCACGGCCATGCTGACACGCGAACAAGCCCTGAACCATCTGAACCTGCCCCCTGAGGCCACCAACGAGGCCATCGAAAAGGCCTACCAGCGCATGGTTCGCCGCTACCCGCCGGAATTTCACCCGGACCGGTTCCGGCAGATCGACGAGAGTTACCGCACCCTGACCTCGCTCGCCTTTGTGGTGGAACGTCTCCTCGCCGCCCAAAACACCGAACCGACGGCCAACATCGTCCAACGGCTGGCCGACCTGCCGCTCACGGTCGGGCCGGATAGCGTGGCCGCGAGCCTGCGCGATCTCCGCCGGATGCTCGTCAGCGAAACCCTCTGGCCGTGACCACGGCAAACGGATGACGAACTGCCCGTCCTCCCAAAGCCAGGGCCGCCACGGCCCGACGGCGGGCTGCTTCCCGGACTGGCCTTTGTCTGCTTCGGACGGACTGTCCCCGCCGATCGGACCGCAACGCCTCTGCCCGCCACCCACAGAATTGGGCGGAATTCTTGCAACAAGACGCCAAACCGGTTTATAAAAAAACGGTTCCTCTCCCCGGGACCGTTGCTGCACAGCCTTTTCGGTCCTGTTTCTGCCCTCCGCGGGGCAGGGCGTCGCCGCTGCCGCTTCCCTTCTCCCTGTTGTCGCACCCTGCCCGCCCGCCCGCTTTCCGGAATCCGCCCATGGAGAATGCCCATGCACAACAAGAAACGGCTCAACCAACTGCGCAAGATCATCGCCCTTGACCCGGTGATCGAAGAGATCCTGCTTGCCGACCGCCCGGTCGAAGACAAGCGGCTCGCCCTGCGCGGCCACCTGGCCAACCTGCTCCTGCACAGCCAGGACGGCGACCGGGAGCTGCCCTCGCTGGAATGGATCACCTGCCGGGACGCGGTCTCGGTGCTGCGCACCATCCTCAACACCCGCAGCGAGGAACTGGCCGGGTTTTCCCTGCTGCACTACCTGGACGACCTGCTGCACCGGCCGGAGGCGGCCGGGCCGCCGCCACGGGCCGATTTCCTGGCCGAACTCACCCACCTGTTCCGCGGCATCAGCGGCCAGGCCAGCATCTACACGGAAAAGCCGCCGGCCTTCCTCCGCCACACCGGCCGCACCGCGGCCCGGCTGCGTTCCGCCGACCTGTCGCGCATGGCCCGCGGTGCCCGCGCCATGGCCCGACGCTACCCCTGCGGCATGGACGAGGAACTGGTCCGCCAGCACAGCCGCAACCGGCAGCGCCTGTTCGAGTTCTTCGGCATCACCGACCTGGAGTGGAACGACTGGCGCTGGCACACCGGCCACATCGTCCGCAGCGCCTCCCGGCTGCGCGAGCTGGTGGCCCTGTCCGACGAAGAGTTCGCGGCCATCGAGGCGGCCCGGGCCAACCGCATCCCGTTCGGCATCACCCCCTACTACGTGTCGCTCATGGATGCGGACAACACCGGCACCTGGGACCGGGCCATCCGCGCCCAGGTGCTGCCGCCCGGCCAGTACGTGGAGCGGATGACACTCCAGCGCGAGGACCCGGACTGCTCCCAGGACTTCATGGCCGAGAGCGACACCTCGCCCATCGACGGCATCACCCGGCGCTACCCGCAGATCGTCATCCTCAAGCCGATCCTCACCTGCCCGCAGATCTGCGTCTACTGCCAGCGCAACTGGCAGATTCGGGACGTGTTTGCGGCGGACGCTGCCCTGGGCGAGGGCAAGCTCGACCGGGCGTTGGACTGGATCGAGAAGACTCGTGAGATCAGCGAGGTGCTGGTCACCGGCGGCGATCCCCTGCTGCTCGCCGACGACCAGCTGGAGCGGATCCTCGGCCGGCTGGCGCAGATGGACCACGTGCTGCGCATCCGCATCGGCACGCGCACGCCGGTGACCCTGCCGCAGCGCATCACCGAGTCGCTGGTGCGCGCCATCACCCGCTTCCACGAGCCCGGCCGGCGGGAGATCCTCATCGTCACCCATTTCGAGCATCCCACCGAGATCACCCCGGAGGCCATGCGTGCTGTGCAGCGGTTCCGCCTGTTCGGGGTGGAGGTGTACAACCAGCTGGTGTTCACCTACTACAATTCCCGCAAGTTCGAGACCGCGGCCCTGCGCCAGCAGCTGCGCCTGATCGGCGTGACTCCGTATTACACCTTCAATGCCAAGGGCAAGGAGGAGACCGACCTCTACCGGGTGCCCATCGCCCGGCTGCTGCAGGAGCAGCAGGAGGAGGCCCGCCTGTTCCCGGGCACGGTGCGCACCGACGAGATCGTCTTCAACGTGCCCCGGCTGGGCAAGAACTACCTGCGCGCCGGCCAGAACCGGGACGTGATCGCCATCCTGCCCGACGGCCGGCGGGTGTACGAGTTCCACCCCTGGGAAAAGAAGCTCGCCCTGATGGACACCTACGTGTACACGGACGTGTCCATCTACCGCTACCTGCGGCGGCTCAAGGCGGACGGCGAACAGATGCGCGACTACCGCTCCATCTGGTACTACTACTGAGCGTCGGTGCGTGGCGGGAAGGGCAGGGGGAGCTGGCGGAGGCGCAGCCGGGAGCTTTCCGCCTCGTCGCAGAGGTTGGCCACGCTCACCCCGAGCAGGCGCACCGGCCGCCGGCCGGCCTCGGTGTCGGCGAGCAGCCGGGGCAGGTGGGCGAGGATATCCTCCGGGGTGAAGAACCCGCCCGCAGTGGTGCACGAGCGGGTGATGGTGGTGAAGTCGCTGTAGCGGACCTTGAGCGACAGGGTGCGGCC
>CAZMNU010000105.1:0-8228 GCA_964567725.1 uncultured Desulfobulbus sp. | reverse complement strand
TGTTTAGCTGTTTAGCTGTTTAGCTGTTTAGCTGTTTAGCTGTTTAGCTGTTTAGGGTGGATGTGCCGGGGGCTGTTCCGTGGCGAAAGGTTTCACCAGACCGGGTGTTTTGCCTCGTTCCTGGTGCGCACAGCGCACCCTGCTAAAAGCTCAACAGCTTGAAAGCTTCCTGCTCAACAGCTCTCTCTCACTCCTCCCCACACGGCCGACAGTACTCGTGGTACCGGTCGTCGCAGGTGGAGCGGTCCACATCGATGAACTTGCCGATGACCACGCCGCGGCTGAAGTCGATGTCCGCCCGGGCCGGGTCCGCGCCGTTCTTGATGATGGTCCGGTCCTGGTAGAGCTTGAGCGTGTCGATGGGCTTTTCCTTGTTGCGGCGGCCGTAGTTGACCGGGCAGGGCGACAGCACCTCGATGAACGAGAACCCCTTGCGCATGATCGCCTCGTTGATGGCCGTGGTCAGGTCGCGGGTCTGCAGGATGGTCCAGCGGGCCACGTACGAGGCGCCGGCCGCGTAGGCCAAAAGCGGCAGGTTGAACGGGCCGTCCGGGTTGCCCAGCGGCGTGGTGGTCGATTTGGCCTGGCAGGGCGTGGTTGCCGCCACCTGGCCGCCGGTCATGCCGTAGGTCAGGTTGTTCACGCAGATCACGGTCAGGTCCATGTTGCGCCGGGCCGCGTGGATGAAGTGGTTGCCGCCGATGGCGAACAGGTCGCCGTCACCCGAGAAAACGATCACCTTCAGCTCCGGCCTGGCCATCTTGATGCCGCTGGCGAACGGGATGGCCCGGCCGTGGGTGGTGTGGAAGGAGTCGAGCTTGATGTAGCCCGCGCCGCGCGCCGAGCAGCCGATGCCCGAGACCATGGTGAACTGGTTGTAGGGCAGGCCGGTGGCCTTGATCGCGCTCAGGCAGGAGGAGAACACCGTGCCGATGCCGCAGCCCGGACACCAGATGTGCGGGATGCGGTCCGTGCGGATCAGGTCGTCGAGCGGGTGTTCCGGGGCTTTGGTGGTTTTTTTTGGATTCGTCGTCATGGGGACTGTGGGTCCGAGTGGTTAGGTGACAGCTCTTGGTGAACAGCTATTAAGCTGTTAAGCTGATAGCTGTTGAGCTTTTTTTGTGTAAAAATATTGTATTCAGCACTCATGGTGCGCGCAGCGCACCCAAACTGTCCGCTCAAAAGCTCAAAAGCTTCCGGCTCAAAAGCTCAGAACTTCTCCCGAATACACTCCAAAACCTTCTCCGGGTGAATAATCTTCCCGCCTGCGCTGCCCACCAGGTGCGCCTCGGCGCGGCCGCCGGCGCAGCGTTCGACCTCGTAGTGCACCTGGCCGAGGTTGATCTCCACGGTGATGAAGCCGCGCACCCGTTCGGCGATCTCGCGGATCATCGTCTCCGGGAAGGGCCACACGGTCACCAGGCGCAGCAGGCCGGCCCGGTAGCCGAGCGCCCGGGCCTGGTCCACCGCGGAGAGGCCGGTGCGCACCGAGATGCCATAGCTGACGATGACGATGTCGGCGTCCTCCATGCGGTAGCTCTCGGTCTCGATGATGTCGTCCAGGTTGTTCCGGATCTTGCCCTTGATGCGGGTCATCATCTGTTCCTGGGCCTCCACGGTCATGGCCGGGTAGCCGCGCTCGTCATGGGTCAGGCCGGTGACGTGGACGTTGTAGCCGTCGCCGATGGCCGGCATGGGCGCCACGCCGTTGGGGCCGGGCTCGAACAGCTTGAACCGGTCCTTGCGGCCGGTGGGTTTGGGCCGGTCGACCAGGCGGATCTTGCTGGCCTCGGGGATGACCACCTTCTCGCTCATGTGGCCGACGATCTCGTCCGCCATGATCAGCACCGGCACGCGGTATTTCTCGCTCAGGTTGAAGGCGCGGATGGTCTGGTAGAAGCAGTCCTGCGGCGACGAGGGGGCCAGGGCGATGAGTTCGTAGTCGCCGTGCGAGCCCCAGCGGGCCTGCATCATGTCGGCCTGGCCGGTCATGGTGGGCAGGCCGGTGGACGGACCGGTGCGCTGGACGTTGACGATCACGCAGGGCGTCTCGGTGCACACCGCCAGGCCCAGGTTCTCCATCATCAGGCTGAAACCCGGGCCGGAGGTGGCGGTCATAGACTTGGCCCCGGTCCAGGCCGCGCCGAGGATCGAGGCGATGGCCGCGATCTCGTCCTCCATCTGGATGAAGGTGCCGCCCACGTCGGGCAGCCGCTCGGCCATGTGCTCGGCGATCTCCGTGGCCGGGGTGATCGGGTAGGCGCCGAAAAAGGTGCAGCCGGCGGCGATGGCGCCCTCGGCGCAGGCCACGTCGCCGGTGATGTAGTATTCGCCGGTGCGGACTCCAGGGTTCATGCGCGGTTCCTCGGTCAGGGGCGGAAGGGATTGGCGAGTACCGGCTCGGCCGGCAGTTCCACCGAGAAGATGGCGAATTCCGGGCAGATGATCTCGCAGTAGTGACAGTTGACGCACTCGCCCGGTTTGACCACCATTGGCGGGTGGTAGCCCTTGCGGTTGAACCGGTCGGAGAACTGCAGGATGTCCTTGGGGCAGAACTCGATGCAGTAGCCGCAGCCCTTGCACCGGTCGTCGATGATGTGGACCTGGCCCTTGGTGACCTGCACCTCCTGGGCGTCGAGGGGGACTCGCCAGAATGCCATGGTGTTCTTCCTGTTGGGATGGGGTGGGACCGCGCGAACCCGGGACCGGTTCCGGCACAAGGCAGGGCAGGACGCGGGGAGCCCGCTGCGCGCGAAATGGCGAAATAAACAGGACCATCAGGCAGAAGTCAAGCGTCAATCCGAATCCTGCCGGAAAAATCCGAGACACCGCCGGGGGAATCGCGCCGGTGTCTCGGATTTTCAAAAAGAGGGTTTCGGAGACCGGTATTTTCTGCCTTCGAGGCGGTATCCGCTTGCCGGTTCGGCTACCCGCTCCGCACCCGGCCAGGACGACGGGGGCCGGGCAGGCCCGGTTCCGGGCGGACTACGACGGTCCGGGCGCAGGTGCGGTTATTCTTTGTTATCAGGAACTATTCTTCGATCTTTCCTTTCCCGGGCGGACATGCTACACCATCGCAAAGAATCGTGAGAGAGCGGTCGAACAGGTGGATTTCATGGAGCAACAGGAGGTCGGCATGTCCGGGAAAAACGACCTGCGCCCCGCCGGGGACAATGACAGCCAACACTTTGCCCAGGACCCCGACACCGCGCGGCTCGGGGCCGTGCTCGAGCACATCACCGACGGCTTTCTCGCCTGCGACGCGGACTGGCGGCTCGTGCTGGTCAACGTCGCGGCGGAGCGCATGCTCGGCATGCGCCGCCAGGACCTGCTCGGCCGCAACCTGTGGTCGGTGTTCCCCCAGGCCCGCACCACCCGGGTGGAAGAGGAATACCTGCGCGCCGCCGCCGGCGAGACCCGGGACTTCGAAAACTTCTACGAACCCTGGGGCCGCTGGTTCCACAACCGCTGCTTCCCGCGCCGGGGCGGCGGCATGTTCTGCTACTTCCTCGACATCACCCGCCAGAAACGGGTGGCCACGGCCCTGCGCGCCGCCATTCCGCACCAGGGGGACAAGGAATCCGACCGCACCGAGTTCGTGCTGCGTTTCCGCCCGGACAACGGCGTGTGCACCTTTGTCAACGACGTGTTCTGTCGGCTGTTCGGCATCAGCCGCGAGGCCATCGTCGGCCGGGCCTGGCAGCCGGTGGTGGTGCCCGAGGACCTGGCCCAGGTGGAGGCGGCCCTGCAACGGCTCTCGCCGGAGCACCCGGTCATCACCCTGGAGACGCGCGTGTACGATGCCGCCGGCGCGGTCCGCTGGCTCAAGCTGGTCAACCGCGGCATCTTCGTTGACCAGGGCCGACTGGCCGAGGTCCAGGTCGTGGGTCGCGACATCACCGAACGGAGGCAGCTGGAAGAACGGTACCGCGCCCTGGTGGAGACCACCACGGACCTCATCTGGGAGACCGATCCGTCCGGCAACTTCACCTACCTGAGCCCCAAGTTCGAGGAGATCACCGGCCACCCGCCGTCCGCCTTTGTCGGCCGTTCCCTCCTCGACCTGCTGCCCGAGGAGGGGACCGAGGAGGTCGGCCAGCGCCTGCTGGGTGCCCTGCTCGACGTGCTGCCGTTCTCCTCCCTGGAGGTGCCGATCCGCCACCGCGACGGCCGCCTGGTGCTGCTCGAGGTGAGCGGTGTGCCGGTGACCGGGCCGGACGGCCGTCCCCGGGGTCTGCGCGGCATCAGCCGCGACGTGACCGCGCGCAAGCAGGTCGAGGCCGAGCGCCAGCGGCTGCACGACCAGCTGTTCCACGCCCAGAAGATGGAGTCCATCGGCCGGCTGGCCGGCGGCGTGGCGCACGACTTCAACAACATGCTCAGCGTCATCCTCTCCTACGCGGAGATGGCCATGGACAAGGTCGAGCCGGGCTCACCGCTGCACCGTGACCTGACCGAGATCCACTGCGCCGGCCTGCGTTCCGCGGACATCGTCCGGCGCCTGCTCACCTTTGCCCGCAAGGAGAGCGGCACGCCGCAGGTTATCGACCTGAACGAGGGCATCACCGACATCTGCACCATGCTCGGCCGCCTCATCGGCGAACACGTCGACCTGCACTGGCAGCCGGGGCCGGGGCCGCTGCCGGTGTGCATGGACCCCTCGCAGCTCGACCAGATTCTCGCCAACCTCTGCGTCAACGCGCGTGACGCCATCAGCGGCGTGGGCCGCATCACCATCGCCACCGGGGTGAGCGTGCTCGACCAGGCCGCCTGCGCGCGCTACCCCGACTGCAACCCGGGCAGCTACGTGACCCTGAGCGTGGAGGACACCGGCTGCGGCATGGACGAGGCCACCCGGTCGCGGCTGTTCGAGCCATTCTTCACCACCAAGGAGACCGGCGCGGGCACCGGCCTGGGGCTCCCCATGGTGTTCGGCATCGTCCGCCAGATGGGCGGCTGCATCGAGGTGGACAGCGAGCCGGGCCGGGGCGCCACCGTGCGCCTGTTCCTGCCCGCCCATGACGGCGACCAAGACCTGCCGAGCCAGGAGAACACTGGGCGGCCGACCGGGGGCACGGAAACCGTGCTCATCGTCGATGACGAATCCTCCATCCTCAAGATCGCCCGGCGCATGCTCGAGAAACTCGGCTACACCGTGCTCACCGCACCCGGCCCGTCCGAGGCCCTGGAAGCGGCTTCCGGCCACCCCGGCCCCATCCACCTGCTGCTCACCGACGTGGTCATGCCGGAGATGAGCGGCCGCGACCTGGTGCCGCGCATCCAGGCCGTGCAGCCCGGTATCCGGGTGCTGTACATGTCCGGCTACTCGCTGCACATCATCTCCAACCTGGTGGTGCTCGAGTCGGGCTTGCCGCTCATCAGTAAACCCTTCTCGCTGCTCGATCTGGCGGAAAAGATCCGCGAAGTCCTCGCCTGAGCGCCCGTCCCGGCCGGCCGGACCGGGTTGCAATTTGGCGCAAACGCGGTACAATCCCCGGGTTCGCGTGCGGAGACGCGCGCAAACGGAAACGGGTCGCCCGTTTCCGGGTCAGCGCCGGCCAGGCCGGATGACGCTGACCGCCCTTCGGACCGGAACCGGCAGCACCTGCCGGGGGTGTCCCGGCCCCTTTCATTTCAGCCTTGTGTTGTGGAGGAAACCACCATGAACAAACACCTGATCGCCTCGCTCTGTGGCCTGAGCCTGACCCTGCTGCCCGCGGTGAGCAACGCCTACGAACCGTACATGGGGCCGTATTTCAGCTTCAACGGCGGCCTGGCCATGGCCGTGGATGCGGACGCCACCGAACCGGGCCTGCCCGGCGCCTTCACCATCGAGTCGGACGCCGGTTTTGCCGGCACCGTGGCCATGGGCTTCCGGGTCAACCCGAACATCCGTTTCGAGGCGGAGTTCGCCTACCAGCAGAACGACGTGGACCGCATGGAGTACGGTTGGGAGAGCATCCCGCTGGAAGGCGACACCTGGTCCAACTCGCTCCTGGTCAACGGCTACATCGACTTCTTCAACAACAGCCCGATCACCCCGTTCGTCACCGCCGGCGTGGGCGGGGCCTACGTGGAGCTGAACGATTTCAAGGTGCCGGGCGAGTGGGGCCCGGGCTACGACGCCGACGACACCGTGTTCGCCTGGCAGGTGGGCGCGGGCATCGGCTACGCCCTCACGCCGCAGCTGACCCTGGACCTCAAGTACCGCTACTTTGCCACCTCGGACCCGGAGTTCGACGGCACCGAGGTGGAGTACGCCAGCCACAACGTCTACGCCGGTTTCCGCCTGCACTTCTGAGCGCGGAATCGTCAACCATCGGCCGGTCTGCGGACCAGGCCGGGAGCCGCTAAAAAAAACGGCGCCGGAATCGATTTCCGGCGCCGTTTTTTTGTGCCCGGGGCGGGGCGGGGCGAACCTCGGGTCAGTCCGGCTCGCCCTTTTTGGTCTTGTCCGCCTTCGGTTGCAGCAGGCCGGCAAGCGCGGCGAACGGGTTGTGGGTGGTGGTCGGACCGCCTCTTTTGTCCGGATTCTCGCTGGGCAGCCACTCGGCGTCGAGCGTGCGGGAATGCTCGTTGTCGTGACAGTAGATGCAGAGCAGCTCCCAGTTGCTGCCGTCGGGCGGGTTGTTTTTGTAGTTGTGATCGATGTGGTGGACCGTCAATTCGCGCAGGTTCTTGCCGGCGAATTCACGTCCGCATTTGCCGCACACCCAGGGCAGGATCTTGAGCGCCTGGTTTCGATAATCGACTTTTTTCATGTGTCTTCCGTGCGTTGAGCGTGGAACGGTCCGGTCGGGTACTGGCCCGGTGAACCTTATTTGTCGTTCTCGCAAAAAGCCCCGAGAACGACGTCTCTTGCTTCGTAACAGGCTGTTTTTAGAAGCGTACTGTTGCTGATTTCGACTTTTTACGGTGCCGTCTTACTTGGTTTCGTAACAGGCGAGGATCTCACCGAAATAGAGGGTGTGGTAGTCCTTCTGCGGGTACAGGCTTTCGAGCGCCGGGTCGAGCAGGGCCGGGTCCATGGCCGACTTGTAGACGATCCGGCACTCGTAGTGCACGCCCGGAATATCGATGATCGGCGAGGCGGTCTGTTGGGCGGGTCTGGTCGCCAGGCCGCATTCCTTGAATTTGTCGAAATCCCGGCCGGATTTCGTGCCGCAGAAGGCCACGGCCTTGTTGTGCTCGCTGCCGGCCGGCACGGTCACGGTGAAGGTGTCGGCCTGTTCCATCAGGGTGAAGGTGTGGCGCGAATCGCGCACCGCCACCATGAAGATGGGCCGCTGCCAGATGATGCCGATGGTGGCCCAGCCGATGGTCATGGTGTTCACCGCCTCGCCGGCCCTGACGGTCAGAAAGGCGCCCTGCCTGATGCGCGCCATCAGGGCGTCGGCGTTGTCCAGGTAGTCTCGTGTCTGCATGGTGTTCCTCGTTGTTCCCGTTTGTAAGGTTTTTTTGTTCACTGGGTGATTGTTCATTGCAGGTTCAGATAGATCAGGAGCCCTCTGTCTCCTTGCGCAACTTTTTGCCGCTGTCCCAGGCATTGCCCAACCGGCTGCCCAGCGACCGATAGGCGTTCTCCGGCATGCTCAGGAGAAAGGGTCTGATCTTGCCCATGTCCGGCTTGCCGTCGGTGAGGAACCGTTCCTCGATGTAGATGGTGACCATCTCGGCGATGAACAGGGTGTGCGACGGCAGATCCACCCTCTGGTACACCCGGCATTCCATGGTCAGCGGGCAGCGGGTGATCATCGGGGCGGCGTCGAGTTCGCCGTAAAAGACCTCGAACAGGACTGACTTGTCGACCTTGCTGCCCGAGACCAGGCCGGTGTAGTCGGTCTCGGCAACCATGCCCTCGTCCGGCACGTTGATGCTGAACATGCCGGTCTCGACGATGGCCCCGTGGGAGGCATTGTTCGGGTTGACGCAGATGCCGAGCATGGGCGGGTGAATGTTCACCCGGGTCAGCCAGGCCAGGGCCATGAAGTTGACCCGGCCGTGCAGGTGCGTGCCGAGGATGGTCTGGGTCCACGGCAGGCAGAACAGGGTTTTCTGCTCGAGTTTGATTTTCATGGGCGGGTTCCGGGCCTGCCTGGCCGTTGGCGAAAAGGGAGGCGGACCGCCATTCCTGCTCGCAGGTTGGCGGGTCTGTTCAAAATCATAACGCTTGCTGATTACCACCGAACCTCAGCCAACTTGAGCAACCGCTGCGGGACGGGCTGAGT
>CAZMNU010000104.1:3247-8228 GCA_964567725.1 uncultured Desulfobulbus sp. | reverse complement strand
TCCAGGGCGCGGGCGAGCAGGTCGCCGGTGGAATCCGGGGTGGCGCCGGGCAGGAGGATGGCCGCGTGCTCGCCCGGCTCGACCATCTGGCCCATGCCCAGGTGAAAGAAGGCCAGGGTCCGTTCCAGGTCCGCCTCGGTGAACCACAGCCGCTTGGCCGGACCGGTGGTGCCGGAGCTGTGCAGGCTGATGACGCGCGCCACCGCGTCCTGGCTGACACAGACCATGTCCGCGCCGTGGGCGCGCAGCTCGGCCCCGGTGGTCAGCGGCAGCGCGGCCAGATCCTCCAGGCCACGGACAGCGGCCGTGCTTTCGGCCAGCTTGCGCCGGTAAAAGGCGGAGCGCTCCCTGCAGTAGCCGATCAGCCGGCCCAGCTGCGCCCCCTGCCAGGTGTCGATGGCCGCACGGGAGAGCGGCCGCGCGGGGTTGCCCATGGTCCGGCCGACCAGCTCATCAAGCGGCGTGGGTTTCACGGCCGGGTCACCCCGCGGTGGAGCGCCCTGCCCTCGCTCGAGGTCAGGTTGTAGGCGCAGAACGGCACCAGCCGGCCATCCGGGGCGACCACGTGGATGCAGCAGCCGCGCAGCCGTTCCAGGTCCAGGTTCCACGCGTCCTGGAAGGCCATGGCCGAGATCGAGAAGGTGTGCGTGCGCGCCCGGGCGAGGAAGCGGTCGAGATCGTCCAGTGGTGCCCCCGCCCCCGGCGGGCAGCCGCAGTCCGTGGCCGCCAGGGGCAGGGACCACTGCCGGGCGGTGAAACTGACGCTCTTCTCCCGCCCCTCCAGGGCGGTGGGCGTCGGCCCGGTGGCGCAGCAGGCGGGCTGGCGGTTGCCCAGCGGCAGCAGGCGGCCATCCTCCCCGATGAGAAAGGTGCCGTGAAATGAACAGAGGGCATGCTCGCAGGCCGGCGGCGCGAAATGCTCGGGCCGGATGGCGCCGCCGCTCTGGGCCGCGATGAGCGCGATCACCTCGGGCAGGGTGAGCCGGTCACCGTCGGCCGGCGCCTGCGGGAAACGGCCGAAATAGCTCACCGGCTGGAAATGGACGCCGCGCACCGCCGGCGCGAAACGGGCCGCATAGTCGATGATGGCGCCGATCTCGGCGGTGTTCACCCCGGGCACCAGGGTGGGCACGAGCACGATCCCCAGCCCGGCCGCGGCCGCGTGGCGGATGGCCGCCTCCTTGACCGCGCGCAGGTCGCGGCCGCGCAGGGCCTGGTGGCTGGCCGCGCTCAGGCCGTCGAACTGGAGGAAGACCGAGGCCAGCCCGGCCTCCTTCAGCTGCACCGCGTAGTCCGGGGCGGCCGCCAGCCGCAGGCCGTTGGTGTTCAGCTGGACAAAGCTGAACCCCTTGCGCCGCGCCAGGGCGATGATCGCAGGGAGGTCCTTGCGCACGGTCGGCTCGCCACCGGAGAGCTGGAGGTTGCACGGCCCGCTCGCCGCGAGCACCCGGTCCAGGAGAAAGCCGATACGCGCAAGCGAGGGCTCCCGGTCCGCGCCGCCGCCCGCGTCGGCAAAGCAGACCGGGCAGCCCAGGTTGCAGCGCCCGGTGATCTCGATCAGGGCGGTGCAGGTGTGCTGGCCGTGGGCCGGGCACAGGCCGCAGTCAAAGGGGCAGCCGCGCTCCACTTGGGTGGCGGTCTGTCGCGGCGAGGACGGCTTTTTCGGCCGCTGCCAGGTGGCAAAGGCAGGCGCGCCGCGCCAGATGACGGTGCGGAAGCGGCCATGGTCTGCACACTCTTTCACCAGGAAGACGTCCTCCCCCTCCTGCTCGCGCACGGCCGGGACCCGCTGCAGGCAGACCGGGCAGAGGCTGTGGGTGGCGGACAGCACCCGGGCCGGCTGATCAGAAGCCATGGGTCTCTTCCCGGGGCAGGCTCGGGTCGATGCCCTGCCCGGCCAGAAGCCCGAGAATGGTCTCACGGGCGCGCAGCAGGATGGCGCCGCAGACCTCGGGCCGCTGGCCGCCCTGGACGCTGACGATCTCGTCGCACCGGATACCGCCCCAGTCGGCGGCGCTGGCGCGGAACCAGTCCATGAACTCGCTGACCAGGAGCGGGTAGCCGTCGAGCGGCTCTTCGTCAGCGCTGCCCCGGGCCGCGTACAGGGCGAGCACGCAGGCGCCGCCGGTGGCCACGCCGCACAGGCCGCCACCGCCCGAGCCCTCGCACAGGCCGGCCATGGCCCGGATGAGCGGCGGGTTGTCGGCGCCCATGTCCTCCAGGGCGAGCTGCATGAGGATCTGGCTGCAGCACAGGCCCTGGGCGGAGAGCTGCGCCAGGCGCAGGCTGGTGTCATCCATGGTGTGCTCCTTTCACGGCCACAAGGGCGTAATAGCCGAGCCTGGCCCCGGCCAGGGTGCAGGCGGTGCGGCGGGCGTTGTCCGGGTCCATGAACAGGCTCCAGAATTGCTCCAGGCTGCCGCAGGAAAAGATGATCTGCCCGGCCAGCTGTTTGAGCAGGTCGCTGCGGTCGCGCACCAGCAACAGGCTGTACCCGGTCCGGGTGAGGGTGTCGGTGATGGCGGTGAGCGGCAGGGCCCGGCTCAGGCAGGTGGTGACGGCCAGTCGCGGAGCGCGGCCGCCGTCGCGACTGTAGATGTCGGTGAGGAGGAGCAGCCCGCCCGGCCGCAGCACCCGGTCCATCTCGGCCAGGCTCCGCTGTTCGTCCTCGCCGAGCGAAAGCACACACTCACAGAGCAGGATGTCGAACGATCCGGCCGCGTACGGCAGCGCCTCCACCCTGCCCCGGGCCAGGGTCGCCTGCGGCACCCGCCGGGCTGCCCGGAGGAGCATGGCAGTCGAGGGATCGACGCCGCTCACCTCCAGGCCGAACTCGTCGGCAAGCACGGCCAGGCTGTGGCCCGGGCCGCAGCCGACGTCGAGCACCCGGGCACCCGGCGAGGGCCGGCAGCAGGTGAGCAGCTCCCGCGTCAGCGTGACCCCGCCGGGCCGCAGGGCGCCGCCGGTGAGCGCAGCCAGCGCCGGCTCTTCGTAGAGCAACGGCGGGGCGGCCGGGAGAGAGACGGCACCCATGTCACTTGTCTTCCAGCAGTTGTTCCACTTCGAGCATCTTGCCGAGCGCCAGCGACTCGGGCACGTAGACAAAGCCGCAGCCCGGGCAGGCCATGAGTTCGACGTTGAACACCGAGTGGAGATAGCTCACCTTGACCGGGGTCGGCACCAGCGGCCGGTCGCAGCCCGCACAGTGCCACTCGGTGGCCTCGATGAAGGAAAAGGTGCTCATGGCGTGTCCTCCGGCAGCTGCATGCGGTGGCTGTAGCCGTTGTGGACCACGAACCCGTCCGCGCTGGGCTCGTACTCGATCCAGTAGGTGACCCGCACCGGCCGGAAACTGGCCAGGCGTCGGTCGCTGCCGGGTTGCACCAGGTAGCGGCCGGTGGTCTCGGCCCGGTGGATCACCCGGCGCACATCTTCAGCCAGGATGTGGCGGCGGTCGAGCAGCGTGCGCACCGCCGGGTCCATGACCAGGGGCAGGGCCGCCTCGCCCGTGGGTTCTTCACTGGTCTCCTGCCACAGCTCGGCGAGCAGGCGACGCCTGAGCCGGGCCCGGTTCTCGTGGCGGGCGGAATAGCCCGGGTTAGGCCGGGCCAGGGGATCGCCCTCGTCGCCCGCGGCCACGAGATACTCGAGCAGGTGGGCCACCGGCCGGCCGCTGTCGGCCAGGTTGTCCCGGCACATGGCGCAGTAGGCGAGGCCGGGGTGCGGGCTGCGCTCCGCCTTGACCGCGGCCGCCTTGCTGCCCAGGGCGGGGTTGGCGAACTGCATCAGGCCGCCGTAGCCGCAGCAGTCGGCCAACTCGCCGGCCAAGTCCGCTTCCACCGTGGCCAGGCCGACCCGGTCGCAGAGGGCGCGCACGCCGGCGCGCAGCTCCGGCTGGTGGCGCGCGGTGCAGGGGTCGTGCAGGGCGAGCACCGTGGGCGGCACCGGCGGCCGGTCCGCGGGCAGCTCCACTTCGGCGAGCACCTCGTACAGCGAACGGGTGACGATGTGCGGGGCAAAGGTGGCAAACACCCACAGGCAGGAGGAACAGGCGACCACCACCGTGGGCCGGCCCAGGCGCTCGACCTCGGCCGCGAACTCGTCGAGAATGGCCGTGAATTGGTCGTCGCGGCCGGACCAGTGGGCCGGGATGCCGCAGCAGTCGAGCAGCAGGCCGACCCCGCCCGGAAGCTGGGCGCAGAGCAGCTCGTAGGTGCGCCGGACCGTGTCCGGGGCCGAGCCAACGAGCTGGCAGCCGGGGTAGAAGAGGTAGCGGCTGGTCGAGGTGCCCGGCTGGTGGCGGGCGAGGCGGCACTGCTCGGAGCGGCTGAAGGCCATGTCCTCCAGGGCGAACTCGTGGGCCGAGGGCGGCATGTGGCCGGTCTCGACCATGGTCCGGCGGCTGGCGCGGCAGACCTCGGCCACCGGGAAATCGTTGGGACAGATGACCGTGCACTGGCCGCAGAGGCTGCAGCCGTTGATCATCCGGTTGGCGCTGCGCGTCCCCTGGACGATGGTCTCGCTGTTGAAGATCTTGCGCACCAGGGTTTTCGGGTACTCCTTGTATTCCCGCAGGTAGACGCACTGCTTGACGCATTCCAGACACTCGCACTGCAGGCAGCGGCCGGCCTCCTGCCGGGCCTCGTCGTCCGTGTAACCGCGCGCGGGGTCCGCCGGGACAACGGCCGCAAGCGGCGCTATGCCGTCGACCACGGTGTGCATCCGCGTCGTCCGGGTGCCCTCCAGGTCGCGCTGGGCGGTGATGGAGACCTGCTGCAGGAACCGCTCGATGGTCAGGGCCGCTCGGCGGCCGGCCTCCACCTGGCCGATCAGGGAAAACGCACCCCCGGCCAGGGGGCCGCCGCCGCCAAACCAGCCCGGGCGCGCCAGGGCCAGGGTCAGCGGGTCGGGACGGCCGAGACCCTCGGGCACAAGCCCGGGGTCGAGGTCGTCGAAATCCAGGTACAGAACGTCGTGGTCA
>CAZMNU010000104.1:0-3147 GCA_964567725.1 uncultured Desulfobulbus sp. | reverse complement strand
CGGTCGAGGATGCGGCGCGCGTCGCGCAGCTTGCCCCGGGCCATGGCCGCCATGAAACCGCGCACGTCGACATGGATGGGACAGGCCGCGGTGCAGAAGGGCTGGTCCTCCTGGATGCAGCGGGCCTCGAGTTCTCTGAGCTGGCGTTGATCCATGAGCGGCTGAAAAGGAAGGGGTGAGATGGAAGGGGGGAGGCAGGGAATGTTCCTCTCTGCCCCCCCCCTGCTGCACTATGAAGAGACGGATACACGCATCCGCTCAACAGCTTAACAGCTACTTCGGCATGGCGGCCAGCACCTTCTCCGGCAGGGCCGGGATGCTGCGGATGCGGGCCCCGCAGGCGTTGTAGATACCGTTGATCACCGCCGCATGCGGCGCGGTCAGCGGCATCTCGCCCACGCCCGAGGCGCCGAACGGGCCGTCGGGCCGCGGCGTCTCCACGTAGATGATCTCCATGTTGTCGGGGATCTGCTTGATGTAGGGGAAACCGGCGCCGGCCAGGGTCGAGTGCTTCTTGATGTCCTCAAAGTCCTCGGTGAGCGCCAGGCCGATGCCCTGGGCCAGGCCGCCGTAGATCTGGCCGTCCACCACCAGCCGGTTGACCACCGTGCCCACGTCGGCCACGCAGGTCATGCCCTCCACCGTGGTCTTGCCGGTGGCCTTGTCCACCGCCACCTCGGCCAGGAACACGCCGTACATGTAGCAGCAAAAGGGGCTGCCCTGGCCGTTGGCATCACAGTCCTTGGCCGGTGCGGTCCACTTGCCGTGCACCTTGGTGGGCAGACCCTCGGCCTGCATCTCCTCGTAGGTGCGGTAGCTGCCGTTGGCCTTCTTCATCGCCTTGAGCAGTTCCTCGCAGCCGACGCGGATGGCCTGGCCGGTGACGACCTGGCTGCGGCTGCCGCCGGCCGGTCCGGAGTTGGGGCACTTGCTGGTGTCATTCATCACCAGCCGGATATGGTCGGTGGCGAGCGCCAGCGGCCGCAGGGCCTCGTGGGCCACCGCCAGGGTACCCATGTCCGCGCCCTGGCCGTGGTCTTCCCAGGTGTTGAAGATGGTTACCGTGCCGTCTGGGTTGAGTTCGACATCCACCTCCGAGGTGTCCGGGCCGTCCAGGCCGGCGCCGTACACGCCCACCGCCACGCCCACGCCGCGCTTGACCGCTTCCGTGGACCGCTCGGCGGCCCGTTTTTTGGCGGCCTCGTACTTGGGCCGGAGCTTGTCGATCATCTCCGGCAGGGAGTAGACCTCGGGATCCTGGCCGGTGGGGGTGGTCGACCCCTTGCGGTAGACGTTCTTGTAGCGCAACTCGAGCGGATCCATGCCCAGTTTCTCCGCCAGCTCGTCCATCAACACCTCGGACGGGAACTCGGACTCGGGCGCGCCGTAGCCGCGGAAGGCCGCGCCCCAGGCATGGTTGGTGCACACGGTGCGGCCCTCGCCGCGGATGTTCTTGATGTCGTAGCCGGCGCCGATGTACTGGGCGCCGCGCAGGGTCAGCAGGTCACCGAACTCGGAATAGGGTCCGTGGTCCACCGACCAGTCGGTCTCCATGGCGAGCAGCTTGCCTTGCTTGTCGGCGGCGTAGCGTACCGTGGTCCAGAAGGGAGAGCGCTTGCCGGTGTAGATCTGCTGCTGGGCGTAATCGTAGCACAGGAACACCGGCCGGCCGGTGGCCATGGCGGCGGCGCCGACCAGGGCCTCCATGGTCGGGCTGAACTTGTAGCCGAAGGTGCCGCCGGCGTTGTTCTGCACCAGCACCAGGTTCTCCGGTTCCACGCCCAGGCCGGGGGCGATCATGTACAGGTGGAGATGCAGGCCGATGGACTTGGAGTGGATGTTCAGTTTGCCGGCATCGTCAAGAAAGGCGAATCCGACATCGGGCTCGATGGGCAGGTGCGGCTGGCGGCTGGTGTAGAAGTCGCCCTCGACCACCACCTCGGCCTTGTCGAAGATGGGCTTGGTGTCCTCGCCCTTGGCGATCTTCTGGATGTAGTAGATGTTCGGCGTGCCGGGGTGGATTTCGATGGCGTCCGGCTCCATGGCCTCGGGCGCGCTCATGTAGGCGGGCAGCACCTCGAGTTCGACCTTGACCTTTTTCGCGGCCGCGCGGGCGTTCTTCTCGGTGTCGGCGCAGACGATGGCAATGGCGTCACCGTACTGGAACACCTTGGTGTCGCACAGGATCGGCCGGTCCCAGCCGTCGCCCAGGTTGGAGGGGAAGGTGATCAGGCCGGTGATGCGGTTCTTGCCCTTGATGTCCTTGTGGGTGACCACCTTGAACACGCCGGGCATCTGCTCGGCCTCGCTGGTGTCGATGGAGAGGATGTTGGCATGGGAGACCTCGGCCTGCACCAGGGCGAGCTGCAGGGTGTTCTCCGGCAGCTGCAGGCCGGCGTCCGCGCCGAAGTCCCAGGTGCCGGTGACCTTGGCGGCGGCGCTCGGCCGCGGCATGTTGGTGCCCAGCACCTTGCCGTTCTCGGGCAGCTTGAAGGCCAGGTCCTGCATGCTGATCTCGCCCTTGAGCACCCGCACCGCATCCTGCACCGCGTCGACCAGCATCTTGTAGCCGGTGCAGCGGCAGGCGTTCCTGTACTTCTGGAACCAGTCGCGGATGTCGTCGCGGGACGGATCCGGGTTGCTGTCGATGAGGGCCTTGGCGGAGACGATGAAGCCCGGGGTACAGAAGCCGCACTGGGCGCCACCGTGGATCATCCAAGCCATCTGCAGGGCGTGCAGGTCCTGCGGGGTGCCGATGCCCTCGATGGTGGTGATGGCCGCGCCGTCGGGCACGCGCTCCATCTTGGTGATGCAGGAGCGGATCAGCTTGCCGTCCATGATCACGTTGCAGGCACCGCACTGGCCCTTGCCGCAGCCGACCTTGGTGCCAGTGAGGCGCAGGCTCTTGCGGATGACATCGGCAAGCAGGTCAGAGCCTTCGGTCACCACCGAACGCTCGATCCCGTTCACATACAACTTTTTTTTCTGCATGGAAAACTCCCGTGGAAGGGTGAGAGGAAAGATACGGCCCGGCCGTACCGGTCAGATGCGTGGCGGCCCGGTGTCGCCGGACCCGGAAGGGGAGGCGCAGGGGTACAAGGAGGGGAAAACCCCTGCGTCTCCCCCCGAGTCTGCAGGAAATGCGGG
>CAZMNU010000103.1:0-8231 GCA_964567725.1 uncultured Desulfobulbus sp. | reverse complement strand
GCCTTCAACCGGGAGCATCCGGTGGACCTGGCCATCCTCGACATCAAGCTGAAGAAGATGAGCGGGGTCGAGGTGCTGGCCATCCTCAAGGAGGACAACCCGGCCATGGGCGCGATCATGCTCACCGGCTACCCGACCGTGGAGACCGCCCGCGAGGCCATCAGCCTGGGCGCGGACGAGTACTGCGTCAAGCCCATCGACCGCAGCGAACTCGAGGACAAGGTCGAAAATGTGTTGACCGCCCGGGCCGGGCGGTAAAGGTCTGTCAACAGACCACGGACGGAACGGGGAACGAGTGGACACGCACACGCACCAGTCGCGGGAACAGGGGTTTCTGGGCATCTTTCACAAGGTGACCGGGCTCACCAGCATGCTGCTCGATCATCAGGAGGTGATGGAGACCATTGTTCGCGCCCTGCCGGAACTGCTGGCCATCGATGCCTGCACCATCCGTCTGCTGGACGCCTCCACCCACTCCTTTGTGCTCGGCGCGGCCCACGGGGTGTCCCTGGAGTACCTGTCGCGGGAGGTGATCGACACCGACGAGACCATGGCCATGGTCCAGTCCGGCCACCCGGTGTTCAGCGGCCAGGTGGACGAGGTCAGCTGCCCGTCGCTGCGCGACGCCGCCGGCCGCGAGGGCGTCAAGGGCGTGCTCACCCTGCCGATCCTCTTCCAGAACGAACTGATCGGCATCATGCGCCTGCTCACCCGCTCCGCCGGGCGGACCTTCACCCCGGACGAGATCGCCTCGTCCATGGCCCTGGCCGAACAGGTGGGCATCGCCATCGCCCACGGGCGGATGTTCAAGGAGATGGACCGCCAGGTGCGCTTCCTGAGCGAGCTGCAGGCGATCAGCCGGCTGGTCAACTCGACCCTGGACCTGAACGTGATCCTGCAGACCATGGCCGAGCGGGTGGCCGTGACCATGGGCGCCAAGGGCTGCACCCTGCGCCTGCTCGACCAGGAAGGCCGCCGCCTGGAGCTGGGCGGCGCATACGGTCTTTCCAAGCGCTACCTCGAGCGCGGCGATGTGGAGCAGGAACGGAACATCCGCATGGTGCTTGCCGGTGAGCCGGTGGCCATCTACGATGTCAGCCGCGACCCGCGGGTCGAGTACCAGGAGGATATGCGGGCCGAGGGCATCGTCTCGCTGCTGGCTGTGCCGCTCAAGGTGCACGACGAGGTGATCGGCGCGATGCGCATCCTCTCCGACCGGCCGCGGGTGTTCACCGACGTGGAGGTGCGCTTCGCCGTCACCCTGGCCGAGGTCGGCGGCACGGCCATCCGCAACGCCCGCAACTACCAGAAGATCAACCTGCTGCTCGGCCGCATCGAGGGGCACGAAAAGTTCCTGGCCGACATCATCAACAGCCTTCAGCACCAGCTGCTCGTGCTCAACCGCCAGCGCCGGGTGGTGCTCGCCAACCGTGTCTTCCTGGAGGCGGTGGGCAAGGAGGAGGCCGAGGTGGTCGGCACGCCCTACGGTGCACTCTGCCGGAGCGACGAGGACGGCCGCAGCTGCCCGGTGGACCAGGTGCTGTTCGGCGAGGAGATGCGGCCCTTTGTCCAGGAATTCCAGGCCGGCGAGGAGTCCCGCTGGTACGAGCGGAGCGCCTCGCCCATCCGCAGCGCGGACGGTGGCATCGAGCACGTGATCGAGGTCATCCGCGACATCACCGCCGAGCACCTGCTCGCCGAGGAAAAGCTGCAGAGCAGCCGGCTGCAGGGGATCGTGGAGCTGGCCGGCACGGTTGCCCACGAGATCAACAGCCCGCTGTTCGCGGCCCTGGGCACGGCCGAGCTGCTGGTCGAGGACGAGGATCGGCCCGAGGTGGCCGAGGACCTGGCGGTCATTGTCCGCAACCTGCGCCAGATCGGCGAACTGACCCGCAAGATGACCGCCATGACCGGGTTCACCAGTACCGCCTATGTGGGCGAAAGCAGGATTCTGAACCTGAACGAGGACAAGAACGAGGATTGAGGCCCCGGGCCCGCAGAACAAGGAGGTGTGCACCAGAGGAAGATGAGGGGAGCCCCGGTCCGCGCCGATGGTTGGCGACAACAGGACGGCACGCGTTGCCGCCCGCTGGCGGCGGGTCCGGGTGTGTTTGCGTCACGAGTGCCGTGGACGGCCATGCGGCTGGCACACGGCGCTGAACCACAAAAAGGAAGGAGAAATCGACATGAACAAAAGGGGTATGATGCTGCCGTGCTTCTTCGCGGCAATGGCGCTGCTGTTCGGCGCCGGTTCGGCCAAGGCCGTGGAAACCGCTGCCGGTGAGCTGGCGGCGCCGACCATCACCATCGACCGGACCGAGATCAACAACGGCGGCACCATCAAGGTGACCGGCCAGGCGCCGGCCGGCAAGCCGGTGTTCCTCGAGGTCTGGGCCGAGAGCCACGACGTGCGGGCCAACCGCTTCGACGCCGAGCCGGACAAGAAAACCGGTAAACGGCCCTACATCTTCTACATCACCGGCGAGATGCCGGCCTACTACAAGATCTTCGTGCCCAAAGAGATGCAGGCCAAGATCGACGAGGCCAAGAAGCAGGGCGGCAAGTGGAGCTACAGCGCCCTGCTCAAGGACCTGGGCGCGGGCGATGCCTATACCGTGCCGGCCGAGGCCAGGATCGACCGCCACCAGTCGACCCTGATGGCCAGCATCATCGGCAGTCGCGGTCCGCTGCTGCCGGCCATGGATGACAAGGAGAACCGCAGCCGTTCCATGCAGCTGGTCAAGTCGCGCTTCCGCAGCATTGACAACGTGTTCACCGCCAATGTCGAGGTCCAGGCGGACGGGACCTACGCGGCCGAGCTGGATATCCGCAAGGGCATTGCCCCGGGTCAGTACCAGGTGGTCGCCGTGGTTGACAAGCAGACCAAAAGCCAGCCCGCCACCTTTGAGAACAAGATCGGTTTCCCGGTCATGTACCTGGCCAACGCCGGCACCAGCCTGAACCTCATCTATCCGTTTGTGCTGACGCTCGCCGTGGCCATCTTCGGCGTGCTCATGGGCGCCGGCGGCGGCTTCATTCTCAATCCGCTGCTCGTCACCCTGTTCCCGGTTCTACCGCACACCGTGGTCGCCGGTACGGTCACCCCGACCGTGCTCTTCTCCCAGGGCAGCGGTATCGTCAACTACTCGAAGATCAAGTTCATCAACTGGAAGCTGGGCTGCGGTATCGGCACGGCCATGCTGCTGGGTGGTTTCATCGGCCCGAAACTGACGGAAATGATCACCCTGGCCCAGTTCAAGTCGGCCTTCGGCTGGATTCTTTTGGTGCTGGCCTCCCTCATGTTCTGGCAGACGACTCCCGGGTACCTGGCCAAGAACAAGAAGGAACAGGCCATTCTCAAGGAGTTCAAAAAGCGCGCCGAGGCAACGGCCAAGGGCAGCAAATAACGGATCGATCGAGGAGGATTGACCTATGAAAGTGGAATTCTGGGGACAGGAGTTTAATGTCAACATGTTCGTCGGCTGCATCGGCGGCTTTCTCATCGCTGTCATGGCATCGATGTTCGGTTTCGGCGGCGGCCCCTTCATGGTGCCGCTCATGACCGTGGCCCTGCGGCTGCCCATGTACCTGGTGGTCGGCAGTTCGCTGCTCGCCATCTTCTTCAACACGTCGATCAGTTCGCTGCGCCATTACCAGTTCGGCAACTTCGACCTGCTGTTCTTCCTGGCCATGTTCCCGGCCGCCATTCTCGGCGGCTACATCGCCCCGCAGATCGCCAAGCGGGTCAGCCCGATCGTGGTCAAGCGTGTGGCCTGCGTGGGCCTGGTGCTGCTGGCCCTCAAACTGCTGGGCCTGTATTGAGCTGACAGGTTCGACCCTCCGGGACTGGTTCGGCCAAGCACCGATCCGTCCCGGAACAGCCTCGCTGACCGTGGACACCGGCCGGAATTTCCGGCCGGTGTCTTTTTTTTCGGTCGCCTGCCGTTCCGGGGAGAGGAAATGTCGTTCTCCAGCGCCAGGCGGTTCTTTCCTGTTGGCCGGAACAGGAAAACGAGATATATTTCCCGTCATTATCAGGCGGGTGCGATGGTAGCGCCACCTTCAGGCTGGATTTTCCTTGACCGGGAAAGAGAAGATGACAATTTTTAGCCCCAGTATGCTCGGCCCCGAGAAACGCAGGCATGCGCGGGTGGACTTCAGTCGCACCGTCAAACTGGAGGCCGGGAACGGATCCCTGGGCGCCTATCCGGCACGGAATTTGAGCCTGAGCGGCCTGTATCTCGAAGGCGACGTCGATGTGCCCGTGGGAGAATGCTGCCATCTGGAACTGCACGACACCAATGCGTCCACGTGTCAGTTTTACGGTTTTTCCGGCAGGATCTCCCGGCGGGACGAGAGGGGTATCGGCGTCGAGTTCACCTCCATGGGCCGGGAAAGCCTCATGTTTCTGCAGACCATGGTCCTGTACTGCGCGGACGACCCCATCGGCGCGGCCAGTGAGTTTCACGAGGAATTCGCCCCCGGTTTCCCGCCTGTCTGCTGAACACAGAGCCCGAGACAACGCATCCCTGCCCGGCCCGCAGGATGCTTTTTTTTCATCTGATCGGGCCCCCTTTTTCGCGGACTTCCGTCCGCTTCCCCACCAATTTCTTGCATGAATTACACACAGCAAACCACGAAGTCAGTGCTCCACCTGTTCGGCGGGCTCGGCGACCGGACCCTGTACGTCCTCTCGGACCTGGGCCGCATGGGCCTGTTTCTCCTGCACGCCGTCCTCGGCCTGTTCCGTCGGCCCTTCCGTTTTCGCGAACTGGTCAAGCAGACCTGCTTCATCGGCGCCAGTTCGTTCACGGTCATCTTTTTCACCGCCCTGTCCGTGGGCATGGTGCTTGGCCTGCAGGGCTATTACTCGCTCAACAAGTTCGGCGCCGAAGGCATGCTCGGCTCGGCCGTATCCCTGTCGCTCGTCATGGAACTCGGGCCGGTGCTGACCGCGCTCATGGTCGCCGGCCGGGCGGGTTCGGCGATGTGCGCCGAGATCGGCATCATGCGCATTTCCGAGCAGATCGACGCCCTCGAGTGCATGGCCATCGACCCCTTCCGCTACCTCGTCTCGCCCAAGTTCCTGGCCACCCTCATTTCGGTGCCGCTGCTCACCGGGCTGTTCAACGTGGTCGGCATTGCCGGCGGCTACATCGCCGGGGTCAAGCTCATGGGCGTCAACGGCGGCGCCTTCATTGCCGGCATGCAGCAGAGCGTGACCAACCATGACCTGCGCATGGGCGTGATCAAGTCCTTTGTCTTCGCCCTGCTGGTGGTGTGGATCTGTACCGGCCGGGGCTACTTCGTCCAGAAGATCAGGGGCGCCGGGTTCGGCGCGGAGAGCGTCAGCAAGGTGACCACCCAGGCGGTGGTGCTCAGTTCCATCGCCGTGCTGGTCTTCGACTACCTGCTCACCGCGGTGCTGCTGTGAACGGCGCGGACAACACACCCCGGCCGGACTGGGCCATCCGTTTCGTCGATGTGTGCAAATCGTTCGGCGACCGCAATAAACGCCACACCGTGCTCGACCGGGTCAGTTTTTCCGTGCCCACTGGTCGGACCACGGTGATCGCCGGCGGCAGCGGCCAGGGCAAGAGCGTCATCCTCAAGCTGATCCTCGGGCTGCTCCGGCCCGACTCCGGCCAGGTGCTGGTGGGGGACAGGGACATCGCCGCCCTGGATTACGACGAACTGCAGGAGACGCGCATGAAGTTTGGCGTGCTCTTCCAGGGCTCGGCCCTGTTCGACAGCCTGACCGTGTTCGAGAACATCGCCCTGCCGCTCAGGGAGCGGACCAGGCTCGGCAACGCCGAGATCAGCGCACGGGTGGCGGCCACCCTGGAGCAGTTGGGCCTGGCCGGTCACGAGGACAAGTTCCCGGCCCAGCTCAGTGGCGGCATGAAAAAAAGGGTCGGTCTGGCCAGGGCCTTGCAATTGGACCCGGAGATCGTGCTGTACGACGAGCCGACCACCGGTCTCGACCCGGTCATGACCAAAGAGATCTACGAGCTGTTCACCAAGACGCAACAGCGGCTTGGCTACACGGCGGTGATCGTCAGTCACGACATCCCGCAGGTGTTCGACCTGGCCGACCAGATCATCCTGCTGAACAAAGGTGAGTTCGACGTGTTCACCGATGTCAGCCAGATTTCCGCCTCGACCAAGCCGTTCATCCGCGAATTCGCGCGAATGGTCATGGGCGTGGAAGTCGAGTGAGCAACAGGAGGAGAGAAGAAATGGGAAATTCCCGCGTGGAGATAACGGTCGGCCTGTTCCTGGTCATGGGATTTTTGGCCCTCGGCTGGCTGGCCCTGCAGCTGGGCGAGGTACCCTGGCTGACCGGGGCCAAGACCTACACCCTGAACGCTGAATTCAATAACATTTCCGGGGTCAAGCCGGGTGCGGACATCCAGATCGCCGGGGTGACCGTGGGCAAGGTGCGGCAGCTGCACCTGAGCGAGGACAACCTGGCCATTGTCACCATGCAGCTCGACAAGGGCGTCACGGTACCGGTGGATTCCATGGCCTCGGTCAAATCCCAGGGCATCATCGGCGACAAGTTCATCCAGATCACCCTGGGCGGAGACGAAACCGCCTACCAGCCCGGGGAGACCATCGTGGACACGGAATCGTCCGTGGACCTGGAATCGCTCATCAGCAAGTTCGCCTTCGGCCAGGTGGACAAATAACCGGAGTCACTGTCGCCATGCTCAACCCGCGCGTCCATCTCTTCGTCTTCCGCCTGCTCGTCTGCCTGACCCTGACCTGTGCCGTTCCGGCCGCTGCCGTCGATTACCTCGACGATGCCGCCTACGAGGTGACCGGGGCCGAGGCGAATGTTCCTGACCCGATCGAGCCGTTCAACCGGGCCATGTTCACCTTCAACGACACCCTGTACATCTGGGTGCTCGACCCGGTCGCCACCGGCTACAGCAAGGTGCTGCCGGCGGATATCCGCGGGTGCATCGGTAATTTTTTCAGCAACCTGGCGGAACCGGTACGCTCGGTCAACTGCCTCCTGCAGGGCCGGTTCCGCGATTCCGGCCTGGCCCTGACCCGCTTTGCGATCAACTCCGTGTGCGGGGTGTTCGGCCTGGCCGACCCGGCCTCGAAGGAGTTCAAGATCGCGCCGGTCCGCGCCAGCCTGGGGGAAACCCTGGGGGTGTGGGGACTCGGGGACGGCTTCTACCTGGTGGTGCCGTTCATGGGGCCGTCCACCCTGCGCGATTTCACCGGTGATGTGGTCGACTCCATCGCCAGGTCCTCGTATGCGCCCTGGAACGACGATTTCACCACCTCGGCAACCGTGTACGGTTCGAACTCGATCAACCGGGTCTCGCTCCACCTCGGTGAGTACGAGGAGATGAAGAAACTGAGCTTCGATCCCTATATCGCCTTCCGGAACGGCTATTTCCAATTGCGTGAAAAGAAGCGCGACCATCTCGAATAATCTTGTGGAACACCGCAGCAGAATTCCGGCCCGGGGCCGGGAGGAGGGGAGTACCGTCATGTTTTTCAGAAAATGTTCCATTCTTGCCTTGTGCAGTCTTTGTGTCGCTGTCCTCTGCCTGGGCCTCACGCCCCCCGCCGCCTCGGCGACCCCTGATCCCACCGAACAACTCCGCCCCTTTGTCAAGAAGGTGACCGACACCCTGACCGATCCGGGGCTGAAAACTCTTCCGAAAAAAGAACAGGCCGCGCGGCTGGTGGTCGTTGTCCGTGAGCGGTTCGATTTCCGCGAGATGTCCAAGCGGGTGCTCGGCCAGCAGTGGCGCAAACTCGATGCCCCGGAACAGGACAGGTTCGAGAATCTCTTGACCGACCTGCTGCAGTACGCCTACGTGGGCCGGGTCGAGGAATATTCCGGGCAGACGGTGGAGTTCGTCCAGCAGCGTATCAGGGGGCAGCGGGCCGAGGTGCAGACCCTGCTGGTGGATAAGGAGAAATCCATCCCGGTTTCCTACATCATGCTCCTCCAGGGGGATAAATGGATGGCCTACGATATCGTGGTCGAGGGGGTCAGCCTGGTCCGCAACTACATGGAGCAGTTCAGCGAAATTCTTCGGAAAGACGGCTATGCCGGTTTGCTCAGACAGATGGAGGAAAAAATCCAGCAGTTTGAGCAGGAAACCAGGCGCACCTGAGAGCCATTGTCCTTTCTGCGACCGCCCGCCTCGAGGCGGGCGGTCCTTCCTCTTGTCCGCCCGTTTGCCAGCGGCGGAACACTT
>CAZMNU010000102.1:0-8258 GCA_964567725.1 uncultured Desulfobulbus sp. | reverse complement strand
GTCACCAATCCGGCCGCCCGGGCCGTGAAGCACGTGCCAGTTGGCAAGAATGTAGGGCGTGCCGTCGACAGCATCGTAGCAGACGCAGCCGGCGGTGCCGGCGCCGGCGGCCGGGTGGCCGATGCTCACCCCCGGCACCAAGGGGTCCACGGCGCTCTTGCGGGGTGCGGCGGCGCGCTGCCGGGCGAGCACGTTCACCGGGCGCGCATCCGTGGCATAGTTCCGTTCGAGCACGTCCGTGGCCACCTCCACGCCGTCGACCACCAGTGTCCGCGGCAGTTCGCGGAGCACCTCGAGGCCCGCCTTGCGGCCCACGGTAAACTGGATGCAGAGCTCTCCGGTGGGTTGGCCGTCCGTACTTTTGACCCCGACCCCCATGGAAGTCACGTTTTCCTGGCGCAGCCAGGTGGCGGCAGTGCGGCGCACATAACGGCCGAGCGCCTCGATGCGATCTGTTTGTCCGGGCATGGGGTTTCCTCCTGTGGCCGGTGAATGCACGGGGGTCGGCCCGGCCGGGCCGCCCCCTGCGGGCGGTTTGCAGTGGCGGACCATCAGCCGGCCGCCGCCGCAATCCCCCTTTTACACGCCGACGCTGGTCACGGTGTTGGAGCGGACCGTCACCGGGGTGCAGGAGAGGGTCACCCGGGCATAGACCTCGTCACTGCGGGGCATGTAGATCGGTGTGTTGCTATCGGCATGGCCGATGATGACCTTTCCCCGGTCCTCATCGAGCAGGTCCGAGGCCACGTTGCGGGTCTCGGCGAAGGTCTGCAGCCCGGCGGCGGCCACCGTGAACTGGCGGTACGGCCGGCTGAAGACCAGCGGGCCCCAGCGAAACACATAGAGTTCATCATCGCCCACCGGGTCGCCGGCCGCCAGGTTGTCGCCCACCTTGTCCTCCCCGAACAACCGGATTTCCAGCCGATAGCTCCGGCCCACCTCGGCCGCCTGGAACTCCATGTCGCCTTTCACGGTCACGGTGGTGGTTCCCGCCGCCCCCGGGGCAAGTGTCAGTTTGACATTGGTCAATGTTGCCATGATGCATCTCCCTGTTCAAAGTGATGGTGAAGACCCGGCGGTCCATGCCCCCGGGCCGGTTGCCTGGCCGTTCGTGCCCATCAGGTGAATACCTTCTGGCCAAGCGCGGTGGTGTTGCCTTCGAGCTGCGGCACCTGGCTGTACCCGTTCTTCGCCAGGTCGGCGCTCACCAGAGAGTCGAGGCGGCGGCGGGTGATGCTGACCCCGGCCCGGCGCAGGGCCTGGCAGTAGTAATAGGTGAAGGCGCCGCGGAAGCTGCCGCCGATGGAGGCCTCGGCCGAGGTCTGGTTGTTGCGGCAGCCGGCCCAGAGCACGTGGTTCATACGGCGCACAGCCACGGTCTCGCGTGTCCCCAGTTGTCCGGGTGTCTCCTCGGCATCGGGCCTGAGCAGGGGGCGCAGGGGCAGGCTCGGATTGGCCTCGATGAAATAGCCCCAGTCCACCGGCGGCTCGATGTAACGGTAGACCACGGTCGGTTCGTCCGTGGCGGCGCCGAGCGCGGCCATCTCCCGGGTGCCCGTGCCCGAGTGGCAGGAGTCGAGGAAGATGTCGAGGTTGACCCCGGGTGCCAGCCCTTTGAGGCGGACGCGAAAATCGTCGTCCGTGATCATGCCGGCAGTGGCAAAGTCATGGGGGCAGATGGTCTCGTCGCGTCCGTCCGGCTCGTCGCCGCTCACATCGACCACCTGCGAGCCGTGCCCGGAGTAGTGGAAGATGAGCACATCCCCCCGTGCCGCCCCGTTCAACAGCCACTCGAACCCCTCGAGGATGGCCGCCCGGGTGGCACGCTCGTCGGTGAGGATGCGCATGGCCGCCGGTGCGGCGGCAACGATGCCGAGCGCGTTGAAGGTGTGGGCCATGTCGCGGACATCGTTGACGCAGCCGCGCAGGTCCGGCCCGCCGGGGCCGACCGGGGCGTAATCGTTGATGCCGACCAGCAGTGCCTTGTTCGCCATGATCGTTTCTCCCTGTGGAGGTGGAGGTGTGCGGGTCCGGAAAGCGGCCCCGCCCTGTTCACTGGGGCCAGCATAGAACGACGCGGAGCAGAGGGGAATGCAGAATAATTGAGGAGAAAACGTATAAAAGAACTATCATATAGCTGCGCAATAGACCCAGTTTCAACAGGTTAGCCGCAGGCCGCAACAAAGGGTGCGGTTTGACAGCGCGCCGCCCGCTCCGTACCATGCGCCAACCGGGCCGGCCAGCGGGGCCGGCCGGGGTGCAGGCGCTCAAGACCGGCAGCAGGGAGGGCACCATGGCAGACCGATTCATCCTCATGGACAACGCCCGCGGGGCGGATTGCGCGGCCCTGCGCACGGCCCTGGTCCGGGCCCTGGGGCCGGCGGCGACCGGGTATGCGGACCTGGCCACGGGGGACGATTTCTCCGCCGCGGTCAAGGCCGCCCTGGCCCGCTGGCAGGCCGAGGCCGGGCTGGTGGCGGACGGGATCTGCGGCCCCTGCTGCCAGCACGAACTGGGCCTGCGCGCCCTGCCCGACCTGGAGCAGCCCCTGGAGGCCCGGGCCGTAAGCCGCCTCTTCCCGGCCACCCGGCCCTCGGGCATCGTCCGCCACCTGCCCTACCTGGCGGCCGCCCTGGCCGCCTTCAATCTGGTCGACCGGCCATTGATCCTGCTCGCCCTGGCTGTCATCCGGGCGGAGTGCGAGGGATTCGTGCCCATCGGCGAGGCGCCCTCGCACGGCAACACCCTGCCCGGCCTGGCCCCGTTCAGCGCCTACGAGGGCCGCTTCGGCAACCGGGACACTGGCGATGGCGCCCGCTACCGTGGCCGCGGCTTTGTCCGCCTGACCGGCCGCGGCCGATACCACCGCGCCGGCGCCCTGCTCGGCATCGACCTGGAGGCGGCTCCGGACCTGGCCAACGCACCCGAGGTGGCGGCCTGTCTGCTCGCCGCCCGCATCAGCGAGCGGGCCGACGACCTTCGGGCCGCCCTTGCCCGCGGCGACCTGCGCCGCGCCCGGCGCATGATCAACGGCGCCACCCACGGGTTCGACCGGTTCCGGGACGTGTTCCATCGGGCCGAAACCTTCGGGCCGCTCCCGGCGGTCCCGCAGGCCGTTGCCTCCGCGCACCGTTCCGCGGACAGCGGTTTTGCCGCTGTCCGTGCCGAACTGGACGCCATCGGGGACGCCGTTGACCTGCGCGACCGCCCCTACCAGCCGCCGGTGGCCTCCCTGCCGCCACAATTCCCGGCCGACCCGGACATCCACCGCCTGTTCGCCGCCTATGCCCGGGCCGGCCTGATCCTCGACCAGGGCCTGGAGGGCGCCTGCACCGGTTTCGGCCTGGCCTGCGTGATCAACTACCTGCGCTGGCGCATGCTGGGCATGCCGGCGCAGCTGCCCCCGGTGAGTGCGCGCATGCTCTACGACCTGGCCCGGCGCTACGACGAGTACGAGGGGGAGGACTACGAAGGGTCGAGCTGCCGCGGCGCCCTCAAGGGCTGGTCCCGGCACGGCGTCTGCCTGGAGGAGGACTGGCCCTACCGGCCCGGCGGCGCGGTCAGGCCGCGGCCGGGCTGGGTCGAGCGGGCCATCGAACAGACCCTCGGGGTCTACTACCGTATCGACACCACCGCCCTCTGCGACCTGCAGGCCGCCATCCTGCAGATCGGCGCGGTGTACGCCTCGGCCTGGACCCATGCGGGCTGGGACCTTGCCGGCGCGGCCGGGACGCCGCTTACCGGCCACGCCAGTCTGCCGGTGATTCCCTACCATGGCCAGCGGTCCCGCAGCGGTGGCCATGCCTTCGCCCTGGTCGGCTTCAACCGCGACGGCTTCGTGGTGCAAAACTCCTGGGGCCGGTCCTGGGGTGCGGACGGGTTCGCGGTGCTCACCTACGCCGACTGGCTGGCCCACGCCATGGACGCCTGGACCACCGCGCTCGGCGTGGCCGGGGTGGTCGACGGCCGGATGACCGCCCGCGGAACGCCGGCCGCCCTGGCTGTGGCCCGCGACCAGGCCCATTGGTGGTCCGAGGAGCAGGCCTACACGCACAGCATCGTGCTCGGCAACAACGGCCGGGTCAGCCGCTACCTGCACCAGGACGCCGTCAGCCGCACCCTTCGCCACCAGACCGGGGTGCTGCCCGACAGCTGGTTCCGCGCCACGGCAACGGAGCGCAAGCGGCTGATCCTCTACGCCCACGGCGGCCTCAACAGCGAGGCAGACGCCATTGCCCGGGCCCGGGTGATGGGCCGCTACTGCACCGGCAACGGCTGCTACCCGCTGTTTGTCGCCTGGAAGACCGGACCGCTGGAGACCATCGCCAACATCATCGCCGAGCGCATCGGCCTGGCCAGTCGCGGCGCGGCCACCCGCACCCCCGGCGAGTTGATCACCGCGGCCACCGACCGGATGATCGAGACCGCCATCGGCCGGCCCTTTGCCCGCCCCCTGTGGAGCGAGATGAAGGAAAACGCGGCGCTCGCCGTCCAGCCCGGCCGGGGCGGCGACCTGCTCACCGACGGCCTGCGCCACCTCGCCGACCTGTGGGGCGACCAATTTGAACTCCACCTGATCGGCCACTCGGCCGGGGCCATCCTGCTCGGCCACCTGGTGCAGCTGCTCGCACGGCGGGATTTGACCCGCCGGGTCGCCTCGGTCCACCTGTACGCCCCGGCCTGCACCGTGGCCTTTGCCAACCGCTACTGGGCCCCGCACACCGAACTCATGCGGCACCTGCACCTCGATCTGCTCACCGACGAGATCGAGCAGCAGGATCATGTCCTCGGTCTCTACCGCAAGTCCCTGCTCTACCTGATCGCCAACGCGTTGGAAGCGGACCCGGCGACCCCCATCCTCGGCCTGGCCAGGGTGTTCGATGCCGACTCCCAGGGGTGGGACGGCTCCCCGGACACGGCCGAGACCCTGGCCAACTGGCGCCAGGCCGCAGCGCGTGCCGGTCTCGGCCGGCGACTCGCCCTGCACGGCAACCGCACCATCACCACCCGCCTCACCCCGGAAAAAAGTGCCCCGGCCAGTCACGGCGGCTTTGACAACGACCTCAGGGTGATCGGCGCCACCCTCGAACGGATCACCGGCAAATCCACCCTGTCCCTGCCGGTGGACGACCTGGTCGGCTTCTGAGCCTCCGGCCGAACAAAAAACCCTCCGGCCGCCCAGGGCGACCGGAGGGTTGGCGGCCCGGGCGTGGTGGCCGGACCGGTGGGGCGCCGAACGGTCAGACCGGCTGCACCGCCTCGCCGATGGCGCTGCTGATCCGGTAGCCCCGCTCTCCGCGGTAGGGGTTGTAGACCAGGGTCGGGCAACCGGCCCGTTTGAGCACCCGTTCGGCCACGCTGCCGAGCAGCACCTTTTCGATGCCCTTGGCGCCGTGCGTGCCCATGATGATCAGGTCCGCTTTGCGCTCGCCGGCCAGTTCAACGATGCTGTCAGCCGCATCGCCGAACAGGACCACCCCTTCACAGCCCGGACATTTCGCCTTGAGCCCCTCCAGGAAGTCGGCCATTTTCTTCTCCGCGTGGTCACGGAGTTCCTGGCTCACCTTGGTCAGGTAGTCAGGGGTGTAGTCGGCATACACATCGACGTTCTCGACCACGTGGACAAAGGTCGCACGCGCCCCCAGTTTGTTCGCCACGCCGACCGCAAAATCTGCCAGTTCATCGCTGTGCCGGTGAAAATCGACGGGAATGAGAACCTGCTGGATGTCGTTCATGATGCACCTCCTCACATTGGTTGGTTTGCGTGCTGACCCGCCGCCGGCCCCGGGCCGGAAGGATCGGAAAGTTCCGCGCCCTCGGCCGGAACGAACGGGACCATGCATTCACTATAGAGAAGGACGGGACGCCTGCCTATGGAGGAAAAAGGGAGATAAACAGGATATAAATTTTATCCGTTCAAGACGCGGCCTCGGGCGTGTCGGGAGCGACCGCTCCGTCCGTGCCCGTGGCCGCCGGCCCCAAATCGTTCGCTGCCCGGGCAAAGCATTCCGGGCAGCAGCCGTGGGAGAGGTTCACCCCCTTGGCCCGGCGCAGGTACTCCTCCAACTCGAACCAGGGTCCCCGGCCGTGCTCGCCCGGCCGGTCGTGGCGGATCTTGCCGCAGTAACTGCACACCGGCAGCACCCGTTCGTAGAAGGCCACCTTGCGCTGCAGCTCCTGCTTCTTCAAACAATTGCCGATGCGCCAGCAGAGTTCGTCGATCTCGCAGGGCTTGCGCAGGAAGTCGTCCGCTCCGAGGCGCAGGGCGTCGATGGCGGTGTCCATGTCGCCGAAACCGGTGAGCAGGATCACCGCAATGGCCGTGTCCTTGCCCTTGGCCGCCTTGAGCACCTGGAAACCGTCCATGCCGGGCATCACCAGGTCGGAGACAACCACATCGAACCATTCGCGGCCGAGCCGGGCGACAGCCTCCTCGCCACTGGCCGCCACGGTCACGGCCAGGGTGGTGCTGACCAACTCCCGGGCCAGGCTCTCGCGGATGAGCGGTTCGTCATCGACGAGCAGCAGGGATTTTTGCGGCATGGTCGTCTCCTCGGGCAAAGGGGATCCCGCGCCGGCACGGGGCCGCGGGGCAAACACGGCTCCATTCTGGGCCGAATCCGGCGGAAAGGCAATGGGGAAAAAACGGGGAGAAAAGGGATAGAGGATTCTCCCCTGTACCGCCGCCGGCGACTCAGGCCCAGACGCCGGCCACCTCCCGGTCACAGGCCGTGCACCGTCCCCCGGCCAGGGCCTCGATGCGGCTGTGAAAGCCGTGACGGGCGATGAGCAGTGCGCCGCAGCCCGGACAACGGGTGTCCTCGCCGCCCTCGTCGCGGACGTTGCCCTCGTAGACGTGCACCAGCCCCTCCTGCAGGCCGATCTCCCGGGCCCGCCGCAAGGTGGCCGCCGGCGTCGACGGCCGGTCGAGCATCCGGTAGGTCGGGCAGAAGCCGGTCACATGCCAGGGAATGGTCGGGGCGATCCCGCGGAGAAACCGGGCGGCGGCGCGCAGTTCCTCGTCGCTGTCGTTCATCCCGGGGATGACCAGGGTGGTCACTTCGACCCAGATGCCCAGGTCGTGACAGAGGCGGATGGCGTCGCACACCGGCTGCAGCCGGGCCTTGCAGACCTGCCGGTAAAAGGCGTCCGTGTAGGCCTTGAGGTCGATGTTGATCGCGTCGAGCCAGGTGGCCAGGTCCCGGATCGCCTCGGGTGTCAGGTAGCCGTTGCTGACAAACACGTTGCGTATCCCCCGGCTGTGCGCCAACCGGCCGCAGTCGCGGGCGAATTCATAGAAGATGGTGGGCTCGACGTAGGTATAGCTGATGCTCGCGCACCCGCTGCGCTCTGCCTCCGCCACCACCTGCTCCGGGCTGGTCGGCGTGCCGTGGATCTGCCCCGCGTGCAGGTGCGGGTACTGGGAAATCTCGGCGTTCTGGCAGTGCAGGCACTGAAAATTACAGCCCACGGTGGCAATGGAATAGGAACGGCTGCCGGGCAGGAAATGAAAGAGCGGCTTTTTCTCGATCGGGTCAGCGTGCGCCGCCACCAACCGGCCGTACACCAGGCTGACCAGGCGGCCCTCCCGGTTCTCCCGCACCCCGCACAACCCGCGGCGCCCTGCGGCGATGCGGCAGTGGTGGCTGCACAGGTGGCAGACCACGCCCCCGTCGGCCTGTTGCGTATAAAATAGAGCCTCGTGCATGCGTCCTCCTTCCCGGTCGCCGCCGGGTGCGATCAGGCCGATTCCCGGCTCACATGCGGATCTTGGCCTCGGTCTTCTCCGGGTTTTTGGCCAGGTGACGGAAGCGGTTGCGGGCCGCCTCGGCGAACCGGGAAACGATCTGGGCCAGGTCCGACCCCTCCCAGATCTCGGCGAAACCGGCGGCGGAACGCACCCGCTCGCCGATGCGGAAGGTTTCCTGTCCCTCGGTGAGCAGGTCGATATCCTCGTCGGCCGGGCTCACCCGGCCGTCCGAGGCCTGCGCGAACAATTCCCGGATGCAGTGGCGGAAAAATTTCTGCACCTCCCCGGTGGATTCGGCCTCGCCGACCTGCTTCCTGAACCGGGGGAGCAGTTCGTTTTCGATTTTGGTGAACGATTGCTGACGGGTCATGGCGTCTCCTGGTCAAGGGACAGCGGAGCGCGGAGCCAGCCGGTGCTGGCCGGCCTTGTCCGCAAGGGTGCTCAAAACTATGACCCGGGCACCGGAAAAAAACAACAGAGGTTTTTTGTAGAGATTCCGGGTAGGCGA
>CAZMNU010000101.1:0-8428 GCA_964567725.1 uncultured Desulfobulbus sp. | reverse complement strand
TTCTATGCCTGGGGGGAGACCGTCTACCTGCTGGTGATGCTCTTCTCCATCGCCGCCAACTACCTGTTCGGCCGGCTCATCGACCATGCCCGGCAGCGCGGCCGCAGGGGCGGGCTGGCCTTCGTCTGCGCGGTGGCCACCAACCTCGGTCTGCTCGGTTTTTTCAAGTACGCCAACTTCCTTGTCGACAACCTCAACCAGGTCCTCCCGGTGCTGGGTCTCGCACCCATGGACATCGGCCGGGTGCACCTGCCCATCGGTATCTCGTTCTTCACCTTCCAGGCCCTGAGCTACATCATCGACCTGTACCGCAACGAGACCACGGTGCAGAAGAACCTGCTCAACTTCGCCCTGTACAAGGCCCTCTTTCCCCAACTGATCGCCGGGCCGATCGTCCGCTACCGCGACGTGGCCCGCCAGATCGAGCAGCGCACGGTCAGCCTGGACGACTTTGCCAGCGGCGTGCAGCGGTTCATCATCGGCCTGGGCAAGAAGGTGCTCATCGCCAACGTCATGGGCCGGGCCGCGGACACCATCTTCGCCACGCCGGCGGAAACCCTGCCGGCAACGCTCGCCTGGATCGGCGCCATCGCCTTCATGCTGCAGATCTACTTCGATTTCTCCGGCTACTCGGACATGGCCATCGGCCTGGGCCGGATGTTCGGCTTCCACTTCCTCGAGAACTTCAACTACCCCTATATCGCCCGCTCGATCCGCGAGTTCTGGCGGCGCTGGCACATCTCGCTCTCCACCTGGTTCCGCGACTACCTGTACATCCCGCTGGGCGGCAACCGGCACGGCGCGGCCCGCACCGGCGCCAACCTGCTGCTCGTGTTCCTGCTCTGCGGCCTGTGGCACGGCGCCAGCTGGACCTTCCTCATCTGGGGCGTGTACCACGGCTTTTTCCTCGTGCTGGAACGCGTGCCGGCGGTGCGCTGGCTGCTCGACCGGCTGCCCGCGCCGCTGCAGCATGCCTACGTGCTCCTGGTGGTGCTGGTCGGCTGGGTGTTCTTCCGCGCCGACACCTTTGCCCACGCCCTGGCCTACCTGCAGGCCATGGTCGATTTCTCCCGGGCGCCGCTGTTCAACTCGCAGTTGTTCCTCGCCCTGAACAACGAGTTTTCCCTCACCCTGGCCGCGGCGGTGATCGGCTCGGCGCCGCTGTTCGCGCTGCTGCAGCGGTGGCGGGCGGGACGACCGATTGTGTCGGCTCCGGCGGTGCGCCGGCTTGCGGCCACGGCCCAGGTCGGCTCGCTCGGTTTCGTGCTCGTCTACAGCATCGCCGCGGTGCTCGGCGGCGCGCACAACCCCTTCCTCTATTTCCGCTTTTAGGGGGCAGGGTCCATGCATCGCCACCGGCTTCGCAGCCTCCTGACGATCGCCTCCGTCGCGATCTCTTTCCTTGTGCTGGTGCTCGCCCTGCAGAACATCCTCGGCCTGCGGGAAACCCTCTGGCAGGCTCCCGGCGAGGGGCTGATCGTGGTCGTTCTCCTCGTTTGCCTGTTCGTCTGGCGGCTGCGCGACCTGGATCCCCTGGCCCGGGCCGAGGGGCTGCGCCGGTTCGCGCTCAGCGCCCTGTTCGTGGCCGTGCTCGCCGCACCGCTGGCGGCCCAGCTCGCCTTTCTTGGCCGCAGCGCCGCTGCGGTTGCCGGCCAACTCGCCGCCGCCGCCGAGCAGAACGCCGGGGCCAGGGTGCTGGCCGTGGTGCGGGGCTTTCCCGCCGCCTACGAAGACTACCTCAAGCGGGAGTTCCGCCTGCCGCACTGGTTCGTGCAGCTCAACGCCCTGGTCAAGGTGCACCTGCTGCGGGTCTCGCCCAACAACAACATCGCCCTCGGCACCGACGGCTTCTATTTCGAGGGCATGGGCACCAGCCGGGTGGAAGGCGAACTCGTCGAGAGCTTCGACAACATCGCCGACTACATGGGCCAGGCGCCGTTCACCGAGGCCGAGTTGCTGCAGTGGAAGATCGCCCTCGAGCAGCGCCGCTACTGGCTGCAGCAGCGGGGCAGCGAATACGTGTTCGTGCTCGCACCGACCAAGGCCTTCGTCTACCCGGAACACCTGCCGGCCAGCCTGCAGCAGGTGCGCGGCCGCTCCCGCTACGAGCAGCTGTCCAGCTACCTGCGCGAGCACGCGGACATCCCCTTCATCGACCTGCTGCCGCCGCTGCTCGCCGCCAAGGATCGGGCGGACTACCCGCTCCTTTTCTACAAGACCGATTTCCACTGGAACTTCTACGGCGCCTTTGTCGCCTACCGGGCGATCGTCGACCAGCTGGCCCGCTTCTTTCCCCAGTACCCGTTCCCGGCTCCGGAACTCGGGGACTTCGACATGCGCATCGACGAGCATTGGGCGCACGAGAGCTTCATGTACATGCTCGGCCTGCCGCTGTTCCTGCACCGCAACGAGCACCACATCACCATGGTGCCGCGGCCCGGCGGGCCCTACGACACCGCCCTCGACCTGCCGCCCGGCGGCATCTACGACCACTACCCGCCGCTGCGGCCGATCACCGGCCCGGACGGCTCGAGCATGGAGGTGCGCCTGCTGCGCAATCCCGGGGCGCCGCTGCCCTCCATTGCCCTGCTCGGCGACTCCTTCCTGGAAAAGTGCATCTATTTCTTTTCGGCCAATGCCCGGCGGGTGCTCAACCACCGCACCGTGGTCAACTTTCCCAAGGAGATCTTCTTTTACGAGCAGCCGACCATCGTCATCCAGGAGATCCTCAACATGTTCATCCTCCGCCCGCCGCCCAAGAACCCCTGGCGGCTCGGCGCCCACTACGTGGAGGAGAAGTTCCGCCGCAACGCGGAGCGGGTGCTGCTGCGCCGGGAAGTGGCCCCGGCGGCACGGCGGGTGGAACTGGCCGGTCTGCCGGCGGGACGGCCCGGCGAGGTGCGGGTGGCGGCGGTGACGTTTACTGTGGAGAGCGGCGAGCGGCTCGATGTCCGGCTGCTCGACAGGGAGGGGAGGGAGGCCGGCGTGCGCGGCTGCCGGGTGCGGCCGGACAGCCCGGTCTGCCAGATCCTGCTGCCCAACGAGGCGGTTGCCCTGGAGGTGGTTGCCCCCAGGGGCCGGCCGCCGGTCCGTGCTGCGGTGGGCGCGGTGGAGGTGCGCAGCGATGTGTCCGGCCCTTGACCGGTCGCTGTCCGGATGGCCACGGCCGCCTGCATGTGACCGGAATTATGTCTTGTCCGGAGCCGCGCCCTGTTGTAGGGTAGGCCACCTGTCCGCCGGCGCCGGCCGGCCGGTTGCCCCCGCCTCCGTGCGCCGGGCGGTCCCATCCCGAGAGGAGTCATGAGTCCCAAGGTTTCCGTCGTCATCCCCGCCTACAACCACGAGCGGTTCATCCAGGCCGCGGTGGACAGTGTGCTCGCCCAGACGCACGCCAACCTGGAGCTGATCGTGGTCGACGACGGCTCCACCGACCGCACCGGCGCCATTGTCCAGGCGGTGAGGGACCCGCGGCTCAGCTATTACCACCAGCAGAACCGGGACGCCTACAACACCATCAACCGGGGGTTGTCGCTGGCCACCGGGGAGTTCGTGGCCATCCTCAACTCGGACGACGTCTACACCACGGACCGGCTCGAGCGGCTGCTCGCGGCCCAGCGGGAGAGCGGCGCCGAGTGCCTGTTCACCGATGTCTCGCCCATCGACGACGACGGCCGGCCGCTCGATGACCCGAACTTCGGCTGGAATCTCTGGCACCGGAAGAACCGGGCTTTCTATTTCACCTGTGGCGACCTGTATACCGCCTTTCTCAAGGGCAATTTCATGGTCACCACCTCCAACCTGTTCCTCACCCGCGAGGCCGCGACCCGGGTGGGGCCGTTCGCGCCGCTGCGCTACCTGCACGACTACGACTATATCTTCCGGGTGCTGCTCGCCTGCCCGGGCCGGGTCCGCTATCTCGACCGCGACCGGCTGCTCTTTTACCGCATCCACGGCGGCAACACGCTCAGTGAGGCGGCCATCATCGGCCGCGAGCAGGATAAACAGGTGATCCGCACCTACCTGCTGGCCGGCGTCCCGGAGGCGGTGCGCGACCTGGTGGCCGCGGGCTGCGACCGGCTGGTGGAACTGGAGCAGGAACTGGCCGAGGTGCGGCAGACCCTGGCGCCACCGCCGGCCGAGCCCTCCATCCGCCAGTCGGCCCGGACCCTGGTGCGCGCCCTGCGGCGGCGGTTGGGCCGCTGAACCGCCGGTGCGCCGCCCCGTGCTGGTCGACTTCATGATTCCGGCTGGTGATCGCCCATGAACTGGCAGACTTTTTACACCCTCGACGAACTGCTGCGAGCCGGCGAACAGGCCGCGGCCGACTGCGACACCGTCTCCTTCGACCTGTTCGACACCCTCCTCATCCGCCGCATCCACGACCCGGACATGGTCAAGCCGGCGGTGGCCCGCTACATCGCCGCGCGCGCGGCCGAGGCCGGGCTCACCTGGTCGTGGCCGCAGGTGCAGCGGCTGCGCGACCGGGTCGAGCAGGGCCAGCGCCGCGAGACCAGCCAGCAGTTCGAGGACCACGAGGCCCGCTACCCGGACTTCATGAGCCGGACCCTGCAACGCATCTTCGCCGACCAGTACACCGATACCCTGCTCGACGAGGTGACCGACTACGAACTGGCCATCGAGAACGCCATGCTCGTGCCCCGCGCCCGGCTGGTGGACTGGCTGGGGCGCCTGCACGCCGCCGGCAAGCGGGTGCTGGTGGTCTCCGACATCTACCTGCCCGCCGCCCACCTGGAGCGGCTGGTCAGCCATGCCGGCTTCCGTGACCAGGTGGACGCGGTGGTTTCTTCGGCCGACACCTTCCTGGCCAAGGCCTCGGGCAAGGGATTCGAACTGCTGCGCGACCGCTACGACCTCAGTTGGGACCGCTGGCTGCACGTGGGCGACAACCCGCACTCGGACGGGCTGCGGCCTGCCGGTTTGGGCATGAGGGCGCTGGTGCTGCGTGACAGCGACGAGAAGCACCGCAAGGCCATCGTCAAGCGCTACCACCGCTACTCTCAGGGCCAGCCCTTCTGGAAGGGCCGACTGGTGCAGCAGATGCTCCTGCCGCTCGAGGCGGAGAACCTGCCCCGGCCGCCGCTCTACGCCTATGGCTATACGGTGCTCGCGCCCCTGCTCGCCGCCTTCATCCAGGGCGTGGCCGAGTCCTGCCTGCAGGCGGGCATCCGCCGGCTCTACTTCTTCTCGCGCGAAGGGTGGATGTTCGAGCGCATCTGGAACGCCATCGTGCCCACGCTCTTCCCGGCCGCACCCCTGCCCGAGACCTCGTACCTGTACGTGAGCCGCATGGCGCTCGCCGGGGCGAGCTGCACCCACCAGGGGCTGATCCGCGACAATGCGGACATCGTCTTCCTGCCCGCCGGCAACCGCGACTTCCGCGACGTCTGCCGGGTGTTCGGCCTGCAGCCCGAACCGTTCGCCTCCCACCTGGAGCGCCACGGCCTGACTGCCGAAACCGTGCTCTCCGGCGCCCACGAGGGCTACGAGCCGGACAACCGGCTGCGCTTCAACGTGCTGCTCGAGGACCGGGCCTTCCAGGACGAGGTCCGCGCCCAGACCGGTCCGGCCAACGCGGCCCTGCAGCGCTACCTGGAGGAGCAGGGGTTCTTCGCCCACCCGGAGGTGGCCCTGGTGGACATCGGCTGGCTGGGCACCATCCAGCGCTTTCTCTACGACGCGGTCAAGCATCGACCGGACACCCCGGCCTGCCGCGGCTTCCTGCTCGGCGCCACCCGCGGCGTGATGTTCCCGACCTGCCCGAAAAACAGCGTCGAGGGCGTGCTCTACGACCGTTACCGTTTCGACCTGGCCGGCTCGACCATTCTCTATGCCCGCGACCTGTTCGAGGAGGCCTGCCGGGCGCCGCACCCGACCCTGAACGGCTACCGCCTTTCCGGAGACAGCGTCGAACTGGTGTTCCGTGACCAGGAGGACGAGATCGGCTCCGCCGAGAAACAGCAGGACGCCCATTTCCAGCCGCTTCAGCAGGGCGTGCTCGACGGGGTGGCCCGCTACGGGGCGGCCGTGGCCATGCTCGGCTACCGCATGCACGAACTGCGTCCCTGGGTGAACTACCTCTTGGTCAGCCGGCTCGCCTTCCCCCGGGTCGAGGAGATCACCAACATCCGCCACCGCCACCACCTGGACGATTTCCACGGCCAGCACCGGCCAAAGGCCCGGCTGAGCAGGGGGCAGCGCCACCTGTGGGACTACCCGCCCGCGGCCCTGCGCTGGAACCCCTTGCTGCGGCTGAAATTTTTCGCCCGTACCATCAGGGACCGATTGCGGGAGTAGACAACCATGGACGAGCCCATCACCACCGAACGTTACGATATCGGCCGCGGCGAGATTCTCCGCATCACCCGCCTGCATACCCTCAACCGGGTGCTGCCGCTCGGCTACTTCGCCGGCTTCACCCGTGTGCGGCAGCTGGCGGTGCTGTTCGTGGTCCACCGGTTCGGCCGGCGCCTGTTCCGGCTGATCATCCCGCACGAGGCGCGGCTGACCCGGCTGTACCGGCTGCTGGGGCGGAAATGAGGGGGCGGTGGATGATACCGGGCAGGGAAAGGATCGAATCATGACAGCGTTGCAGGACAACACCGCCTTCACCGGGGCGGCCGCGGTCGGCGCGGGACCGACCCCGGAGCGGCTCGGCCGGCTGCTCATCTTTATCGTCGCCTACAATGCCGAGCGGACCATCGAGGACGTGCTCCGGCGGATCCCCACGGATCTGGCGGAGCGCTACGAGGTGGAGGTGCTCATCATCGACGACTCCTCCCGGGACGACACTTTCCTGCGCAGCGAGCTGGCCAACCGCCGGGGGATCGTGCCTTTCAAGCTGACCGTGCTGTTCAACCCGGTCAACCAGGGCTACGGCGGCAATCAGAAGATCGGCTTTCACTACGCCATCGAGAACGGTTTCGATTGGGTGGCGCTGGTGCACGGCGACGGCCAGTACGCGCCCGAGTGCCTGCCCGAGCTGGTCGCGGTGCTGGCCGGCGGCGAGGCCGAGGCGGTGTTCGGCTCGCGCATGCTCGACCGGGGCGGGGCCCTGCGCGGCGGCATGCCGCTCTACAAGTTCGTGGGCAACAAGATCCTCACCCGCTTCCAGAACCTGCTGCTCGGCACCCGGCTGAGCGAGTTCCACAGCGGCTACCGGCTGTACGCCACCCGGGCCCTGGCCACTGTGCCCTTTGATCTCAATTCCAATGACTTCCACTTCGACACGGAGATCATCATCCAGTTCGTCATCGCCCGGCTGCGCATCCGCGAACTGCCCATCCCGACCTTCTACGGGGACGAGGTCTGCCATGTCAACGGCCTGCACTACGCCTGGAACGTCTGCTGGACCACCCTGCAGGCCCGGGTGCAGCGCTACCACATCTTTTACGACCGCAAGTTCGACTGCGCGGTCGAGCCGCCGCCGGTGGGCGAAGACCGGCTCACCTTCCTCGACCGGCAGGTGCTGGCGCGCGTTGCCCGCGACAGCCGGGTGCTGGTGATCGGCACCCTGGCCGGCCCCCTGCGGCGCGAACTCGAGGCCCGCAACTGCCGCCTGGTGGACCACGACGAGGAGCGGCTGGCCTCGTCGAGCCTGGAGGTCAAGGATTTCGACTGCCTGCTGCTCGCCGGCGACGGTATCCCGGGCGATCAGCCCGAGCAGCTGATCCCGGACCTGCGGCGGCTGTGCGTCGATTCCCCGGACATCACCATCATCCTGCACGTGGCCAACGTGGCCTTCTGCGTGACCCGCCTGCTGCTCCTGCTCGGCCGGTTCTCCTACTCGCGCCAGGGCGTGATCAACCTTCGCCAGCACCGGCTGTTCACCCTGCGCTCGGTGCGCAAGCTGTTCAGCCAGAACGGCTTTCAGATCGTCACCATCGTCGGCGTGCCCCTGCCGTATGAGCACTTCTTCCGGAGCGAAACCCTGGCCCGGCTGGCCAGCACCCTGCACACCGGCCTGATCCGGCTGTGGAAGGGGTTGTTCGGGTACCAGTTTCTGGTGGTGACCCGGCCGCTGCCCTCGCTCCACTACCTGCTCCGGCGGGCGGAGCAGGTGGCCGAGGAGCGCAAGAAGGAGTTGCCGGTCAGCGGGTGATGAACTCCCGGCCACCGTCCGCGGGCAGGACCGTGGCATCGGCCATGGTGGCGCTGCGACGGCGGCTGCCGACGCGAACCGAGACGGGCGCGGCGCGCGGATCGATGTTCTGGGTGCGCAGCACCAGGTACTGGTTGTGTTCTTCGAGGCGCAGCTGTTCGGCCGCATGCACGGCCCGGACATAGGCCGGGATTCTGTCCATGGGCTGGATGAAGCCCTTGTCCGGGTGGCGCCGGTTGTCGGCGAACACGAACACGGCCACGGCCAGGGCAGCGAGCAGCCCCTTGAACGCCCGGTTGGTCTGCTGGC
>CAZMNU010000100.1:0-8474 GCA_964567725.1 uncultured Desulfobulbus sp. | reverse complement strand
TCCCGCCCTGCAGGTCAAACTGCTGCGCGTGCTCCAGGAACGGTGCTACGAACCGTTGGGCAGTGTCGCTTCCGTGCCCGCCGACGCCCGGGTCATCGTTGCCACCAATCAGGACCTGGCCGAACTGGTGCGCTCGGGCCGGTTTCGGGAGGATCTCTATTACCGCATCAACGTGGTTCGCATCGAACTGCCGCCCCTGCGTCGTCGCAGGGAGGACATCCCGCCGCTGGTCGACCTGTTCATTGCCCGGTTCAACCAGGTGCAGGGGAAAACGGTTGCAGGTATCGAGCCCGAAGCCCTGTCGCTGCTCATGGCCCATGACTGGCCGGGCAACATCCGCGAACTTGAAAACGTAGTCGAGCACGCTTTCATCCTCTGTGACCATGGCCTGATCACCATGGCGCACCTGCCGCGCGAACTGCTCCTGCGGGATCACCTGCAGCAGCGCACCGGCGACCTGCGCGCGGTGCGTGACCTGCTCGACGCCCAGACCATCCGCGCAGCCCTCGAGAAGAACAACAACAACCGGCTGGCCACGGCCCGCCAGTTGGGTATTCACAAAACGACCCTGTTCCGGCGCATGAAGAAACTGGGGCTGTTGGGCAGGGTATGGTCGGGCGACACCGCTAATAAGGTGCAATAGCGCAGCACTTCAAAAGACAGAAGGTGCATTTTTGCACCTTTTTCGTTTTTCACAGGGAGCGCGGGAAAATGATGAAACATCTAAAAACAGGAGGTTGGCAGTGTTCAGGGCTCGCCCTCGCTTTTGGTCCCTTTTTTGCATATTTTTAAGTGTGAACGGACACCAGCGAACACAACCTGCAAAGGCGGCCTTTCCCTACTGGAATGGACGCCTGGCGCCGGTCTTCGACACCGCCCGGCGGATGCTGGTGGTCAGCATTTCCTCCGCCGGTGTCATGCGGGCCGACCAGCCGCTGGTCGAGGGTGCGCCGGCGCGTCGTGCCGTGCAGCTGGCCGATGTGGGCATCGAGGTGCTGGTCTGCGGCGCGATCAGTCGCAGCCTGCACGAGTTGATCATCGCGCGGGGCATCACCGTGCAGCCTTTTCTGGCCGGTGATCTGCAGGAGGTGGTCGCCTGCTGGCTGGCAGGCCGGCTGGGCGACGAAACCTTTGTCATGCCGGGCTGCCGCAGACGGCTGCGGGGCGTTCGCCCTGATGATCCGCCACCCATGGCCACCAGGGCCGGGCGGCGACGACGGAGAGGTGGGGGCGGACCGGTTGTGCGCAACCGGGCGGACCGCATCGATCTCCCCTCGACCGACCAGCCGGGTGGTCCGGCCGCAACCGAAGACCCCGACCGGGCTGACTGAAAGCAATCCGGGCGGGACAGATTCCTTGCACCACAATGGAGGGAGCGACATGCCACGAGGAGATGGAACAGGACCGATGGGCGAAGGCCCCATGACCGGGCGGGGGGCAGGCCTCTGCGCGGGGAACGTTCAGCCGGGATTTGCCGGCGGCCCGGCAGGCCGAGGCTTCGGCCTGGGATTCGGCGGCCGCGGTTTTGCCGGGAATCGGCGTTTTGCCGGTGGCGGCCGCGGTTACCGCAACAGGGTATACCCCACCCTGGCCGGTGCGGGATTTGCCGCACCACCCATGGCAGCCGACCCGGCTGTCCAGCGGCAGGGGTTGGAGCAGCAGGCCGGTCTGCTCAAAAGCCAGCTGGCCTTCATTGAAAAACGGCTCGCAGAGTTGGCGGCCGGCGACAACCAGGGCTGAAGCCCGTCTGCCGGGGAACGTTCTGCAAAGAACCTTCTCCGGCGTTCTGCCCACCCGGAGGTGTTCCGGGCGGCGAACCCGACCGGGCGATTCATCCGGTCGGATCTACAACAACCAACGGTTCCGGCCATCCGGAACAGGGAGTACTGCATGAAAATAGTGTTCACCGTTGCCGGCAAGGGGCTCGAGACGCCCATGGACCCGCGGTTCGGCCGTTGTGCCGCCTTTCTGGTCTACGACCTGGACACCGACACCTTTACGGTCGAGGACAATCCCCATGGGCAGGCGGCGCAGGGCGCGGGCATCCAGGCCGCGGAGACCGTGGTCCGCCTGGGCGGTCAGGCGCTGGTCAGCGGTCACTGCGGCCCCAAGGCCTTTCAGGCCCTGCGGGCGGCAGGGGTGACGATCTACACCACCACGGCAGCCACGGTCAGCGAGGCCCTGGCCCTGTACCGTGAAGGCAAGCTGACCGAGGCCGCCGGTGCCGATGCGCCCCGGGGCCGGCGTCGATGACCGGTCACCCGGACCGGCGCAGCGCACGCAACCGTACAGGCAACAGGCACGGACGGGTGCAGGATTCCGGGGATAGCGGCCTATGAGCGAGGAAACAGCGGGCCGGATTTTCGGGCCGGTACCGTCGCGGCGGCTGGGGCGCAGTCTTGGCATCAACAACATCCCGGCCAAGCACTGCTCCTATGCCTGCGTCTACTGCCAGGTGGGCCGAACCACCCATCCGCTCACCGCCCGCCGGTCTTTTGTCGACCCGGGACAGATCGTGCAGGCGGTGGCGGACCGGCTCACACAACTGCGGCAGCAGGGGGAGCGGGTCGATTACCTGACCTTTGTGCCGGACGGGGAACCGACCCTGGATGTGCACCTGGGTGAGGCCATCGAATTGTTGCGGCCCCTGGGTGTGCCGGTGGCCGTGATCACCAACGGTTCGCTGCTCGGTCGGGAGGAGGTGCGCCGCGAACTGTCCCTGGCCGATTGGGTGTCGGTGAAGGTGGACAGTGTGGACGAGGCGGTCTGGCGACGGATCGACCGGCCGCACCCGTCCCTTCGCCTGGACGACATCCTCCACGGTATTCGTGTGTTTGCACAGAGTTTTGCCGGGGTGCTGGTCACCGAGACCATGCTCGTCCGGGGGATCAACGACACCGAAGCGGTGATGCGCGGGGTGGCCGAATTTCTCGCCGGGATACGGCCGCGTTGCGCCTACCTGGGCATTCCCGTGCGCCCGCCGGTGGAATCCTGGGGTGTCGGGCCGGACGAGACGGTGTTCAACCAGCTGTACCAGGTGCTTGCCGAGCAGGTCCAGCCGGTGGAGTGCCTGATCGGCGACGAAGGCAGCGATTTCTCCTCGACCGGAGACCCTGCCGCTGACCTGTTGCGGATCACCGCCGTGCACCCCATGCGCGCCGAGGCGGTCAGGGCGCTCTTGGCGCAAACCGGTTCGCCCTGGCAGGTTGTCGAACAGTTGGTCGATCGCGGCCACCTGCACCAAACCGTCCACCGGGGCCATACCTTTTACCTGCGCCGGTTTGGCCGCAACGGGCAGAGGGACGCATGACCAGGATGTGGGAGAGCAGGGCGCACGATGCGTCGGAAATGGTCCTGGACTCGGGATCAGCCGGGCAGGGACGGGGCGTGGTCGGGGCGGCGGGGCCGCCTGCGGGCAGGGTGTCGGATCGGTCTGCGCACGGTGTGGACACCGGATCGGCTGCCGGTCTGGGCGACCGGAACGGACACAGCCGCTGTGTGCTCTGCGGCGGGCTTCACCCCCGGTCCTGGCGACTGCCGTTCACACCGGCCGCGGATGACCGGATCCGCGCCGAGTTCGTTGCCAGCGAGGATTTGCAGGGGTACGACGGTCTGCTCCACGGCGGGGTGATCGCTGCACTCATGGATACGGCCATCATCCACTGGCTGTTTCAGCACGGCATCCAGGCTCTCACCGGCGATCTGCGGGTCCGCTACCTCCAGCCCGTTGCCTGCAATATCCCGCTGGAGCTGATCGCCTGGCTGGTTTTTCCCTGCCCTCCGCTCTATCACCTCAAGGCGGAACTGCGCGCCGACGGCCGGCCGCTGGCCCGGGCCGAGGGCAAATGCATGCGCCGGGAGGCGATATGAGCACAGAGACCACCACCATCACCATCCTGGTCGACAACCGGGGCGCCCCGGGCCTGGTCACGGAACACGGATTGTCGCTGCATATTCGTACCGCGGGACACAACCTGCTGTTCGATACCGGCCAGAGCGACGCCTGTACGACCAACAGTCGCATTCTCGGTCTGGACCTGGGCGAGATCGATGCCATCGTGCTCAGTCACGGCCACTATGACCACACCGGCGGCCTGGCGCAGGTGCTCGGCCTGGCCCGACGGGCGGAGTTGTACTGCCACCCGGCGGCGGTCTCGCCCCGCTACGCGGTCCGCGACCACCAGCCCAAACCGCTGCACATGCCCCGCCCGTCCATGGCTGCGCTTGACCGGCTGCCCGAGGAGCGGCTGCACTGGGTGCAGCAGTCCATGCAACTTGCCGGCACCATCGGCCTGAGCGGGCCGATTCCGCGGCAGACCGCCTGCGAGGACACGGGCGGCCCCTTTTTTCTCGATACCGGCGGCCATCGGCCGGACCCGATCGACGACGACCTCGCCCTGTGGATCGATACGCCCACGGGGTTGGTGGTCTGTGTGGGCTGCGCCCACGCGGGCCTGGTCAACACCCTTCTTCATGTACAGCGACTGACCGGCGGTCGCCGGGTGCGTGCCGTGATCGGCGGTTTTCACCTGGTGAACGCCGACCAGGGGCGCCTCGACAGGACCATCGAGGCCCTGCAGGCCCTGGCCCCGGACGAGATCATTCCCTGCCACTGCACCGGTGAGGCCGCGACCCGGGCCCTGGTCGCAGCCTTTGGCGAGCGCTGCCGTCCGGGTGCGGCGGGCATGCGCTGCATCTACTGACCGGGCGGGCCAACTCCTCTTGCCGCAACCATTCTCCAGTACATTCGGCTGATCGCCGCCGGATACCCTTTCAGTCTCCTGGGTCTTTGCCGAAAACGACCGATGACCATCTGCGTCGCCGGTCGTCCCTGCCGTTTTATCCATCTCCTTTCCCGCCCCCTTGTCCGTTTCCGCCTACGCTGTTCGGCGGGTCCATGGATCCGTTTTCCCGGGGCTGTATTCGACCTGCGCCTGATGTCGGCAATGGGCGGCCGTTTGTTCCGTCACGGCTGACCCGGGCCTTTCCGCTCAATGCAGCGGCCGGCGGTGTTCCATGGGCTGGACGGCGCGGCGATGGGCCAGGAGGGCCTGCTGGGCCTGGCCGAGTACGCTGGTGCGCGGATAGGCGCCGCTGGTGTTGGCCGTGCCGACCTCCCGGCCGGTGAGCAGCGCCAGGCCGTCCAGGGCCAGGTCGAAGGTGTGGATGTGGAACAGTCCCTGCTCGACGGCGTTGACCACCGCGTGATCGAGCATCAGGTGCCTGCGGTTGCGGCCCGGCATGAGCACGCCCTGGCTGCCGTCCAGCCCGGCCGCGGCGCACACCCGGAAATATCCCTCGATCTTCTCGTTGATACCGCCCACCGGCAGCACCTCGCCATGCTGGTTGAGCGCGCCGGTCACCGCCAGCCCCTGGCGGAGCGGCACCCCGGCGAGCGAGGAGAGCAGGGCGTAGAGTTCCCCGCAGGAGGCGGAATCCCCCTCGATGCCGTGGTATTCCTGTTCGAAGACGATGGCCGCGTTGAGGGCGAGCGGCGTGTTGCGGGCGAACAGCGAGGCCAGGTAGTGCTTGAGGATGAGCACTCCCTTGTCGTGGATGGGCCCGGATAGGGCCACCTCGCGCTCGATGCTCACCACCCCCTCCTCACCGGCGTAGGTGCGCGCGGTGATACGGGTCGGAAAGCCGAAGGTGTGGTCACCCAGGTCGACCACGGTCAGGCCGTTCACCTGGCCGACCTGCTCACCCTGCAGGCTGATGAGCACCTCGCCCTCGGCGATGGCCTCGCGCATCTGCTCTTCCGGGTAGTCGTGGCGCCGGGTGCGTGCCATGAGTGCCGCGTCCACATCCGTGGCCTCGACCAGCCGACCGGCGCGCAGCCGGCAGAGGGTGGCGCTCTCCAGCACCAGGGCCTCGGTGCGGCCGAAAATGGCGCTCTGCCGGCCGCGGTCCTCGGCCTCGCGGTGGCCCTGCTCGAGCAGGCGGGCCACTGCCGCAGCGGAGAAATGCGGTAGACCGAGCCGGGCGCAGGTGCGGGCGACAAACACCGCCGAGGCGTGCCGGGCCTCGTCGCTGGCCGCAAACCGCTCGGCAAAGTCCACCTTGACCCGGAATCGGCGGGCGAACTCCGGGTCCGCGTCCTGCAGGTCGTAGTAGAGCTGGCGCGAGGTGATGAGCACGATCTTCACGTCCGCGTCCACGGGTTCGGGTTCGAGCGACACCGCGGCCACCGGCGCGTAGGTTGTGCCCGGTTCCTCGATCTGCAGCCGGCCGCTGCGCAGGAAACGGCGCAGCTTCTCCCAGACCAGGCCGTCGGCGACCAGGTCGCGCAGGTGGAGCAGAAGAAAACCGCCGTGCGCCCGGTGCAGGCTGCCGGCGCGGATGCGGGAGAAGTCGGTGACGAGCACGTCGTTTTCGCTCTGGTACTCGATGCTGCCGAACAGCGAGCGGAACAGGGGGTTGTCCTCGACGATCACCGGCGCGCCCTCGAGGTCGTGGTTGTCCACCACCAGGTTGACCCGGTAACGGGCCACCAGGGCGGCGAGCGCCTCCCGCCGGGGTGCATCGTCCGATTCGGCCGGTCGGAACAGTTCCAGGTTGTCGAGGATATCCTCCTTTAACCGGTTCAGCCAGGCGCCGAGCTTGACCGAATCCTTGATCTGCTTTTTCAGCTCTTCGCGGACCTCGCGCAGCTGCCGGTCGATGAGCGGGCGCACCACCCGGCGGCGCAGGTCGGCCAGCTCCTCTGCAAGCGATTGTTCGAGCGGACGGACCCGCTCCAGGTAGCGGTTGATCTCGGCAAGCAGTTCCTGCTCCAATCGGGCGATGTCAGCCCGCCGCTCCCTGGGCAGGGTGAGCATCTCGTCCTCGGTCATGGCCCGTCCCTCCGGCCCGCGCAGGGTGAACAGCAGCCGGCCGGCGTCGCGGTGCAGGGCGAAGTCGCGTGATTCCGCAAACCCGTCGAGTTCTCCGTAGGCCTTGGCCTCCTCTTCCTTGAAGTTTTTTTCCAGCCGTTCACCCTCCACCCTGGCGTGGGCCGAGTCCAACTGCTCCGGAATTTCCTTGATCAGGGTCTGGACCAGGCGGGTCATGCCCCGACGCAGCAGCCGGCCCTGGCCGGCGGGCAGGCGCAGGGCCCGGGGCCGCTCCGGCCCATCGAAATGGTGGAGGTAACAGAGGTCCGGCGGGGTGGGCCGGCGGGTGGCGGCCTCCTGCATGGCCTGAAGGAGCAGGGAGGAGCGGCCGCTGCCCACCTCGCCGAGCACGAACAGGTTGTAGTCCGGCTGGGCCATTTCCAGGCCGAAGCGAACGGCGGTTTCCGCCCGCTCCTGGCCGATCCAGGGCAGGGGTTGGTCCTGCAGGGCCGAGGTGTCGGCAAAGCCCAGGGAGTCGGGATCGATGGTCAGGCGCAGGGTTTCGGCGGGCAGTCGGGTGGTCGGCATGGGCGGATCAGGGCAAAGATGAAGTTCGAACGGAGGAGGGGACGGGGCGGCCAGGGCGGTGGCCGGGCGACCGGCGGGTTCGGCCATCGGACTTACAGAACGGCTGGGGGGAAGTCAACAGCTTTCCTTTTTTCCGTGCAGCGCGGCCGGGCGGATCGCAGCCGGCGGAGGCGCGGACGGTTGGCGTGGCGGGCCTCCAGCGGCAGGGCCGGGCGGGGCGGGTCGTCCGTTCGCCCGATTTTGCCAGATTTTGCTTTGAACGCGGCTGCAGGCGGTATACCTTAGGGCCGATTCCGGCCCGGGCTGCGGCGCAGGACCGTCTCGCCCTTCGGTCGAACGTAACGCACAGGAAGGTCCTTCATGAACAAAAAGGCAACAGCAGCTATCGCCGCCGCACTCTGCGGCCTGCTCCTCAGGGTCTGCCCGGCCGCGGCGGCCGAGGCGATCCGGCTGGTCTGGGCGGCCGACCGCGGTCAGGGGTTCGACCTATTCACGGCCGTGCAGGAAGAAAACGGCTGGGGGCCGTCGATCCGGCTGGTGGACGGGCCCGAGGCCGACATCACCCCGGCCTGCACCGTGGACCAAGGCGGCCGCCTGTGGCTGCTGTGGATTGCCCGTGACAAGGAGGGCCGTTCCGATCTGCGCTACCGCATCGACGCGCTTGGCGCAAAACCTCGCGAGGGCAGGATCCGCACCGGTTTTGACGGCAATTATGCCCCGGCCCTGCTCGTCGACCGCCAAGGCGTCGCTTGGGCGGCTTGGTCCAGCTACACCGGGTTGAGCGACGATGTGTTCGCCAGCCGCTACTGGAACGGCTCCTGGGGCGCAACGGTCCGGGTGCACGCGGCCAACGACCAGCCCGATGTCAAGCCCTTCCTGAGCTTGGCCCGGGACGGCGGTGTGCAGGTTTCCTGGCTCGGTTTGCGCGAGAATGGCTACCAGCGCTTCCAATCTCGGTGGAACGGCGCCGGGTTCGTCGGCGAGCGGGTGGTGGAGGAAAGAGTTTGGGCAAGAAGTATGAGAAAAATTTTTCAAAGAAAATAAGTACGATACTGTTGTAAATTGCGCGGCATA